>CAUZHA010000001.1:0-93596 GCA_963579555.1 Planctomycetes bacterium UBA1146
GGCGGCCTTCTTCAACGGAGGCCGGGGCCTGCTGCCCGCGCAGACCGCGGTGGGACCCTGGACAGCTTACCTGGCGCTGGCGGTGCTGGCGATGCTCGGCCTCCAGAGACTGACCGGCTATCGTTGAGATCTTTCCGCTCATGAAACAACATCTGATACTCTTCCTGATCCTCTCCTTGCCGCTGTCTTCGGGCCGGCTGGCCCTGGGTGATGACTGGCCATCTTTCCGGGGCGGCTCCTTCCGCCGAGGCAGTATCGATGGCACCGCAGCTTTTCACAGGCCCTCTCTCGCCTGGCGGTCGATGAACAAAGATCACATCTCGCCGGCCTACGCATCGTCGCCCGCGATTGTCGGGACCCGGGTTTTCGTGGGGCTTGCCGAGCAGTCCGTCTTCAGCGCGACCGGCCGGGTGCTCTGCTTCGACCTTGCCACCGGGAAGCAGTCCTGGGAGGCGGAGACCCGCTATCCGGTTTTTTCCTCTCCCGCCGTCAGCGGCGGGAAGGTCTTCGTGGGCGAGGGCTTTCACCAGGACTCTGATTGCAGCCTCTACGCCTTCGCCGCGGCCTCTGGGAAGAAGCTCTGGAGTTTTACGACTGGCAGCCATCTGGAGTCCAGCCCCCATGTCGCGGACGGAAGGGTCTTCTTTGGAGCGGGGGATGACGGCGTCTACTGTCTCGCTTCCGCAGATGGACGAAAACTCTGGCACCAGGGTGGGCTGCATGTCGACATCTCTCCCTTACTCTCAGGCGGGTTGGTGTACGCGGGGTCGGGCTACGGCAAGCTGGAGGCCTTCGCGCTGGACGGAAGCTCGGGCGCCTTTGCCTGGAGAACGCCAGTGAAGCTGCCGGCCTGGGGAGCGCCGGTTCGGCTCGGAAACAGGATTGTTTACGGCCTCGGCAATGGCAATTTCACCGAGAGCGCCCAGAAGCCGGCCGGAGCGGTGCTGTGTCTCTCGGCCGCGACCGGGAAGCCGGTCTGGCAAACGAAGCTACCCGATGGGGTCCTGACCGCGGTCGTCGCCGGCAGGAAGGCGCTCTTTGTCGGCTGCCGGGATGGAAGGGTCTATTCGCTCGATCCGGCTTCGGGCGAGATTCTCTGGAGCGCGGCCTGCGGCGCGGGGGCCGTGGTCTCATCTCCCCTGCTCGATTCCGCGGAGCGGGCTCTCGTGGTAGCCTCTACAGGGGGGCTGCTCCACGGACTGGCGCCCGCGAGCGGCCGCAGGCTCTGGTCGCTCGAGCTGCGGAAGCTGCCCGGGGAGGAGGAGGGGCCGCAGGTCTATTCCTCGCCTGCCGCCGGAGGCGGCAGGCTGGTTCTCGGGACGATGTCGGGGAGCCTGCTTGGCTTTACTTTTGATGAAAGCGATTGATTCCCTGCGCGCGGAAAAAAAGTCATGAATAACGAAACCTACCGCCGGGACAGGTCCTACCGCTGGAACTACAGGAACGGCCCCAGCTTCAAGGGTCCCTTCCCGAGGATTACGGGCGCATCACAGAAGGAATTCTTCGGTTCGAAGGTGAACTCCCGGCTTGGTGTCGCCGCGGGGATCCTGCTGAATTCCAGGTGGGTTGAGTGCTATTCCCGCCTGGGCTTCGATATTCTTACCTACAAGACCGTGCGCACCTCCGAACGGCCATGCTATCCCCTTCCCAATTGGGTCTTTGTCGAGTCGGCCAATGACCTTGAGGCTGGTTCCGACGAGATCCTGCGAAAGGCGAGAAGACGCGCGCGTGACCCGGCCGAGGTGACCTCGGCAGTCTGTTTCGGGATGCCCTCGCAGCCGCCCGAGATCTGGAGAAAGGATGTGAAGCGCGCTCGCGGGAAGCTGCGCCCCGGTCAGCTCCTGGTTGTCAGTGTCGTCGGAACCCCCGCCGAGGGCGGCGGCGAGGCTTCCCTGGTGGAGGATTTCTGCCGCTGTGCGCGCTGGGCAGACGAGGCCGGAGCCGACATTGTCGAGGCCAACTTCTCCTGTCCGAACGTCTGCACCGCCGAGGGCTCTATCTACCAGGCGCCCGGAGCCTCCGGCCGGCTGGCCCTGGCGTTGAGGGAGGCTCTCCCCTCGACCCCTCTCTTTATCAAGAGCGGGCATTTCAACGACCGGCGAAAGCTCAACCGCTTCTACCAGTCCGTGGCTGGGAGCGCGGACGCGGTCGTGCTGGTGAACGGAGTTTCGAGGCGTGTTCTCGGAGAGGATGGCCGGCCTGTCTTCGGGGGATTTGAGCGCGTTGGGATTCTCGGCAGGGCGATTCACCCGGCGGCGGTTTCGAATGTCCGTGCGGCTGTGGAATACTCTGCAAGGAAGAGCCTGGAGGTGAAGACGATCGCAGTGGGCGGCGTGACCGCCATCGAGGACCCCGGCCCCTTCTTTGAAGCGGGTGCCTCCGGTGTGGTCATGGGCGGCGTCCCCATGCTGGATCCTCTCCTCGCGGACAGGATGAAGCGGAACCATCCGGACTGGTAGGGGGGTTGTCGGGACTACTTCTTCAGCTTCCGGTTTTCGAGCATCTTCTCGATTTTCTGCTCCATCTCGGGTATGTGGGCGACGTTGAAGCCCACCGATCTGCTCCGGATGATACCCTTGTGATCAATCCAGAAGCTGGTGGGAGATGAGACCACCCCGTAGAGCTTCGGGCTGATCATGCCTCCCATGAGCAGGATCTTGTGGGTGAGCTTCGACTCCGCGGCGAATTTTCCGACCGTTGCTGCGGGCTCGTCCCAGTCGTTGACCGCGATGACAGTAAATCCATCTTTTCCGTACTTCTCTTGCAGCTTTGTCAGGTAAGGAGCCTCCTTACGGCAGGGTCCTCAGCCATAGCCCCAGAAGCTCAGCAGGGTGACCTTGCCGGCGGTCTCCTTTCTGAAGTTGACCTGCCTGCCCTTGAGGTCGGCCAACGTGAAGTCAGGAGCCATTTTTCCAAGAATCCTGGCCAGCACCTTGCCTGCGTCATCTGATTCGAAGGTCTCCACGAAGCCCTGGAGCTGGGTTCGAGCAGCTCTCGCCAGCGCCGACCAGGGTGATTTATCCAGCAGCTTTCCGGTCTCATCAACCCATGGGCGGGTCGCGGTTGAAGGGCTCATGGCGGCGAAGGCCGCTGAGGCCGCCCTGAAGGCGACGAGCCCCTTCCGCAGGGCCGGTTTTTTTCCCAGGGTGGTGATCTCCTTGGCTTCGAGGTCGCAGTCAAGTGAGAGGGTGATCATGCTTCCGTTGATGGAAACCGACATCTCGTAGTTGATGCCGATCCTGTTGACAGCTCCCGTTTTCTTATCGCTGGTATAGGATTCTTTCCATTTATTCAGAGTCGCCTTGCTGCCCCGGAAATCAAAGTTCGCTTTTTCAGTGTTGCTGATCGAGGAGACGTTGCCGTCGACTTTCCTGGCGCAGCGAATCTTGACGGGAATCTGGTTGAGGATCAGCACCTCGTAGCTGGGCTTCTCCTGTATTTTTATCGACGGCATTTCAAGGCGCAGGGGGAGGTAGATTCCGACCATCTGGTGGGCCGCATCGAGCTCCATCGCGGTCGCTCTCGCCTTGAGGCCGGGTTTTCCGCCGATGTCGAGGATATCGTAGCTGGCAACCGGACTGCCGCCTTCGGCAGCGGGCACCAGCTCCCGCACGGCGAGAATCGTCTTCTCGCCAGCCGCCGAGATGTCGCTGATGGCCAGCAGGGTGCAGTTGAAAGAATCTCCCTCCGCCTTTGCGTCATCCACCTTCTGTGAGATCCGGGCTTTTCCCTGGTACAGGATGACCTGCCCGGGGCTGAAGGATCCCTCCGCCGCCGCCGCGGACGGCGGGTAGATGGCACTCAGCAGAGTGCAAAGAAGGAATGAAAAAGTATAGAATGCCGTTCTCATGGATTTGATCTCGTTCTCGGTTCTTGGCAGCTGGGGCGATCTTCGCCCGCGAAAGCGGGATGCTATCGTGAAAACCCGATCGTGGCGACCTCATTTTCGCCTGGAAGGAAGGGCCTGAGATGAGCGGATCTGTTTTCAACCTGGCAGGAAAGGTCGCTCTCGTCACCGGCGGAAGCCGAGGGATCGGGCTGTCCACCTCGCGCAGGCTGCTCGAGCGGGGGGCATCGGTCGTCCTCACAGCCAGGAAGCTGGAGGGCCTCGAGGCCGCTCGCCTGGAGCTCGCCGAGGCCGGCCTCGACCGGGTCGCGGTGTACGCGGCGCATTCCTCCAGCGAGAGCGGCATGCGTGAAGCCTTCGCTGTCGCCCTGGAGAGATTCTCCGGCATGGACATCGTCGTGAACAATGCCGCCACCAATCCCAGCATGGATCCACTTGCCGAGGTCGATCTCGCCCTCTTCGACAAGATCCTGGATACCAACCTGCGGGGCTACCTGGTCGTGGCCAGGGAGGGGATCCGCAGGATGAGAGAGCTCGGCGGCGGCGGGGTGATCATCAACATCTCCACCATAGCCGCCTACAAGGCGATGCGGGGCCTTGGCGCCTACGGAGTCAGCAAGGCCGCGGTGAACTCTCTCACCAGGACGCTCGCCGCCGAGCTGGCGGCGGAGAAGATCCGGGTGAACGGAGTCGCTCCCGGGCTGGTGCGAACGCGCCTGAGCGAGGCCCTCTGGAAGGATGAGAAGGCAGCGGAGGATATGCTGAAGGCGATACCCCTCAACCGCATCGCTGAGCCGGGAGACATCGCCGGAGCCGTGGCTTTTCTCGCCTCGGAGGCGGCGGCCTATATAACGGGCCAGACGCTGGTGGTGGATGGAGGAATGCTCGTGGGTTGATTCGGCCGCTCAGGGATTTCCCGAGCGGATCTTTTCGACCTGTTCCATTGCCTGGGGATGGCCCGGCATCCGCTGCAGCAGGGCGCCGAGGGCGGCAAGGGCATCGTCAGGGCGAGCTGTATCTGCGAGCATCCTGGCCAGGTTCAGGTAGGGTTTGTCGAAGTCCGGTGCCGCCGAGATCGCCTTCTTGAACTCCCCGGAGGCCCTGGCCGTATCGCCGAGCCTCCAGAGAGCGAATCCGTGGGTGTTCAGCAGCCCGCTATGGTTCGGGTCATTTTTGAGGCCGCGGACGGAGATGGACGCCGCCTCGCGGTAGCCCTCGGTGGTGTTGAGGATGATCGCCAGGTTGCGATAGGCATCGAGGTCGAGCGGGTCGAGCCGGATCGCTTCCTTGTGCGAGCTGATGGATTCCTCGATAAAGCCGCCTCTGAACAGGGCGAAGCCGAGCATGCGCCGGAGCTTCGCCGACTCGGTATCGTGAAGGAGGGCCTTACGGTAGACGGTCGCCGCGGTTTCGAAGTCTCCCTCCTGGAGCCAGGTGTTGGCGAGGTTCAGGGAGGCCTCGGTATGGGCCGGGTTGTCCTGGATGACGGACCTGAAATATTCGCGGGCCGGCTCCAGGCGTCCGGCCTGGGCCTCGAGGATCCCGAGGTTGTTGCGGGCATCTGCGTAGCCAGGGCGCTTCTCGAGAATCTCCAGGTAGATCTTCCGGGCCTCACCTGGATTTCCGGATTGGGCCGAGGAGATGGCGTAATTGAACAGCGTGTCGAGGTTCTCTCCGCGGCCAGTGAGGGTTGATTTGAAGATCGCCCTGGCCTGGAGAGGCAGCCCTGCCTCGCTGTAGGCGTTTCCGAGCTCCAGGAGATCGCGCTGGAAGTTCGGGTAGAGGTACTTGCCCTTGAAGGGAAGAGCCTTCTTTATGCGGAGGCTGTCGCTGCGGGGTATCTTCCCGAGGTCAGCGAGGTACCTGGCCGGGTCGGTCCGGCCGCGGTAGACCTTGACGATCTTTCCGCTCTCCTCGATGAGGAAGCTCGTCGGGACGACCAGGTCGCGCCGGTGGTTGAAGAGGTGCCGGAAAAGGATGTTCCAGCCGGCGAGGGTCTCTCTTTCAAAGCGAAGTCCGATGGAGGGACCGCTTATTTTCGATAGCAGGTCTCGCTTGCCGTCGGGGACAGGGCCAAGATCGACCGAGGCGATCAGGCTGACCGCTCCCTTGCGGGAGAGCTCTTTCCCCGTCGCGATGAGGGATCCAAGATCTGAGACGCACACCGCGCAGTCACGTGAGAAGAGATGGAGGAGCAGGGGCTTTCCACGAAATTCTCCGAGGCGCCTCTGCCTGCCCTGCGAGTCTGTCCAGGGAAGGTCGGGCGCTGTTACGGGGGCGACGAGCCAGGTTTCGATCGACGAGCTCTCTTCCGCCTCGGCCGGTGTCGGAGCCTTCGGACCTTGGGTGGCCGGGGACTCCTGTTTTGATTTTCGGAATGGGAGCCGGCTGGGCTTCTCTCCCTGGATGATCAGCCAGCGGTCGGCAGGGTCGAGCGCTCCGTAGCTTGTTGTCTCTCCCCCGGGCCAGCGTACGCTGACTGTGGGGGCCGTCTTCTCCTCGCCCAGGCCGAAGCAGGTCCACCTGCTTGACTGGGAGAGGAAGGCGGCCCCGGCGCGAATGTCCTTGATCCGGGTCTTGCCGGAGCTGGTGACGCTGATGCGGGCGCCGATGGCATCGCGGTTGCAGCTGCGGCCCTCGAGGCGGACCCAAAGGGCCCGGTTGTCGCCAGGCCAGGTATTTCTCAGCAGCCTGAGCTGTGGTCCATCCCGGTTTCGAAGCGCGAGGTCGGGTCGACCATCCAGGTCGAGGTCAAGGCGGCAAAGAGCCCGGCCGTCCTGGATATAGTCGACTCCGCTGGCCGCCGAGATGTCGATAAAGTTTCCATCTCCGCTGGAGAGGTGGAGGCAGTTTCGCTCCCGGCCTCCCCAGGAGGTGTTCTCCCGGATCATCCGGTTGATGATCTCCCATCCATCGAGATAGCGCTGGAGGCGCAGCTCCTCGCGGGGCGATTGCGACACGACCTGTCGCCAGAAGAAACTTCAGAGGTCATGCTCGCTGCTGTTGGTCAGGAAGCCGTTCTGTACATAGAGGTCCTCGTTGCCGTCGAGGTTGAAGTCGAGGAAATCGCTTCCCCAGGCCCAGCGGCCGAACCACGCGCCGCTGGAGAGGCTGACATCCTCAAAGCTGCCATCGCTCGCATTGCTGAAAAGGCTGTTTCCTCTGGCGTGGCGTCTGTAGACACCCTGTAGCCGCTGATCGTCGGCCTTGTAATCAGTCCCTCCGGTGACCCGCCGGCCCGCCGCGCTGAACATGTTTCCGACGTAGAGGTCGAGGTCCCCATCATTGTCGTAGTCTTCCCAGGACACGCTCATCCCGGCTCCGACATCTTCAACCCCGGCGGCGGTCGTGGCTTCCTCAAAGGTTCCATCTCCCTTGTTGCGCCAGAGGTTGTTGCTGCCGAAATCATTGGCGGTGTAGAGATCGGGATAGCCATCGTCATCATAATCTCCCCAGGCGGCCGCGAAGCTGAAGCGCTGATTGTTCCTGTCGAGCCCGCTGGTCTCTGTCGCGTTTGAGAAGCGGCCGTCGCCGAGGTTCTTGAGGAGGATGTTGGCGGCGCCGTTGTGGGCCTCGTGGTAGGGAATCGGCAGCCTGGTTCCGGCGGAGTTCGAGCCGCCGCGCCAGAACACATAGGAGCAGATGTGGATGTCGACCAGCCCATCGAGATCGTAGTCCGCCGCTGCGGCTGACAGCGGCGTCGCGGAACCGGTGATTTTTTCCGGGATCGCATTTTCCAGGTGAAGGAAGCGTCCGCTTCCATCGTTGAGTAATACGACCAGCTTCTGCTCGGTCACGAGGAAGAGATCCTGGTCGGAGTCATTGTCGAGGTCGAGGAAGAGAGCCTGGGATGTTCCATCCAGGAGATCCACCTCGGCTTCCCGGCTGGCGTCGCTGAAGGTTCCGTCCTGTTCACAGCGGTAGAGGAGGTTGGGCAGGCCCGCCGCGGTGAGAACGTAGAGGTCCTCGAGTCCATCGCCATCGGCATCACCTACGGCCAGGCCGTTGTGCCCGTACACACCGACACCTACAGCCGCATCCAGGCGGCTTCTGAAGTGATCGATCGAGGGCAGGAGGATCCTGTTGTAGGAGTCGTTCGCGCCCAGCGCCCTGGCGGTGACATCCTGGAAGGGGCTGGCTGAGAGAGTCACGTGTCGCCGCTTCCTGAGCTGAAAGAAAGAGAACTTCCGCTCCCGGACCTTCCAGCCGAGCAGGGCCTCCCCACTCCATTGATGATGTTCACCTTCGGCCGATGGGCCTGAGAGCGAGAAGAGAATCTCGATCTCGCTGAGCTCCTTTCCTTCCGAGATGCCGGTGATCTTGAGCTCCGCTGCGGTGAGAACCTCCAGGGGTTCGATGCTGGCCAGGACACTCGCCGGGAAGGCTGAACGTTCGATAGACGGGGCTGGAAAGCTCATCTCTTCCACGGCCCTGATTTCTTTCGACTGGTAGAGCGGAAGCTCTTGAGGGGAACTGAAGGGGCTCGCCCTGAAGTCGTCCGAGGTGATGGACTCGTATTCTTTGACCGCTGTTTCGGATCCAGGCTGGAGAAAGAGACGCTGGAGCGTCTTGAGGGGTTGGCGAAGCTCTCTCTCCCTGGTTTCGACGATGAATTTATCGTTTCCCGCCACCGTCTTGACCCTCAGCTTCTCCACCGGGCTGTAGGACGGAGTGGGAAGCTGGATTTCAGTCCAGCCCCGGCCCGGCGCCGGGACAAATTCGGGGGAAGCTCCGGAACCGTAGAAGATCCAGAAGGCTCCCGCGGCCAGCAGGATGCTTGCCGTAGAGAAGAGCAGGATTCGTTGTTTCATTTCAGGTGAGGCCCCGGGTTTCCAGTTCCAGCTCCCCTTTGTTTTACCCGCCAGGGGGCGTTTGCGTGCAGGGAACTGTAATAAACCTGTCCACTGACGGCAATCATGCTCAAATCCCGGTTTTTTCGCTGCAGTGTTCCCGCAAGTCTTTACAATCTCCGTAGTCGTCGTCTCGAGCAGGTAGGGGATATAGCCAGGCCGACAGGAGGTTCCAAATGACCCGGATTCGAAACTGTTTCAACAGGAGTTTCATTTATTTTGCGGCTCTCTTCGTTTGTTCGTTCGGGTTCGAGGCGGCTGCCCAGGGACTGCCTGTGAGAGGCGCGGGAATAGGACTCCGCTCGAGTCGCCAGGCGACCTCTTCTGTGAGAGGAGCGACTCGAGGAGCCGTCCAGGTGGGGGCGACTGGGGTTGGTGTCTCCCAGGGAGCTCAAGCCGGGCAAGCCTATACTGGAGGTTACAATGGAACCCTGTTCAGCTCGCCATGGCTGCTGCCCGGTTGGGGTTGGAACATTCCCCAGGGCTATCTTGCCCAGAGCTACCCGGCCTATGGCGGCTACCGCGGAATGGGTTTCCTTCCCCCGGTAGCGATCGAGCCAAGGCTTGGTCTGCAGCACAGCTATCCTTTCTCCTGGCAGATGGGTATTCAGATGCCGGTGGATGCTTCTCCCCTGGCAACACCGAGCCTGGGGCCATTTGAGGGAGTCGGTCGATCTCAGGAACGCGCCGCTCGCCTCGGTAGCCCGGCCGCCAGGAACGGCGTGGCGCTGCTGCGCAATGGCAAGTACAGGGATGCCGGTCTCCTGCTGGCGGGCGCCTACCGCGACAGTGATGATCCGATTCATCCCCTGCTGCTGGCCGAGGCGCTCTTCGGGCTCGGAAAGTACCAGCATGCTGAGCTGGTGCTCCGCAAAGCTCTCGAGTCAAAGGGATGCTTCGCTGTTCTTCCAGAGGATGTGGCTGGACATTTTTCTTCGGCGAAAGCTTTCCAGGATCGTCTCGCCGAGCTCGCCAACACTGGCAAGCACAAGCTCCTCAGCGCCTACATGTCCCTCTTTGCCGAAGATGGTTCCGCCGGGGTCGCGGCCCTGCTCGCCCTGGCGAAGGCGGATGATCTCGCCGCCGGGCTCTACCGTCACTATCTCGACCGGATCTTCGGAGCCGAAAAGCCCGAGGCCGCGGCTCCCGCGGAGGGAGCGGAAGAGAAGTAATCTTTTTTGCGGGCGCGCGACTTGCGCCGTCTGGGCCCATTCTTGATGCGGAGCATGGTAGATTGAGATACCTTATCTTCATAGGTATTGGAATGGTGGCAGGTTTCCTGCTGGGGAGAGCGCTCTACCTTCGCCCGGAGGATGATGTGGACGGCGAGGGAGACGATTGAGGATCGGCCCTGTCCTGCCGGCCGAGGATTGACGGGCGAGGTCAATCCTTGTCGATATCGCGGATGACCTCTTTTGCTCCGACCTCGATACGAACCTGGACGGGTTTCCCCACCAGCCGCGAGTTCCCGTAGTGAAGCAGGGTGTAGGTACCCGGGGGGAGACCCTCAAATACGTAGTTTCTGTTTTTATCGGGTTCAGCCCGGCGCTGGAGCTTCTCTCCCATCAGGAGCAGGCGGTCTCTTCTTCCGCTGACCACGGGAGTGCTCAATTTACCCTTGAGCGATGCCCCGCTCAGCAGGGTAACCTTCAGTGAAGGCCGCGCCTCGGTCTCGGCCGCCAGGGACAGGCTGAGTGGTTCGTGGGGAAGGTATCCCGGATGATCGAGGGCCAGGGTCCAGGAGCCTGTTGCGAGTCCCGAGATGCGGGCCCTTCCTTTGTCGTCTGTCAGGAAGACGCTACGATACGGAGTCGAAGCGGGTTTCCCTCCGGTGACCTGCAGGTGGACCGAGATACGGCAACCTTCAATGGCGCGCCCCTCCTGATCTTCGACTGCGAGCTCGATCGAACGGCCCCGGGAGAGCTTGAGGTCCAGCTCCTCCGAAATCTTTTCTCCGCTGATGGAAAGGATCCTGACCAGTGGCAGGTAGCCGTTTGCCGAGAGCAGGAGGTCATATTTTCCCCTGCTCAGGCCGCCGATGAAAAAACGGCCGCCGGAATTTTCGAAAACCGTTTCCCTGGGCCGCCCTGGTTGTCCGCCTGTTTCGCCAACTGGAAGAATCGTGATGGAGAAATCTTCAAGCGGGCTTCCCGTCGAGTCATCTCTGACCTCGCCTTCTACCCAGCCGTAGCGCTCGAGAACAAAGCTACTCTCCTCGGGAGGTGAGACGCTGTTCTCCGTCAGCGGAAGGTGGTCGGCAGCCTCGGCCGTAATCCTGTAGGGTCCGGGCCCCAGGCTTCCCAGGCGAAAGCGCCCGTATCTGTCGCTGAAGGTCTGGCGGCGGCTTCGCTTGCGATGGCTGCTTCTCAGGTCCCTGGCCGAGATGGTCGCGCGCAGAGGTTCGCCCAGCTGGTTCATTACCTGCCCACTGAGGACCCTCTCCGCCGTGAAGATGATCTCGTGGAGCAGGTCCTCTCTCTCTCCAAGACGCAGCGGTTCGCTCTGGTAGGGGGAGAAGCCGGCGCTGTCGCTTCGCAGGACATATTCCCCTTTCGCCAGCCCGGGCAGGCTGTACTTTCCGTTCGCATCGCTGCTGGCCGAGCGGTTGAGCTCCGCCAGCTCGCCCTCCTCAACCCGCAGAAGCATCAGCTTGACTCCGGCCAGCGTGAGGCCGTCCGGGAGCCGTTCCCGGTCGAAGCTGATCTTTCCGCTGATCGTTCCTCCTGCCAGGAGAGTGACGGTCAGCTCGGGCTGCTCCCTGGAGGGATCCCTGATGGTGAGCTCTGCCGGAGCGCTGCCCTGGTAGTCTTTGTGTTGAGCTCTGACCGTGCAGGCCTCGTCTTTCGGGGTGGAGTCGAGTTCGAGCTGGAAGCGGCCCTCCGAGTCGGATTTCCCCGTCGCCAGGACAAGCCCGTTTTGCGAAGTCATCATCAGCTCGATCCTTGCCTCGGCCACGGGAGCTCCCGCTTCATCCCTCGCGACGCCCCGCAGCCTGCCGGCGCGGCTCATGCGCAGCACCGTCCCGGCCTTGCCGGCGGCATTGCGGCGAAGGGTCTTGTCGAGTTTCATCATCAGGTACCCTTCGGCCCGGGCAGAGAACTCGACATCTTCGCGGGGGATTCCGCGCAGGTTGAAGCGCCCCTGCCCATCGCTGACGGTCTCCCGCATCGACTCGCCATGAAGCTCCTTGAAGTCACCCTCGGCCCCATCGCTCCAGGCAATGACCGCTCCCTCAACCGACCGGGAGGTCTCCGCATCGATGACGCGTCCGCTGAGCGAGTCCGCTCTCGCCAGCTCGATGAGCAGCTCCTCGCCGGGCTCGACCTGGTCGATCCTGATCGGAAAGAAGTCGCTGGAGGCTCCAGCGATGAGCTCGAAGGTTCTCTTGCTGAGACCGCCGAGGACGAATCGTCCTTCGGCGTTGGTTTTTTCTGTGAGGGTGACAGCCAGGTTCAGGTCCAATTCCGCGAAGACCCGGACCTCCAGGTCCGGCAGAGGATTCCCGGCCTCGTCGATGATTTTTCCGGTGATGGACATTCCAGGCTCAACGACGACCTCGATCGGCTGTATTTCCGGCCTGACCCAGACCACTCCATTAAGGATCTGCTCAACGATCCCGGGACCCCTGGTGCGAAGGAACCAGTCCCGCTGCGACAGCCCCCCGATGGCGAAGACTCCCCGGCTGTCGCTGGCGCCCCGGGCTTCCGCCGGCCGCCCTCCGTGGAGGGCTGCGGCGCGCGAGAACGGGTCCGCCTCGAGAGTCGCGGCGGAGTGCAGGAAAAGCTCGATATTCGGGGCAGGCCTTCCATCGGGGAAGATGGTCGTTCCGCGAAGCGTCAGCTCCTTGTCCAGCAGGATGACGAGCGCCTTGACGCCGGGGGGGACCCGTGGCCGGGTGGTAACTCCGTAGCCGGGGGCCCGAATCAGCAGGTCGTTGGGCTTCTGCGCTACCGGGGCGAGCTGGAAGGAGCCGTCCTCGGCCGTTGTTGTCCTCGTGCCGGGATCATTGAGCAGGGTGATCAGGGCATCCGCTATCGCGAGCCGCGCATCCGCCGTCACCACGCGTCCGGCAATGACGTTTTCCAGGGCCGGCTTCACGGGCCCGGAGGGGGCTTGTGGTTTGTCCGCCTCGGCAGCGGGAGTCTTCTTTTCTTCCCGGCCGCGGTTCCCGGGGCGGGGAATGTCTCGGGCTCCTTCATGACCGACTGGAACCTCACGCAGGAGCCGGTAGGCTACGAATCCGCAAATGATCAGCAGTATCGTGACCGGCACCCGATTTGTTTTCATTCCGTCGATCCGCTTACGTTGATGAACGGCCTGGGCCTTGACGACAAGTTCCAATGTTGTCGATTTGCCCCCAGCATCACATCGATTATTGAGTCTCCTCGATGTATTATCACCGAGCCTGTCCCAATATCTACCAACTACAAAACAGGAGTGCCGGATGAGACGCCGAAACGTATTGGCCAGCCTCTTTCTTCTGCTCGCTTTTCCAGGTTTTCCGGCAGTCTCCTGGGCTTCTCCTGATGAATTGAAGCCGGTTGCGGGGGTAGAACTTCAGCCCCTGGTGTCGCAGGTTCGCAGGGTGAAAGAAGCCCTGGGCTATATTGGCAGGCCGCTCTCAGCCAAAGAGGCGGGAGCCCTCGAAGCGGCTATCGACAAGGGGGGGCGGGAGGCCGTAGCGGGGATCCAGGCCCTGTTGGCGCCGCATGTTCTCTTCTCGGTACACATCAATCCCGAGAGCCGGGTCAAGGTGGGTCGCGGTCCGGCCGCGGCCGAGTGTATCCAGCAGGGCTGGAGGGCCTTCCTGGTGAGGGTGCATAATGAGGCCGGGGTGACGGCTGCGCTGAAGGTCGCGAGTCCCAATGCGAAGCCTCTCTATAAGCGTTCAAGCGGCGCTGCTGATCCTAAGGTGAGTGTCACGCAGGCTCAGGTGGGGGACCGCTGGATGGACATCCAGGCCTTTGATTCCCGCCCTCTCAACAGGACCCTCTCCGGTCTCGACCTTGAATACAGAATTGTCGAGATCTATTCCCGCGATGCCGGTAAGCGCGAGGCCAAGATCGAATTCAACGTTGGCCAGGGAACCCAGGATCTCGGCTTCAGGAACGAGGTGAACATCCTCTTTGATTGCGTTCCCTCGACGGAGGTCGTTCTCGGCATCATCGATCAGGATGGCAAGCCCACCAGCGCTTCGTTCGTCATTCGCGATACGCGCGGCCGGATCTATCCCCATAAATCGCGCCGCCTCGAGCCGGACTTTTTCTTCCATTCGCAGATCTATCGCCATCACGGAGAGTCCGTCTCCCTGCCCACGGGAAAGTATTCGATCGAATACGGTCGGGGCCCGGAGTACTACCTCGACAGCAGGGAGGTGGTTGTTCCTGCCGGGCAGAAAACATCCCGGGAAAATTTCAAGTTGAGAAGGTGGTTTCACGCCAAGAAGCTGGGCTGGTACAGCGGAGACCATCATATTCACGCCGCCGGCTGCGCTCATTACGAGAGTCCCAACGAGGGGGTGACTCCGAAGTCGATGATGCGCCACATCCTGGGAGAGGATCTGAATGTCGGCTGTGTCCTGAGCTGGGGGCCCTGCTGGTATTTCCAGAAACAGTTCTTTGACGGCAGGGTCAGCGATCTCAGCAAGGGTGACTATCTGATGCGCTACGATGTCGAGGTCTCCGGCTTCCCATCTTCGCATGCAGGACATCTCTGCCTGCTGAGGCTCACAGAGGATGATTACCCCGGCACGAAGCGCATCGAGCAATGGCCAAGCTGGGATCTGCCGGTTCTCGCCTGGGGTAAAAAACAGGGAGGTGTCGTTGGCTTCTCTCACAGCGGCTGGGGCTTGAACGTGGGAACGGCTGAGCTTCCCAACTACGTCATTCCTCCCTTCAACGGAATCGGCGCGAACGAATACATTGTCGATGTGGTTCACGGGGTCGTTGATTTTATATCGACAGTCGATACGCCCTACGTCTGGGAGCTGAATATCTGGTACCACACCCTGAACTGCGGTTTTCGGACCAGGGTCAGTGGCGAGACTGATTTTCCCTGTATCTACGGTGAACGGGTAGGCCTCGGCAGGGTTTACTGCAAGCTCGATGGAAAGCTCGATTTCGACCGGTTCTGTGAAGAGCTGAAGAATGGGCGCTCCTATGTCGGCGACGGCCGCAGCCACCTGGTTGATTTCAAGGTCGGTTCGGTTGCGGTCGGCGAGGGAGGCAGTGAGCTGAAGCTTGCGCGGGCCGGCAAGGTCAGGGTCAGCGCCCGGGTGGCAGCGATGCTGAATGAGAGGCCGAATCCTGATCTGAGAGGGCGGCCCTACAGCCAGAAGCCCTATTGGCATATCGAGCGCGCGCGCCTGGGAGAAACGAGAAAGGTTCCTGTTGAGGTTGTTGTCAACGGCGAGGCCGTTCTGCGAAAAGAGATCGTTGCCGACGGGAAGCTCCAGGATTTTTCCGCCGAGGTGGAGCTGAAGGAATCGAGCTGGATCGCTCTCCGGATTCTACCGAGCTGTCACACCAATCCGGTTTTCGTGATCATCGACGGGAAACCCGTCAGGGCCTCGGCCAGGAGCGCGCAGTGGTGTCTTGAATCGGTTGATCAATGCTGGTCGCAGAAAAAGGGCAGGATTCGCAAGTCTGAATTGGAGGAGGCGGCGAAGGCCTATGATGAGGCTCGCCGGGTTTATCGTAAGATTCTCTCCGAGAGTGGTGAATGAGACTCAGGGATGATTGAGGTCGCGCAGGTGGATACCGAGCCGGAGCTATGCCCCTACCTTCCCGACAGGGATGCGAGGACGAGGTACCAGCTTGTTGCCGATCTGCTGCCAAGCGAATACGACGAGAAGCTCGAGACGGGTTGGCGGCGTTTTGGCAGCATCCTGTTCAGTCCTCTCTGCAGCGGCTGTTCCGAGTGCATCTCCATCAGGGTTCCGGTCGATCGCTTCGAGCCTTCAAGAAGCCAGCGCAGGGTGTTGCGGAAAAACTCGGATCTGCGGGTCGAGGTGGGAGAGCCCAGGCTTGACGAGGAGCGGCTGGAGCTCTACAGGGCCCATCATGCCGATCGCGAGGATAGCAGGGGCTGGCCTTCAGTCACGATGAGCCCTGAGGAGTACTATGAGACCTTCTGTTTCAACGCGGTCTCAACCCTCGAGTTCTGCTACCGTCTCGATGAGCGCCTGGTCGCTGTTGCCTATGTCGGTGAGGCGGAACGATCACTGAACTCGATCTACGCCTTCATCGATCCTGACTTTCCCAGGCGAAGCCTGGGTGTTTTTGATGTTCTCTGCGAGATTGAAGAGGCTCGGCGGCTGGGCAAGCGGCATCTCTACCTGGGCTATTACGTCAACGGCTGCAAGTCCATGGAGTACAAGGCCGCCTACAGGCCGTATGAGCTCCTGGCTCCGGGGGGTTGGCGGGTTGCCTGACTCCAATCCAATCCTGCAGGGTGGTTGCGGGCGCCTGTCTCAGGTGCCGGGGGATTCCTGCTCGAGCTTCATGGTGGCATCCTCGATGCTGTTCTCGAGGAGCTCCTGGAAGGCTCTTCTCTCCAGTCCGGGCTCGATGGCCGGCAGGAACTCGATGATGATCCGCCCTGGCGGCTTGAGCAGGGTGCGGCGTGCCCAGAAGGAGCCCGAGTTCAGGGCTACGGGTGTCACCGGAACATCGCAGCGTGAATAGAGGGCAGCCACGCCAGGGTTGTATATTCCCCTGGTGCGGGGTGGAGAGCGGGTTCCTTCCGGGAAGATCAGCAGCTGCTTACCTTCCTTGAAGGCTTCCTTCGCGCGACGAATCAGTATTCTCAAGGAGGAGGCACCACCGCTTCTCTTGATAGGTATCGCGCCGGATCTGCGGATCGAATATCCCAGCAGGGGTATTCGGGTCAGCTCCTCCTTAATGGAAAAGATCGGGTTGGAGAGGAAATCGGCAAAGAGCACGGCCTCGAGGGTGGATTGATGCTTCGAGGCCACGATGGCCGACCCTTCGGGGATATGTTCCCGCCCGCGAATTTCTATGGTGATTCCACAAAGCAGGCGCAGCAGCAGCGTGGTCCCTCTTCCCCAGACCCGGCCGGTGGCTATGATGATTCCCTTGTTGAATAAACCTAAAATACAGTTCACCACGGCAAGGCAGAAGGTCAGGAAGGCGAAGGCGCACTCGAATAGGATGGATCGCAGGTAGATCATTCTGTCTTTCGGTGCCAGCGAGCGGGGACGCCGCGTTTCTTTATTCCAGGGAAATCGAGGTCGCTATTCCCAGTGGTTAAAATCCGGAGAAGAGGCGGGTGATGTCATTCCAGGTGACGTAGAGAGCCATCGACAGGAAGAGAATCATGGCGATCTGCATCGAGGCGAACTGGATACGCGTACTCACTGGGGAGCCCTTGAGCTTTTCAATCAACAGGAAGAAGAGATGTCCTCCGTCAAGGATCGGGATCGGAAGGAGATTGAGCACGGCGAGGTTCATGCTGACCATTCCCATCCAGAACAGCAGCTGGATCAGGCTTCCGGCCGCCACTCGAGAGAAGATGTGAATGATACCGACCGGTCCGGCGAGGTTCTTGGCTTCGACATCTCTTCGGATCAGACTTCGAAGGGTGAGGAAGACCTGGTCGACGGTAATGATGCTGCGTTCGATCCCAAGCCTGAAGGCACCTCCGATTCCGGCACGGACCACCACGGTGGCGCTCTTGAGCACGAAGCCCCAGTTGGCAGGCGCGGGCGAAGTGGCAGCCAGGCTTCCCTCCTGTTTGTTTCCCTTGGCGTCGATCCACCCGATCTTCAGCTTCCCGGCGGCCTCGGAATCCTTGTTTTCGGCGGCGTAGGCCGTGATACCTGCTGACAGTTCGGCAAAGCTGAAGATCTCCTTGCCGTTGATTTCGTGGATCTTTGAGCCGGCGGTAATTCCCGCTCTGGCCGCGGGGCCGTTCGGAGTGACCATAGAGATCGTCGGAAAGGTTCCCCAGGTGATGTCCGCATCTTCTTTTAAGGCGTCGGCGGAAAGGGTCAGCTTCTTCTCTTCGCCTTTCCTGCTGACCACGAGCTCGTGGTTCTCCTGGGCGTTTTCAGCCAGGTAAGCCGAGAGGTCGTCGATGGAGTAAACCTCTTTATCGCCAATCCGAAGAACCTGGTCACTTTTTCTCAAGCCGGCCTTGTAGGCGGCGTTGCTTTCAGGCAGGGCTCCGACCTCCAGATCTCTCCCGGTCCACTGGACCTCGTCAGTGAGCAGTAAGCGCAGGAGATTATTTCCGCTGAGAACAGCCTCGTTTTCTTTTCCAGCCCTGAGGAGCTTGAGGGCGAGGGAGTCCTTCGTGTAGTGTTTCGACAGCTGCTCCCATTGCATACTGTGCACGGGTTCTCCGTCGATGGAGAGAAGCCGGTCACCCGGCTGGAAGATGCTCTCGGCGCCGGAGCCTCCGGCTATGTTCTTGACGAACGTGCCCCCTCCCGCAGCTACACCAATCCTTGGCACCAGTGGGGCCTTGGGATCCTGGGGAGCTTCAAGCCTGATCTTGAGAGGCGACGGCTGCCCGTCTCTTGCCACCGCCAGGTCAACGGCTTCATCTGGAAACAGCTGTATATGACGGCGGATGACACTCATGAGCTGCTGGCTGGGCAGGGGAGGGAGCTCTACCCCGCCCAGGGTCGCGCCGATGATGCGGTCGCCCTTCTTCAATCCCGCCTTGTGAGCGGCGGAATCGTTCGGCGGCTCTCCGGCCTGTCCAGCCTCGGGCTCACCCGGCTGGAGGCCGATGGTGCTCATGCCCCGGGCCGGGTTCCATGCTCTTGGAACCGAGAAGTCCAGGGTCGCAGGGCTGCCGCCGGGCTTTGAGGCGGGGCGCTCAACCTTGATATCCACCTTGGTGCCTCTCTCGCCAAGGGCTATGCCGAGCAGCACCTCCGTATATTCTTTGACGGGTTTGCCATCGACCTCGACAATTCGATCGCCGGTTCGCAGTCCGGCCTCCCAGGCCGGCATTCCCTGGATCGTTCCACCGACCGTTGCCGCAGGAAATTCGACACCGGCGGAGAATGCCAGGATGAAAAAGAAGAAGCCGGAGATGATGTTCATCACGACCCCCGCGACGAACACCAGGGCTCGCGCGGCGGCTGATTTGTTCTGCAGTCCGTCAGGACAGGCCCCCTCTTCCTCTTCGGGGTTTTCGCCGGTCATCTTGACATAGCCGCCGAAGGGTACGAGGCCGATGAGGTATTCGGTCTGTACGCTTTCTTCCGGGAGTTCTTTCTTCCCCGCTTCCGGGCTGGAGGCGGTTTCATTTGCCGGCTGGCCGGGATCCTGGCTGTCGGTTCCGGCAGCGTTCGAGGCGCCAAGTGAGATTCGAAATCTGCCAAGGAATTCGATATATTCGCCCGGCTTGAAAGAGAACAGGCGCAGCTTATAGGGATCGAATCCGAGGGCGAATCGTTCGACGGGAACTCCAACGAACTTCGCGGCCATGAAGTGCCCGAGCTCGTGCAGGAAGATGATGATTCCGATTGCCAGGAATGCGTAGATTACGGTCATAGGTTAATGAGGGATCTTTATTGTCATTTGTCGTTTGAGGCCCCGGTACTTTCTGCCCGGGTCAGTTGGTGACTCTACTTCTCTTCTTCGCCAGTTTCAGGAGCTTTCTTTGCATTCAAGTTTGAGTATTTTTTCTGTTTCCAATCTGGCCCATTCATCAGCGGCGAACATGTTTTCCAGATCGGGATTCTTCACGACATTGTGCTGTTTGAGACAGATCTCTACCACCTTGAGGATGCCCAGAAAAGGTATTTCTTCCTTAAGAAAGGCCGCTACCGCGATCTCGTTGGCAGCGTTAAAGACTGTAGCGGCTGTTCCTCCCTGTTCAAGAACTTCGTAGGCCAGCCGTAAGGCCGGAAACCGCTCGGTGTCAGGGGACTCGAAGGTGAGCTGTCCGAGCTCGGCCAGGCAGAGCTGCTCCGTTGGCAGCGGCAGCCTGCGTGGATAGGTCAGGGCGTATTGGATCGGAACCCGCATGTCCGGCGGACCCAGCTGGCAGATGGTGGAGCCGTCCCTGTATTCGACAAGTGAATGGATGATCGATTGGGGATGCACGACCACCTCGATCTGTTCCGGCGAAAGGTCAAATAGCCAGCGGGCTTCGATAATCTCCAGGGCCTTGTTCATCAGGGTGGCCGAGTCGATGGTGATTTTTTCTCCCATCTCCCAGGTAGGATGGTTGAGAGCATCCTGGCGTGTTACCTGCTTGAGCTCTTCGGCGCTCGTCTGGCGAAAGGGACCTCCTGATGCGGTCAGGATGACACGTTCCACCTCTTCGCGACGGCCGGCTTCGAGTGACTGGAAGATTGCCGAGTGCTCGCTGTCGACAGGTAAAATCAGGCGGCCATTTTCCCGCGCCAGCCGGGTGAGTATGGAGCCTGACATTACGAGCGATTCCTTATTGGCGAGGGCCAGGTCTTTACCGGTCTCGAGGGCCGCAATGTTGGCGGGCAGCCCGGCGGCTCCGGAGATGGCGGCGACCAGGACATCGGCCTCTGTCTCTCGCACGAGCTCGACGAGCCCGTCCTCTCCTTCGTAGATCCGGGGGAGAGCGCCGGCTTTGTCATCTGCATTCTCAAGCGCTGCGCGAAGCTTCCCGACGGCCTCCGGGTCGACCAGGGCAACCGCTTCGGGGTGGTGAGATGCTATCTGTTCGAGCAGGCGCTCCCAGCTGGAGTGGGCCGCGAGCCCAACAATCTCGAGCTCTTCGGACAGGTTCTGAACCACCCGGTCGGTGTTCTCTCCGATAGATCCTGTCGAACCCAGAAGCAGAACTCTCTTCTTGGCCATTTAGTGGTTCTCGCTGTCTAAAGGAGGTCAGGGTCGAAGCCGGTCCGAAGGATAGCTTTCCCAGACAACTTTTTCCACAAAGATGCCTTCGGCCTTCACCGGCTTTGACCTTGGATCGGGTTCGCTATATTATTCCGGGGTAGAAAATCAGGGGAACCCGATACATGCGACCTGTCATCTTTGAACTCTTTGGACTGCCGATTCACGGCTACGGTCTGATGATCGTTCTGGGCTATCTGTTGACGGTCTATATGGCCACCCGCATTGTCCGCAAGTGGGGCCTGGAGGATGTCTTCTACGACCTGAGCATGGTCATGTTACTGAGCGGCATCCTTGGCGGACGTACCCTATTCTACATCCTGAACTATTCCACCGAGTTCCAGCACAGATCCATTTTCTCTTTTTTCAAGATCTGGGAGGGCGGGCTCGTACTCTACGGAGGCGTAACGGGCGGCTGTCTTGGCGGGTTGATCTACATGAGCTGGAAGAAGCTCTCGGTTCTGGATTATATGGATGTGTCTGGCATCGTCGCGCCGATCGGTCTGGCCTTTGGTCGATTGGGTTGTTTCATGAATGGATGCTGCTACGGCAAGGTTTGTAGCGAAAGCTATGCGGTCGGTGTTCATTTCCCTGAGGACTCTCCGCCCTGGTTCCATCAATTCAATATGGGCCTGCTTCAGCGGGGTGAAATCATGGAGGCCGTACATCCCGCTCAGCTCTACCAAGCCGGGCATGATTTCCTGCTCTTTTTTCTCCTATTGTATTATGTAGGAAGAGGTTACGCGCCGCGTGGGGCGGGGATGCCTCTCCTCTGGTTCCTCTACGGCATAGGCCGGTTTTTTATCGAGGGATTGAGGAACGACACCCCTTTGACCCTTACCGGCTTAACTGTCGCGCAAAACTACTCCCTGGCGGTTGTTTTGCTCTTCGGAGTTCTGCTTGTGTGGATCTACTCCAGGCCGTCTGATAATCGGGCTGCTGCAGTGCCGGTAATATCGGATATTCGAGAAAAGAAAGAAAAGATCTGAAAACACCATTGACTGTCGAATTGCTTAAGCTATCATTCGGGGTTTGCGGCTTTTCGCGATGTAGAGTGCATTCCCGATAGGGAAGGTGGTCGGTGGCAGCGCAGAACAGGCCAGTAAAAATACCAGGGAGTCGTTGTCCCTAAAAGATGACGGCTTTCTGTGCTCTTTGACAATTTGAATTCCTGTGAGGATCGAGCGTGAGTATTGCCAACGAGCTGGTCGGCTTGTCCGACTGGTTCATGTGTTGGCAAACCTGTTTTTTTCCTTCAAATACATTCCCGGTAATGGGGGGCAGGATGTCGTTAAGGGCGAAAGCTTTTGCTTTCATCGCCTGACATTCAGTCTGTCTTACTGGGTAGGTGAATATTTAACTGAAGGGTTTGATCCTGGCTCAGAATGAACGTTGGCGGCGTGGATTAGGCATGCAAGTCGAACGAGAACGGTTCCTTCGGGAACCAAGTAAAGTGGCGGACGGGTGAGTAATACATAGACAACTTACCCCCGAGACGGGGACAACCACTCGAAAGGGTGGCTAATACCCGATACTGCCTGGAGTCGGTGGATTCCAGGTGAAAGATGGCCTCTGTTTCAAGCTTTCACTCGGGGAGGGGTTTATGTCCTATTAGCTAGTTGGTGAGGTAACGGCTCACCAAGGCGACGATGGGTAGCCGGCCTGAGAGGGTGACCGGTCACACTGGGACTGAGACACTGCCCAGACTCCTACGGGAGGCTGCAGTCGAGAATCTTCCGCAATGCGCGCAAGCGTGACGGAGCGACGCCGCGTGGGTGATGAAGGCCTTCGGGTTGTAAAGCCCTGTTACCTACTATGAACAATTGGTGGTGAATAGCCAGCCAAGCTGACGTAAGTAGGAGAGGAAGCACCGGCTAAATACGTGCCAGCAGCCGCGGTAATACGTATGGTGCGAACGTTATTCGGAATTACTGGGCATAAAGGGCGCGTAGGCGGTTTGGTAAGTCTGTATGTGAAATCCCTCGGCTTAACCGAGGAACTGCATTGGATACTGCCAGACTAGAGTGCAGGAGGGGAGAGCGGAATTCCTGGTGGAGCGGTGAAATGCGTAGATATCAGGAGGAACGCCAGTGGCGAAAGCGGCTCTCTGGCCTGCAACTGACGCTGAGGCGCGAAAGCTAGGGGAGCAAACGGGATTAGATACCCCGGTAGTCCTAGCCCTAAACGATGGGCACTAGGTAGAGGAGGTTTTAGAGCTTTCTCTGCTGTAGCTAATGTATTAAGTGCCCCGCCTGGGGAGTATGGTCGCAAGGCTAAAACTCAAAGGAATTGACGGGGGCTCACACAAGCGGTGGAGCATGTTGTTTAATTCGAAGCAACGCGAAGAACCTTACCTGGGTTTGACATGCTTGGGCCAACCTGCGAAAGCAGGTCTTATCTTCGGATACCCTTGCACAGGTGTTGCATGGCTGTCGTCAGCTCGTGTCGTGAGATGTCGGGTTAAGTCCCATAACGAGCGAAACCCTTGTCCTTAGTTGCCAGCGGGTTATGCCGGGCACTTTAGGGAGACTGCCGGTGTTAAACCGGAGGAAGGTGGGGACGACGTCAAGTCATCATGGCCTTTATGCCCAGGGCTACAAACGTGCTACAATGGTCGGTACAGAGGGATGCGAACCTGCAAAGCGGAGCAAACCCCTTAAAGCCGATCCCAGTCCGGATTGGGGGCTGCAACTCGCCCCCATGAAGTTGGAATCGCTAGTAATCGCGGATCAGCCATGCCGCGGTGAATGTGTTCCTGAGCCTTGTACACACCGCCCGTCAAGCCACCCAAGCAGGGCGCACCCGTAATCGCTGACCCAACCCTTCGGGGAGGGAGGCGCTGAAGGTGAGTTCTGTGAGGGGGACTAAGTCGTAACAAGGTAGCCGTAGGGGAACCTGCGGCTGGATCACCTCCTTTCTAAGGGATTACTTAGACTTCATTCCGGTTTTCCGGAGTGATGAAAATCTCTAAACACGTTTGGTTTCTCACAGGAATTCTTTTCTTGGATTTAGATGCGCGTTCATCGCGCATCTCCAGGTTGCGGTGCACCGCCAGCCTTTATTCTCTTGGAGCGGGCCAGTAGGCTTTTCTTTTAGGAATGATAAGTGGGCTTATAGCTCAGTTGGTTAGAGCGCATCCCTGATAAGGATGAGGTCGCTAGTTCGACTCTAGCTAAGCCCACCATTTTTTTCTGGGGAACTCCTCCCGGGTATTAAGCCGGGAACTTCAGCGCAGGCATCGTAATCACGCAGCCCTGGACGTTTAAGGTCGTTGGGGATGTAGCTCAATTTGGGAGAGCGCCGCCTTTGCACGGCGGAGGTTGTCGGTTCGAGCCCGATCATCTCCACCAAATTACCGGCAGTGAGAACCTGGTTTTCTGGAAAGATTTTTAAGAATTCTTTCAGCCCTGTCTGCGGCCTTGGGCCGCCGGGGGTGAAAGCGGGTGACTCGAGAGAGTCCCCATTGCTCTTTGACAATTTGGTGTAGCTTGGTAGTGGTGTCTAGAATCAGAACGTTCACTCATTGTAGTGCTGTAGCGTTCTCGATACTGGTCCTGAACCTTTGAGCGGTGAGCTCGAGGATCTTCGGATCTTCGCGATCGCCTGGTCGAGGGGGATTGACCGGCTGTTCGGGAATGATGGCAGTTAAGCTACAAAGGGTATACGGTGGATGTTTTGGCGTCAAGAAGCGATGAAAGACGTGGCATGGCTGCGATAAGCTCCGGGGAGTTGCTAAGCAAGCTTTGATCCGGAGATTTCTGAATTGGGAAACCTGACCTGCTAAAGCTGGTCACTCTTGCCTGAATACATAGGGCAAGGGAGTGAACGGGGTGAACTGAAACATCTAAGTAACCCCAGGAAAGGAAAGAAACCTCGACTTCCTGAGTAGCGGCGAGCGAAACGGAAAGAGCCCAAACCGAGTTCATGTAAGCCAGCATGCGTTGTGAACTCGGGGTCGTGGGAGATATCAGGCCGCCGTGCTGTGCGGCCAGAGAGTTACAAAGATCGTACCTAGTTGAATCACCAGGAAAGGTGAACCATAGAAGGTGATAGTCCTGTAAGCGAAAGGTTCGATCCTCTCGATATTATCCCAAGTAGTGCCGGCCTCGTGAAATCCGGTGTGAATTAGGGGGGTCCACCCCCCAAGGCTAAGTATTCCTTGACGACCGATAGCGTACCAGTAGGGCGACTGAAAAATGAAAAGAACCCCTGTTAGGGGAGTGAAATAGAACCTGAAACCGTGTACCTACAAGCTGTGGAAGCCCTATGCCCGCAAGGGAATGGGTGACCGCGTGCCTTTTGCATAATGATCCGGCGAGTTACTTTGCAGTGCGAGGTTAAGCTCTTCAGGAGCGGAGCCGTAGCGAAAGCGAGTGTGAATAGCGCGATTGAGTACTGTTGAGTAGACCCGAAAGCGAGTGATCTAACCATGGCCAGGGTGAAGCGGATGTAAGAGTCCGTGGAGGCCCGAACGGTTTTAGGTTGAAAACTGATCCGATGAGCTGTGGTTAGGAGTAAAAGGCTAATCAAACTCGCAAATATCTGGTTCTCCTCGAAATAGTTTTTGGACTAGCCTCGTGTAAATTAGTCAGTGGGGGTAGAGATACTGAATGGGTATAGGGGGCTTTCCAGCCTACCTTACCCAACCAAACTCCGAATACCATTGGCCGTACCACGGGAGTCAGACCCTGGGGGACAATCTTCAGGGTCGAAAGGGAAACAGCCCACATCGCCAGTTAAGGTCCCAAAGCTAACCTAAGTCATAAAGGAAGTAGAGATGCTATGACAGCTAGTATGTTGGCTTAGAAGCAGCCATCATTTAAAAAGTGCGTAATAGCTTACTAGTCGAGCATCTCTGCGTCGAAAATTAGCGGGAGTTAAGGTTAGCACCGAGACTGCGGGGCAAGTCGTTTAGTTCGATTTGTCGGTAGGGGAGCGTTCCACTGTAGGTTGAAGGAGTACCGTAAGGAGCTCTGGACGACGTGGAAGTGATTATGCCGGAATGAGTAGCGATAAAATGAGTGAGAATCTCATTCGCCGAAAGCCTAAGGTTTCCTGGGGAAGGCAATTCCGCCCAGGGTTAGTCGGTACCTAAGGCGAGGCCGAAAGGCGTAGTCGATGGATAGCACGTTAATATTCGTGCACCACTTCTGGTGAGTTTGATGGACAGGGGTGACGGAGACTGGAAGGTCATCGGGGCGTTGATTGTCCCCGTCGCTGGCCCGAGGTGCGTGGTAGGTAAATCCGCCGCGATAATCCGGAGGTTGGCGCAGGACCATTTGAGTCTGTAGTGATCGGAAGGTCTTCCAAGAAAAACCTCGGTTCTATTGCCAGTAGTGACCGTACTAAAACTGACACAGGTAGGCGAGGTGAGTATCCTAAGGCGCTCGAGAGAACCTTCGTTAAGGAACTAGGCAAAATGACTCCGTAACTTCGGGAGAAGGAGTGCCACGGTAGAGTGATCCAGTTTCCTGGAGAGCTCGAAGTGGTCGCAGCGAAAAGGGTCTAGCGACTGTTTACTAAAAACACAGGACTGTGCTAAGACGCAAGTCGACGTATACAGTCTGACGCCTGCTCGGTGCCGGAAGGTTAAGGGGACGGGTTATCCCTTCGGGGAGAAGCTCAGAACTGAAGCCCCGGTTAACGGCGGCCGTAACTATGACGGTCCTAAGGTAGCGAAGTTCCTTGTCGGGTAAGTTCCGACCCGCACGAATGGCGTAACGACTGGACCGGTGTCTCAACGAAGGACTCGGCGAAATTGTAGTTGTGGTGCAGATGCCACATACCCGCGGCTAGACGGAAAGACCCCGTGAACCTTTACTATAGCCTATTATTGGGTTTGGATCATGCATGTGTAGGATAGGTGGGAGGCGTTGAAGCGAGATCGCCAGATCTCGTGGAGCCATCCTTGAAATACCACCCTTGTATTATTTAAATTCTAACCAGGTTCCGTGAATCCGGGCTTGGAACAGTGGTAGGTGGGTAGTTTGGCTGGGGCGGTCTCCTCCCAAAGAGTAACGGAGGAGCCCAAAGGCTTCCTCAATGCGGTTGGCAATCGCATGTAGAGCGCAAGGGTAAAAGGAAGCTTAACTGCGAGACCTATAAGTCGAGCAGATGTGAAAGCAGGGCCTAATGATCCGGCGTATTCCGGGTGGAAGGGACGTCGCTCAACAGATAAAAGGTACTCCGGGGATAACAGGCTGATCTCCCCCAAGAGTTCATATCGACGGGGAGGTTTGGCACCTCGATGTCGGCTCATCGCATCCTGGGGCTGTAGGAGGTCCCAAGGGTTTGGCTGTTCGCCAATGAAAGCGGTACGCGAGCTGGGTTTAGACCGGCGTGAGCCAGGTCGGTCCCTATCTACCGTGGGTGTAGGATATTTGAGCGGATTTGATCCTAGTACGAGAGGATTGGATCGGACGAACCTCTGGTGTTCCAGTTGTCCTGTCAAGGGCATCGCTGGGTAGCTACGTTCGGAAAGGATAAACGCTGAAAGCATATAAGCGTGAAGCCTCCCGCAAAACTAGATATCCCATGAGGTACCTCGAAGACTACGAGGTTGATAGGCCGGAAGTGTAAGTACAGTGATGTATTCAGCTGACCGGTACTAATTTACCGATTGGCTTGACTGCCATCTTTTCCGCACAGGAGTGTTACGCAGCGGCATTCTCCGCCGCGTGCACCTGTCGGAACGTCAGCGCTACGAGTGAGCGCCTGGTCGGACCCCTACCAAGTTACACCAATTAAAATTTGCGGGTGCCTAAAGCAAAGAGGCCACACCCGTTCCCATTCCGAACACGGTAGTTAAGCTCTTTGCGCCGATGGTATTGGTTAACGCTGAGAGAGTAGGTAGCGCCCGCTTTATTTAAATTATTACCCGCCAGGATGCGGGGTCTTCAAACCAAGGTTGTCCAAGGGGTCGTCCCTGGACAAAAATTTTGAAGGCTTCCGAGTCCCGGCGGGTTTTTTCGTACCAGGCGTTTGGAATTGACTCACACCTCAGGGGTCATCTATAATCCGGGTCGGCAGTATGTTTGCTGCCACAACAACCTTTTGGACTATTTCAATGATGGGTATGGCAAATATTAGAGTGGATTGTCTGCTTGCCGGATGCGTACGCGCATCGTCCTGCGACGCTCTCCTGGTATTGCTGGCTGTTACCCTTTGGCTGCCGGCAAGTTCTCTGGCTGCAAGCTTTGCAGAGCCAGGAAAGCTTGGCGTCAGTTCTGCCGATCAGGCAGATCAAGTGGGATACCCCGAGAATGATTCGAGCCCAGTCGGCTTGGTCCAGAGGGCTGCTGGTGTTTGTTCAGTAAATAACAATAACTATCACTATTGCATAACCCCTGGAGCGGAATTCGGGGAGTGGTGCCGGTTGGTACAGTGGACTGCAAGTTCACCGTTTCATAGCAGAACAGGAGCGATTTGTTTGGATCGAATTAGTCATCGAGGTGAGGGAATGCCGCATAGTTCGGGCATTTTATCTCCTGCGAACAGGAGGGGAGAGCTTGTCTCCCAGCATCGAAAAGCCGATGCCTCTTACCTTGATTTACCTAATGGTGGAATCTCGACCTCCTCGGATTATCGAGCGGGATTGAAGATACCTAACCATCTATACCGACTGAATTTCGGTTTACAGATATAGTCCGGTTCTCGGTTGGAAGCCGAGGCCCGGCCTGGAGCGCAGAGCGCGTTCTTCGACCCTCTTCTGCTATCGGTGATGTTTTCCGTTGTACCCTTCGGTATCCGCTCGAGCCCTGCTCAGGTTTGAGAGGATGGAAGCATGGATTCTTCACAGATCTTGTTCATCGGGATTGGAACTGTCGTTGGATTGTTGGGCGCCTTTGTTTATTACAAGGTAAAGATCGTAGCCGCACGGAAGACCGCGAGTGACATTCGCGCTGAGGCAGAAAAAGAGAGCGGCAGGATAAAGGAAGATTTCCTCGCCAAGGCCAGGAAGGAATCAGACAAGCGTCGGGAACATCTCGAGGGGGAGATTGACTCGAAACGCAAAGATCTCGAGTCCGTAGAGTCCAGGCTGGCGAAGAAAGAAGACAATCTCGACAGGAAGTTTGATCTTCTTAATAAGAAGGAGACCTTCCTCGAGAACAAGGACACGAGCCTCGACAAGCGCACCTCGATGACGGAGCAGCGTGAGCAGGAGCTCGAACAGGTTATTGAAGAAGAGAAGCAGAACCTCTTTCGTGTGACCAACCTGAACCCGGAGGAGGCCAAGAAACTCCTTCTGCAAAAGCTCGAGCAGGAATTCGACCACGAGCAGGAAACGATGCTCAATAACATGCTCGACAGGGTGAAGGAATCCGCAGAGACCAAGGGGCGGGAGATCCTGGCAACCTGTATTCAGCGGTTAGCCTCGAGCTATTGTCGGGACATCACGACCAGCACGATCGAGATTCCCAACGATGAGATGAAGGGGCGTGTCATTGGCCGTGAAGGGCGTAATATTCGCGCCTTTGAAAAGGCCACGGGCGTTGACGTCATCGTCGACGATACGCCGGGAGTCATCATCGTTTCCTGTTTTGACAGCATCCGCAGGGAGATGGCTCGACAGTCCATGGGCCAGCTCATTACCGATGGTCGTATTCACCCGACCCGGATCGAAGAGATTGTCGCTCAGGTGAAGCGTGAGATGAACGACATCATCCAGGAGGAAGGAAAACAGGCCGTCTTTGACCTGAATCTTCCAGGGGTGCATCCCAAGATGGTGATCTTATTGGGGAGGCTGAAGTTTCGCTCCAGCTATGGGCAGAACGTTCTGGAGCATGTGAAAGAATGCGCGCATCTCGCCGGAATGTTAGCCTCGGAGCTGGGAGTCGATCCGGTTCTCGCAAAGCGTTGCGCTCTTCTCCATGATGTGGGGAAGGCGGTTGACCATGAGATCGAGGGAGGCCATCCCGAGATCGGAGCCAATATCGCCAGGCGGTATGACGAGCCGCCGGAGGTCGTTAATTCGATCGCCTCGCACCATAACGATGTGCCGATGGAATCGATCTACGCGGTCATTACCCAGATATCAGATTCGATTTCCGGGTCGAGGCCGGGTGCGCGTGGAGAAACGCTCGAGCGATATATCAAGAAACTCGAGAATCTCGAGGCTGTGGCTCTCACCTTTTCGGGTGTCAAGACCGCCAACGCGATCCAGGCGGGACGTGAGATCAGGGTTTTCGTCAACTCACAGAAGGTGGGTGACAAGAATGCGATCAAGCTCTGCAGGGATATCGCCAAGGAGATCGAGAATACTTTGCAGTACCCCGGCGAGATCAAGGTGACTCTTCTCAGGGAAACCCGCGTCGTTGAATACGCCAGGTAAGCGAGGGAATCGTGGAGATCAAGGTCCTACTCATCGGTGATATCGTCGGCAAGCCCGGAAGGTCTGCCGTTAAAGAGCTGCTGGGGGACTATGTCGCCAGTAATGGGATCGAGTTCGTTATCGCCAATGGTGAAAACGCCGCCCAGGGGTCAGGGATTACCGAGAATCTCTTCAAGGAGATTGTTTCCGCCGGGGTAGATGTCGTCACCAGCGGCGACCATACTTGGCGGCGCAAGGAGGTGATTCCCGTCCTCGAGAGGGACAAGCGTCTCCTGCGGCCGCACAACTACCCCATCACCTGCCCGGGAAAGGGACGAAGGGTTTTCGAAACTCCCCAGGGGTTTCGTATCGGGGTGGTGACGGTTCTCGGCCGGGTCTTCATGGGCGGCGTCGACTGTCCGTTCAAGACCGTGGCCAGGGCTGTGGAAGAGATGAAGGCCTCGACGCCCATGTGCATTGTCGAGGTCCATGCGGAGGCCACGAGTGAAAAGATCGCCATGGGGTGGCGCTTTGCCGGTGAGGTCTCCTGCCTGTTCGGAACCCATACCCACATACCGACAGCAGATGATAGAATCCTCCCGGGGGGAACGGCCTACATCACGGACCTGGGAATGACAGGACCCTACGATTCGGTGATCGGCCGCAAAAAAGAAAGCGTCATCTTCAAGTTCGAGACAACCATGCACGCGCCCTTCGATGTCGCCACAGGTGATGTCCGCCTGTGTGGGGCGGTGGTCACCATCGATACCGAGACGGGTAAGGCCGTGCATTTTGAGAGGGTGATGTTGCGGGCCGGGCAGGGTTGAGATGGTAGAGACGCAGGGCGAATTTGATTTCGCTGCGGAGCAGTCGACCTGGTCCGTGGGGGAGTTCACCAGGCATGTTCGCGACATCCTGGAGACGACCTTCGCTACACTGCGCGTCAGGGGACAGATCGGCAATTTTACCCGTGCCCAATCCGGGCATATCTATATGACCCTGGTAGATGACGAGGATGGCGGGAAGTCTCGGATTTCCAGCTCCCAGCTGAAGGTGGTCATGTGGAAGGGCCAGGCGGCGAGGCTTCGTTTTGAGCCTGAGACAGGAATGAAGGTCGTGGTGACGGGCAAGGTGACGGTCTACGAGGCCAGGGGTGAATACCAGGTGGTTGCCGATCGTCTCGAGCCGGAGGGAGTGGGAGAGCTCCAGCTCGCCTTCGAGCAATTGAAGCGTAAGCTCGAGGCTGAGGGGCTCTTTGACCCCGACAGGAAGATGAAGCTGCCCTTCTTTCCGGCCAGGATCGGACTGGTCACTTCGAAGACGGGCGCGGCTGTGCGTGATTTTCTCGAAACCCTTGACGTTCGCAATCCGCGAGCCCGGGTTCGACTCGTTCCAGTTCGAGTCCAGGGCGAAGGCTCGGCCGCTGAGGTTGCGCGGGCCCTGGAGCTGCTCCAGGGGAGCGCTGCGGGGGTGGATGTAATTGTGCTGACCCGTGGAGGCGGGAGTCTCGAGGACCTCTGGGCATTTAATGAGGAGGTGGTGGCCCGAGCGATTGCCGAAAGCGCGATTCCAGTTGTCTCAGCGATTGGGCATGAGGTTGATTATACAATAGCCGATTTTGTGGCGGATTACCGTGCGGCCACTCCGACAGCGGCCGCCTCCGCTGTGACCCCGGATTTGCGGGAGATCGTCCCGCGTATAGAGGGTCTTCGCCGACGCCTGGCCATGGGGCTGAGGTCGTGGTCGCAGCGGGGAGAGGCTGAACTCGCGCAGAAGATGTCCACACGGTATATGTTGAATCCGCAGCTGGTGGTCGAAGAGAGATTCGAACATCTCGACAGGGGGCTGGGAGAGCTCCAGTCACTGACCCGCGGCCGGCTGGAGCAGTTGGAGAACACCCTGGCTCTTTTCGGCTCGAGGCTCGAGGCTCTGAATCCCTACGGAGTCCTGAAGCGCGGCTATTCCGTGGTGCTTGATGCTGACGGGAAGACGGTAACCGGGGCGGATGAGCTGAACGAGGGAGATCTCCTTCGCCTGCGGCTTGAGCGGGGAGAGGCGAAGGTCCGGGTTGAGGATGCAGGATAGCGGAACTGACAAAGAGCGAACTTACGGAGGAAGCGAGAATGGCAAAAAAAACGGCTAAGAAAGACAAGGGCCCGAAATTTGAGGGTGAGATGGAGAAGCTCGAAGAGGCGGTCGCCCAGCTTGAAGATGGCAGCCTGACCCTCGATGAGGCCATTGCCCAGTTTGAGAGCGGCTTTAAATCATGGCGCCAGTGCCAGGATTTGCTTGAGAAGGCCAGGAAGAAGATCGAGGTTCTCTGCGAGGAGGCCGGCATTGCCGGCGAGGATGGAGCCTCCCTGTCCTGGGAGGATGCTGGATCGGGCGAGGAGGGGCTGGATGATGAATAAACTGACCGGAGATTCTTTTGATGGGGAAATTGAACCCGTGGTCATTAGCTACGAGAATAGGCCGTATCCGGTTGGTCGTTTCGGACCGCGGCTTTCCCTGGAGCTGCGGGACAGCAGATGAAGGCGCTACTTCAGCGAGTCAGGAACGCCTCGGTTGAGGTCGATGGGGCGGTCGTCAGCTCGATCGGAACCGGGATGCTGGTTTTCCTCGGCATAGGAAAAGGTGATAGCGAGGAAGCTGGAAGAAAGCTGGCTGAGAAGATTGTCGAGTTGAGAATTTTTCCGGATGAAAAACACTCCATGAACCGTTCCCTGAAAGATATCGGGGGGGAGCTCCTGCTGGTTTCCCAGTTTACCCTCCAGGCCGACTGCCGCCGCGGGCGCAGGCCATCCTTCGTCGACGCGGAAGATCCAGCGCGGGCGGAGGAATTGTACAGGGCCTTTGGTGAGAATCTTCGCTCCAACGGGATCGAGGTCGGAGAGGGAGTGTTCGGAGCTCATATGAACATTCGGCTCGATAACGACGGCCCGGTCACTATCCTCCTGGACAGCGGGTCGCTTTCCCGCTCTGGCGGGAGCGATTGAATGTACGATACCAACCGCAAGGAATTCCGGCAGGAGCTTGACTACTACACCATCCTGGGAGTCAGCGAGACCTCCACCAGGGATGAGGTCCGCAGCTCCTACAGGCGGTTGGTTCTTGATGCGCACCCCGACAAGAATCCCCAGAGGCGCGAATGGGCGGAGCACAGGATCAGGCTTCTTATCGAGGCCTACGAGATCCTTGGAAACGATGAGAACCGTCGGGTCTTTGATATCCATCGCAAGGCGGCGTTGAAGGTTCGCGGTGAGAAGGAGCCTTTCTATCTCACGAGAAAGACGCCTGGCGCGCGGGCTCTGTTGATTCTCTTCTACCTGACCAATAAGCAGGAGGACCAGGGCGCCGAAATTCTCTCTGAGATGGAGGAAGAGTTTGGCAGTGGATACCTCAAAGAGTATCTCTGCCGCGAGGATTATCTCGACAGTCTCTTTCTGCTGGCGGAGCATTACGTTGCGAAAAAGAATTACCTCGGAGCAGCTGAGAGGCTCCGCGCCTTTTACCATCATGAGTGCAGGTCGAAATCTCCGCGGCATTATTACGGCCAGGTGATCGGTCACCTCAGGAATCTCTATCTACGCAAGCTGCCCGGGACGCTCGCCCCGCTTCTGCTGACCTCCTACCTTAGCGAGGCGGCCGAATTCAACCTCAAGCCGCCGGATGAGATCTTGCGTCTGCACCTGCTGGCGGACGCGGCGCTGGACAGCGGAAACCTGACGATCGCTCATCGGGCGATCGAGACCTGTAGGCGACTCGATCCTGAGTCCAGGGGGCTGGTTGATCTGCAGGTTCGCCTGGCGAGCCTGCGGGGGGGGGCGTGCGCGGGGAAGAGTCATAGCAGGCGTCCCGGAGCCAGCCGGGTGAGGGAAGGTCTGTGAGAAGGCTCTACGCGGTAGTACTTGCCGGTGGGCGCGGAGGAAGATTCTGGCCGTTGAGCCGGGAAGACAGGCCGAAACCTTTCCTTCCTCTTGGCGGAGATGGTTCCTCGCTGCTGTCGCTGACCTGCAGGAGGCTGGCTGGACTCCTCGACGGAGAAGACCGGCTCTTTGTTGTGGGACAGGCCGACCACGCCGGCCTCATCCAGCAGGAGCTGCCAGATCTCGCCCCGGGAAACTTCCTGGCAGAGCCGGAAAATCGGGGAACTGCCGCGGCGATTGCCCTGGCGGCGCGAGCGGTTCTGCAGCTGGATCCTGAGGGGCTGCTGCTGGCCTGTCCCTCCGACCATCTCATCTCCGAGTCCGACGAGTTTGCTCGTACGGTTCGATTCGCGGTGGGCTGCTATGGAGACCTGCCCGCTGAAGCTGATCCGGCGACGATTGTCCTTGGAGTTGATGCGGGCTCGCCCGATGCCGGTTTCGGCTATATTACGTGTGGAGAGGAGCTTGCAGAGCTCGCTGGCCTGCAGTGTCACCAGGTCTCGAGTTACGTGGAGAAGCCGGACCGGGAGGCCGCCAAGGCCCTGCTTGAAGGAGGGGGAGCGCTGTGGAGTACCGGGATCTTTCTCTGGAGCGCCGCGGGGTATCTCCGCTTGCTTGAGAGCTACCTGCCGGAGGTCTGCGGGCTTCTCGATGGCTCAGCGCATGAGGCCCCGGTGCAGAAGGTGTCTGTTGATCACGGAATTCTTGAAAAAGCTGATGGCGTTGTCGTGGTCAGGGGCTCTTTTTCCTGGACGGATATCGGGACCTGGGAGCGTTACGGTGCTCAGCTGAGGGCCTCAGATGGAGGCAATCGCATCAGGGGGAATTTTGTTGGTCTGGACACTGAGGATTGCATCGTTCTGTCAGATCGAAGGATCATAGGTACGATCGGGGTGAAGAATCTCGTTATCGTCGAGACTGAAGATGCCATACTGGTCTGTCATCGTGATTCCGTTGAGCGGGTGAGAGACCTCGCCGAAGAGGCGGATCGAGCCGCTCGTTCCGAGCCTCCATCGAGGTGATGGGGCCTGGAAATTGAGCTGGAGAAGCAGGTGTAACTGAATGGGAAAAATCCTTGGAATCGATCATGGAGACAAGCGCTTCGGTATCGCCCTGAGCGATGCGGGTCAGCTCATCGCGACTCCCCGCCAGCTCGCCACTGGAGAAGAGGCCCTCTGGGAGGTGCTCGGGACGCTCGCCAAAGAAGAAGACATCGAGGCTGTCGTCGTCGGCCTTCCCCTTAATATGGATGGGAGTGAAGGCCCACGGGCGAGGAAGGTGACCGAGTTTTCACGGGAGGTCGAGGAGAGGACCGGCTTGCCGGTATATCCATGGGATGAACGCCTGAGCAGCTTCGAGGCGGAGAGTGTTCTTACGGAGGCCGGCATACATGGCGACAGACGCAAGGAAAAGGTCGATATGGTTGCGGCCCAGATCATTCTGCAGGGTTATCTGGACCATCTGAACAAGGAACCTCCGGTAACCGATGGATGAGGATCCAGCAGTCCTCAGAAGCGATTTTTTATTTTGTATAGCCCCCCCCTGGAAGTAATCTTTAGCTTGCCCGAATAGGGCTCTGTGTTAGGATAGTCGGCTTGAAATTAAGAAATAGGTATTAGATAGAAGGTCGGTTTACGAAGAATGGAAATAACCGAAATGACCCGTTCGGCCGTTGTCGAACGATTTGCCCGCAGCAAAGGCGATACGGGTAGCCCGGAGGTGCAGATAGCTCTTTTCAGTCAGCGCATCAAAAGTCTCACCGAGCACCTCAAGGAGCACAAGAAGGACCATGCCACTCGGCGTGGGCTTCGCATGCTTGTGGGGCAGAGAGCTAAACTGCTTCGCTATCTTGCGCGTGAGAATTTCGAGCGCTATCGCACGTTAATTGGCGAATTGGGGATTCGACGCTGATCCATTCGGCGCATGGCTTCCGCGTATCCTGGTCGATTGCAATCCTGCAGATCGACCTCATCGCTGGATCCTGCTCCGATACCGAAGGCATCATCTCATAACAAATGAGCGCCCCATGCGGGGCCGAATAAAAACATGCTGTCCGTAGTGGCCAGTCGGCAAGGCCGACTGAGAATAAATTGCCCGGGGAGCTGTAAGGAGGCTGGAAGCAAAGAAAATTTGAAGAACGGGGTCTCGGAGAGCCGAGGCTTCTCGAGGTAGAAGGTAAGAATCATTCAGTAGTAGTTCAGAAGAAAAAAGAAGACGATGACAGTAAGAGTAGAAAAAGAAATAGCAGGTAGAACATTAGTTATCGAGACCGGGAAAATCGCCCGCCAGGCGAATGGGGCCACGATGGTCCGTTATGGAGATACGCAGGTCTTTACCGCGGTGACCTCCTCCTCGGCAAGGTTCGGCATGAGCTTCTTTCCCCTCACGGTTGATTACAGGGAAAAGACGACGGCCGCGGGGAAATTCCCCGGCGGCTTCATCAAGAGAGAAGGCCGTCCTACCACGAAAGAAATCCTGACCTGTCGCCTGATCGACAGGCCGATCCGTCCCATGTTTCCGGACAACTACAGCAAGAACTCCGCGGTGGCGGACACGTCTGTAGCGGCGCAGGTCTTCTCGGTAGACCAGGAGAATGATCCTGATGTGCTGGCCGCCATCGCGGCTTCAGCAGCCCTCAGCGTTTCCGACATTCCCTTCCTCGGCCCCTTGGGGATGGTGCGAATCGGGTTGATCGAGGATGAGCTGATTGTCTTCCCCACCCACGAGCAGCTCAAGGAGAGCAAGCTTGACCTCGTCGTTGCCGGAACGATGGAAGCCGTCACGATGGTCGAATGCGGTGCAAAGGAAGTCTCCGAAGAGAAGATGATCGAGGCTATCGCGAAGGCCCATGAGGTCATCTGTGAGATCGTTGAGCTGCAGAACGAGCTCGTCGCCCAGGGCGGCAAGCCCAAAATGGAGCTGGAGGATCTTCCGGACCACTCCGAGCAGACAGCTGGGCTCAAATCGAAGTATTTTGATGGTTTCCGCGAAAAGCTGCTGACCGAAGGCAAGCACGCCCGCAGCGGCGCGGTGTCCGAGTATATCTCGGCCTGCCTGGATGAGGTCAGCCCCGAGCCTGAGGAGGGCGCCGAGCCGGATCCCGCGCTCCCCGAACGCGATCTCGTCAAGAGGCTCCTGCGCGGGCTCTCCGAGGCGGCCGAACGCGAGCTTATCCTCTCGGGAACGAGAACAGATGGGCGTTCCACTACCGATATCAGGGACATCAAGGGAGAGGTCGGAATCCTTCCCAGGCAGGTCCACGGTTCCGCGCTCTTCACCCGCGGCGAGACCCAGTCTCTTGTCTCGGTGGCGCTTGGAACGGGCAGGGACCAGCAGATCGTTGATGGGCTTGGCGAAGAGTACCGTGAGCGTTTCACGCTTCACTATAACTTCCCGGCCTTCTGCGTCGGTGAGTCCTGGCCCAATCGCGGGCCGAAGCGTCGGGAGATCGGTCACGGCAACCTCGCCCAGAGGGCCCTGGCCGCGGTAATGCCCGAGGAAGAGGACTTCCCCTATACCGTCCGAATCGTTTCGGACATCACCGAGTCCAATGGATCATCCTCAATGGCATCGGTTTGCGGTGGAGTTCTTGGGCTCATGGACGCCGGAGTCAAGATCCGCCAGCCGGTTGCGGGTATCGCGATGGGGATGGTCAAGGATGGCGACAACATCGCGATCCTCAGCGACATCCTCGGCAGCGAGGATCACAACGGTGACATGGATTTCAAGGTTGCTGGAACCCAGTTCGGGATTACGGCCCTTCAGATGGACATCAAGATCACCGGGGTTAGCCAGGAGCTCCTGGGTCAGGCCCTGGAGCAGGCGAAGGCGGGAAGGATTCACATCCTCAAGGAGATGCTCAAGGCGCTCAATAAGCCGCGCGCCGAGATTTCCCCCTATGCCCCGAGGATTATCCAGGTCCGTATCGATCCTGAGAAGATCGGCCTGATCATTGGACCTGGAGGCAAGATGATCAAGAGCATCCAGGAAGAGACCGGGACGACCATCGAGATCGAGAACGATGGAGTCGTGACGATCTGGAGTACCGACATGGAAGGTGCCCAGGGAGCCCAGGCAAAGATCGAGGCCCTGACCGAGGAGGTCCAGGCCAACAGGATCTACGCGGGCAAGGTCGTTTCGATCAAGGACTTCGGCTGCTTTGTCGAGGTTCTTCCCGGCCAGGAAGGTCTTGTTCACGTCAGCGAGCTTGCGGACGGTTTTGTCGACAAGGTTGGTGACCTGGTCTCGCTTGGAGACATCATCAATGTCAAGTGTCTCGGCACCGACGACCAGGGACGCATCAAGCTGTCAAAGAAGGGCGCTGAGGACGCGGCTGGCGGCGGTGATTCTTCTCCTCCTGCCCCGCCTCAAAAGAGGGAGAAATCCCGTGACGGAGGCGGCAGCGGCGGTCGCGGCCGACGCGACTGAGTCCGCAGGGGCTTTCTAACGAGAGCAGCGAAGCCTTCTGTCCTTCCAGGCCACCCGGGGGGGTGGCTGGGCGAGGGTGTGGATACTATGGCGGCCAGGCTCAGAAGTAGTGTTTCTTCCTGAGGTAGAGCAGCAGTGTCCCCGCCCCGGCCAGTGCTCCGCCCAGCCCGCAGAGGATGCCCAGCAGAACACCATCTCCGCTTTTCGAGGCGGCCTTGCTGCCCGGCTTCTCTCCGGACTCATCTTTCGCCTTTCCGGGACCGAGCTCCGGCTTGTCACCAGGAGCTTCTTTTTCCGAGGGAGCTGTTCCAGCCTCCTTGTCCGGGGAGGTTTCTGGGGCGCCGGTTTTTACCGCCGGCCCATCTTCCGGAGGCTTGACGACGGCAGCCGTGGCGGCAAGGGCCTCCTCTGATTGGATCCGACTGTCGAAGAGATTCAGATCTTCTTCGATCTTTCCGCTGGTTTTACCGGCAAGGAAGACCTCTCCCTTGCCCAGGTCATTTGCAAGCTTCTCAGCGGCCTTGAGCGAGAAGGCGATATTTTCAGACCAGAACTTCAGCTCCTTCTTCTTCTTGGTCGTATTGAAGGGGCTCTTCGGTCGGCTCTCCAGCCGGGCTTCGCAGCGACGGTACGCCTTCTCGAATTCGAGGAGCAGGGTGTCGAGCTCAAACAGGTCCCCCTTGAGGGCTCTCAGGTCTTTCTGGGTCTGCAGGATTTCGTTATAGAGGGCTCTCGATGCTTCCGGGCTTCCAGGCTTGTCCTTAAAATGCTCGAGCCGCTCGAGGAAACCCTTGCTCGAGATCATTCCCTTCTCGCAGCTCCTCCTCAGCTCCCCGGTATCGATCTCTGTTTCTCTCGACCGGATGGCTACCAGCGAATCAAAGCGCTTCTGGATGTCTTCCACCAGCGTACCGGGGTCGATTTCGTTTCCGATCCCCTCCGCCTCCCCGGGGATCTTGCTGTTTTCAACTCCCGGATTTGTCCTGGCGGGGACTGGCTCACGACGAATCCAGCGCTTTCCATAGCAGGTGTTGCAGGTCTCCTTGCCGGAGAAACGACAGCTAGGGCAAATACCTGCCGGTAACTCGATTTTGCATTTATGATCGCCCTTGCCGCGGCAGCTGGGGCAGGGATAGGAGCCGCCGCCGCCGCATTTCGGGCATCTCTTGTCCCGGACGCCGAATTTTCCGTCACCGCCGCAATATCCACAGGCGATTTTTCCCGGCCCGGCCTCGTTGGGCTTCTCGGCATTCGGCTTATTGCACTGGCGGCAGGGCCGTCGCCCTCCGCCGTTACATTGCGGGCAGGTCTTGTAGAGCTTGCCCTTTCCCGCGCAGCTTCGGCAGGTCATCTTCCCCTTGTCATCGCAATGACGGCAGCGGACGAGATTTTCCCCGAGGGGAGGGTCGTCCTGAGCGTTGGCCTGCAAGAGGAGACCTGTGAGAATAGCCGTAAGGCCAAGCAGGAAAAGCGGGGGGTGTCGCATTTGCATCGTGAAAATCGCTGATGACAGCAGCCGATACGACTTTTGTCACCTTCCGGGGCGTAAAAGGTTTAACTGAATAAGTTTAAACTCTACTGCCCGATCAGGCAACGAGGAGTGTAATTTGTTATTTATCAGGCTTTTCGGCGCTTTGAGGTTCCTGGGCAGCCAGCTCCGCAAGCAGAGTCCCCACCACCGGGGCCGTGCAGGTGAACGAAGTGATGACCAGCGTTGCTCCCAGCAGGAAAACCCCGACCAGCCCGGAACCGCCGCTCGCCCTGGAGGCCAGATTGTTGACGCTCGCGGGAAGCCTGATGGTGAAGAGATCGAAGAAACTGAGCGCGAAGACGAGGAAAACCACTCCGAAGATGATATTGAGAACGGCTCCCTGGGCGATGGAGATGATGACTCCACCCACGGCGACACCAAATACTATAAAGCAGAGGATGATTCCAAGTCCGTAGCAGAGGGCCAGGGGCAGGATCCGGCCCGCTCGAGCCTCGGCCTGCTTGGTGAAGAAGGCTATCGTGATCGGGATCATCGGATAGGTGCAGGGCATGATCAGGGCGACGAGCCCGCCAAGGATGCAACTGGCAATCAACTTCCAGAGCCCGCCGGAGGTGTCATCTGTTTGTTCTCCTCCGCTTTTCAGCCAGTCAGAAAACCTGCTGCTGCCGGGAGGGTCGGCTCCCACGATTTTTGAGACGGGCACTTCGGGATGGTTCGGATCGACGAGGATGTAAATGGGCAGAGCCTTTGTGCCGGCCATTTTCAGCTGCAGCTCTAAAGCTGCTTTTTCCAGTTTTTCGTCTTTGTGGTCGGTATGCAGGCGAATCTCGACGAAGTTTTTCAACAGGTCTTCATGCTTTGGGAAGATGGAGAACTCCATCTGGCGGCAATTCACTCATGTGAATCCTGTGAAGTTGATGAGGGTGAGCTTGTCACCGCGTGCCTTTGCCTGGCGGATTCCTTCGTCAAAATCGTCTTTCACGATGACCGGTTTGCTGGAATCTTCCGGAGCAGGAGGCGGGGGAGGAGCCAGGGCTGTTGTCAGCTGGTCAAGCTCCGCTCCGGGAATCGAGCAGGTGAAAAAGTAAACAGAAAGGGTTGTTACCAGGAGGCCTGAAGCGACACGGGGTATTGAGACATTCCTGAAAAGGCGATGGGCGCCGACCAGGTAGAGGCCGGTAGCCAGGAAGATGGTGGCCCACAGGATCAGGAAGAGCTGCCGGCTGATGAGGAAATCTTCGCCGCCGAAATAGGCAATGTCCGCATTGGAGAAAAATTTCAGGGCCGCGGCGATCTCGAGGAAGCCGAGAAAGACCTTTACCGTATGCATCCACACGCCTGAGCGCGGCATCGATTTCAGCCACCCCGGAAAGAGAGCCAGGAGGACAAAGGGAGTCGCCATCGTCAGGCCGAAAATACCCATTCCAAGTATGATTCTGAACAGGCTTTTTTTCTTCACCGAGGGCTGCTGGCCGCCGGCCTCGGCCGGCTCCGCGGAATCGGGAGGCGGCTTTACCGCGGAGGAGATGGAAGTCGATTCGGAGCCTGTTTTTTTAGAAACCGTGAATGCGACACTGTAGGTTTTCGTAGTCGGCGGATCACAGATACCGGTTTTCTCCTCGCAGGCCATGAACGAAAGCTCGATCTTCAGGGGCTGCTTGCCGGGCTCGGCGTCTTTCGATACGCGCAGGGGCAGGCGGATCTCTCCGGTGTCTTTGAGCACGCTGTGAATCTCGGGACCCGCTCCGAAATCGCCCATGTTTTTCTTCTGTGAGGGTGGAAAGGTGAGTTCACCTTCGCCGGTCGCCGCCTGTCCTTCGGGGATGGTGACTTCGAAGGGCCTTCCAAGCGGAGGGTCCGAAGGGCTGATATGGTCGGGGGCGTAGATGTACCAGTTCCTGGCCATCGTGTAGCGCACGATGAGCTCGGCGGTTCCGCCGCGCGGGATTTCAGCTGGCGAGACCTTCAATTCGAATTTGGCATGCTCCGCGGCAGCGGCCGGACCTGATCCAAGGAGACCTCCGAGTTCGATGCCGGCGGCGGGTTTTTCCTGCCGCGCCGCCGGGTCTTTCGGTTTGGCGGGAGCGGCTCTTTCCGCGGGGGCGCTGCTGATCAGGGCGACGAGATTCTCAGTGGCGACGGCCTTGGGATCACAGAGGAGGTCACTGCAGGCCATGTAGGTCAGGACGACCTTGACCTCGAGCTTTCCCGCCGGCGCATCCTTCGGTACCACGAAGCCCTGACGGATCCGGCCCTTGCCTTCGAGTGTCAGGTGGGTCTCCGGCTCGTCAAAGAGCTCGAGCACCTTCTTTTTCGGCGCCGGGTAGATGAGCTTTTTATCGAGTTTCGTTCCAGCCGCTCCGCTTCCCGAGAAGCTGATCCTGATAGAGGTCGGCAGGCCCGTGCTGGCGGCATGGTCGGGCGCGTAGAGATACCAGCCCTTCGTGGTCTGGTAGGAGGCGATGATCTCGCCACGCGCTCCCGGGGCGAGTTTCGCCGGCTCGAGGGTGATCTTCCAGCTCGCGTGTTCCTTGTCGCCTCCCCGGCCCGGCACCAGGTCGAATTGGGCTCCGGCGAAAACCGGTATGGTCATGAAAACCGGTAGGAGAACCGCCGTAAGCATCAGCCGCCTGTGTTTCATAAAGCTTATCCCGATTTGTCTCTGACGAGTTCGCAGGTCTGCGGGATTGTAGTGGTCCCGTAGAAAATTATTTTAGAGCCCATACGGTGGCTGTCCATTCAGATCGGGTAAAAACCTCTCCTGCCCAGGCCGGGGGAGTCTCCATGAAGTGTAAAATTGCGTTCCAGAATCTCCCTCACTCAGGGCCGCTTCGTCTATAATACGCACCCCGTGAAGTCCGAAGCGGAGGCGGAGACCGCCTTTGCCGGCTGGCTCGAGCCAGGGTGGCTCGGTTGGTTTCCGGGAGTCCTGCTGCAGAATAGATTCCAATTGAAAGGAGAGCGCCGTGGCCCTTGAATTTGATGACAGCAATTTTGAAGCGGAAGTTCTGAATTCCGAGATCCCGGTCGTGGTTGATTTCAGCGCGACCTGGTGCGGACCCTGTCAGCAGCTTTCGCCCATCATCGACCAACTGGCCGGAGACTATGAAGGCCGGGTCAAGGTCGGCAAGGTGGATATCGACAAGGCCCAGTCGACCGCCGCCACCTACGGCGTCATGTCGGTTCCTACCGTCCTGTATTTCAAGGGAGGGGAGAAGGTTGACCAGGATGTCGGCGTCTATCCCAAGGCAGCCTACCAGGAGAAGATCGACGGCCTGCTATGAGCATCCTGGATGAGCACTTCCGCAATCCTTCGAATGCAGGGGTCCTTGAAGATGCCGACCTGCGCGTGGAGGTTGAGAACCCCGTGTGCGGAGATCTTCTGCGGCTCTTTATCGCGCGGGATGAGGAGGGGCTTGTCAGGGAGGCGAGATTCCAGGCCTACGGCTGCCCGGCGGCCATCGGTATCGGCTCGTTGTTGACCGGCCTGGTCGCCGGAAAAAGCCGGGGAGAGGTCCGGGAGCTGGACCGGGAAAAAATCGAAGCAATGATCGGCGGACTGCCTGATGATAAAGAACATGCCATCGTGCTGGCGGCTGATGCCCTGAAGGAGCTCGACGGTAATTGGTGATCAGTCATGGTGACGGGCGTAAAAGGTTCGATATGAAAAAGGGATGCGCGTGAGCGGTTTTCTCGACACCCTGCGGGAGCGGGGTTTCATAGAACAGACAACGGATGAAGCTGCGCTGGAGAAGCTCTTCGGCGAGGGAGGGGATGCCGTTCCCGCCTACATCGGCTTTGATCCATCATCGAGCAGTCTGCATGTCGGGAGCCTTGTTCCCATCATGGCGCTCGTGCACCTGCAGCGGGCCGGGCATCGTCCCATCGCGCTGGTGGGCGGCGGAACCGGGCGGGTCGGTGACCCAAGCGGCAAGACCGAGCTGCGGAAGATGCTCGGCGAGGACAGCGTCGATGAGAATCTGCTCGGAATCCGCAACCAGCTCTCCCGCTTCCTGGAATTATGCGAACCCGGCGACGAGCAGGCGGGCGGCAGCGCCGGTTTCGCGGTGGACAACGCCGATTGGCTCCTCGAGCTCAACTATGTCGATTTCCTCCGGGATATCGGGCGTCATTTCAGCGTCAACCGGATGCTCAGCGCCGAGAGCGTCAAGCTGAGGATCGACTCCGAGAGCGGACTGTCCTTTCTCGAGTTCAACTACAGCATTCTCCAGGCCTACGACTTCCTCGTCCTGAACCAGCGTCATGGCTGCCAGGTACAGATGGGCGGCAGCGACCAATGGGGGAATATCGTCGCCGGTATCGACCTCATTCGGAGGGTTGATGGGAACCAGGCCTACGGGATCACCTTTCCCCTCATCACCACGGCCAGCGGCGCGAAGATGGGGAAGACCGAGGCCGGCGCGGTCTGGCTCGATGCCGAGCGCACCAGCTCCTACGACTATTACCAGTTCTGGATCAATACGGACGACCGCGATGTCGGTCGATTCCTGAGGCTCTTTACGCTTCTTCCCGTGGAGGAGGTCGCGGGCCTGGAGGCTCTCGAGGGGGCGGACATCCGCCAGGCCAAGCAGACCCTGGCGCTCGAGGCGACGGCCCTGAACCATGGCCGGGAAGCCGCGGAGCAGGCGGCGGAGGCCGCCAAGGCTCTCTTCTCCAACGAGGGCGGGGGAGGAGACTCGGTTCCAACCTGCGAGGTGGGTACCGCCGACCTCGAAGCGGGAATCCCCGTAGTCCAGCTGTTCAACGATTGCGGGCTCTGTGATTCCAGGGGAGCGGCCAGGCGGCTGGCGCGACAGGGCGGGCTCTACGTCAACGATGAAAAAGTTGAAGAAGACAGGGTGCTGACTTCCTCCGACCTCGTTGATGACTGTATCATGCTTCGGGCGGGTAAGAAGAAACACAGGCGAATCGAGGTGTCCTCATGACGTTGAAGTTGAAGAATTCTCTCGGCGGGGCCCTGGAAGATTTTCTCTCGCTGGAACCCAGGAAGGTACGCATGTACCACTGCGGCCCGACTGTCAACCAGCCGATTCACATCGGCAAGTTCCGTTCCTACCTGCTGGCTGATGTTCTGCGCCGCCACCTCGAGCGCTCCGGCTACGAGGTTCTGCAGGTGATGAACCTGACGGATGTCGGGCACCTCAACGAGTTTGAGGAGGATGTCGTAGAGATCGCCGCCGGGCGGGCTGGCGGCTACGCCTGGGAGCTGGCGGAAAACGAGATGCGGCTCTTTCACGCCGATCGCCGCGCGCTCGGAATCCGCGGAGCGCATGAGTACCCCAAGGCTCGCGAGCATGTCGAAGAGATGATTGAAACGATTCGCCTGCTCGAGGAGGCTGGCGCCACCTACGTCGAGGGTGGAAATCTCTACCTGGACATCACCCGCTACGAGAAGTTGGGCTGCCTCTGCGGCAGCACCCCCGCGGAGCTCGCCGAGCTCCAGGATGGCTCGAAGACTACCGAGGGAGCGCAGAAGCGGAATCCTCTCGATATCGATCTCTGGCGCACCGATGCGCTGCACCAGATGCGCTGGGACAGTCCCTGGGGCAGCGGCTTTCCGGGCTGGCATGTCGAGTGCGTGGCGATGAGCAGGAAATACCTCGGGGAGCACTTCGATATTCATACCGGGGCGGATGACAACCTCAACCCCCATCACGAGTTCGAGATGGCCCAGGCCGCCGTCCTCGCAGGGGAAGGCGACGACCGCGAACCGCTGGCCCACTACTGGCTTCACAGCGGCTCGGTCAGCGTTGAGGGGCAGGCCATGAGCAAGTCCAATGGTAATATCGTACCGGTGAGGGAGCTGCTGGAGTCGGGAATCCGGGGGAGGGTGGTTCGCGTGGCTCTGCTCTCGGAACATTATCGTGACAACCTCGATTTCGGCGAGGCGGCTCTCGACAAGGCCAGCGAGGCTGTCAATGTCATCCTCGGCTTCCGTGATCACCTCGGCGGCCAGGTTTCCGAAGAAACTCAGCACCAGGGGACTCCCGTGGCGGCCTGGATCACGGATACGGATGCTGCCTTCACAGCCGCGCTGGATGAAGACCTCGACTATTGGAAGGCCATCTCCATCGTGGTCAAGGCGCTCAGCTCTCTCGAAGCGGATACGGTCGGTTCACCGGCGCAGGCGCTCGATGCCCTCGGAGACTGGGACCGGGTTCTCGGGATCCTCTGAGGAGCGGGGAGATCCGACCCGTTCTATTTCCCAAGCGCCTTGATGAGTGATCCGAAGTCGAGGTCGGGGAAGAGCCCCAGGACGACGAGGGCCACGGCCGCGGCGGCGATCACCAGTCCGCTGGCGAGGTTGGAGTCGGGGTCCGCGTCGAGCTCTTCTTCCGCCGGGCGCATGTAAATATTCACCACGAGCCTCAGGTAGAAGTACAGCGAAACGATCGAGGCCAGGATGCCCGTGAGGGCGAGCCAGGTGTGTCCGCCGGCGATCGCGGCGCGGAAGATGTACAGCTTGGCCCAGAAACCCGCGGTCGGGGGGATTCCGGCGAAGGAGACCAGGACAACCAGGAGGCAGAGGGCCAGGGCGGGGCGGCTGGTAGAGAGCCCCCTGTAGTCCTCGAAGAGCTCCCGGTCCTTTCCGTCCCGTCCCATGTACCCCAGCAGGGTAAAGACGGCAATCGACATGAGCGTGTAGGGCAGCAGGTAGAAGATCACCGCAGCGGGAGCGAGCTCGCCTCCAGGCCCGAGCGCGGCCACGATTCCCACCAGCAGGTAGCCGGTATGGCCGATGGCGGAATAGGCGAGCATCCTCTTGACGCTGTCCTGCATGAGAGCGACCAGGTTGCCGAAGAGCATGGTCGCGATGGCCAGCAGGCTCAACACCACGGATAGCGGCCTGGCCCAGGCTTCGCCATCCCCTTCGGTGGCCAGCAGCAGGAACCTCAGCAGCACCGCGATCGCCGCGCTCTTCACGGTCACTGACATGAAGCCGGTCGCGACCGAAGGGGCGGCCTCGTAGGCGTCCGGAAGCCAGCTGTGGAAGGGGAAGGCTCCGATCTTGAAACTCATTCCGACAACGGTCAGGGCCAGTCCCGCCAGCAGGAGTGAGCGGTCAGCTTTTCCTGCGGCGATGTTCTTTGCGATCTCCTGGAGATCGAGCTCTCCCGTTGCTCCGAAGATGAGAGTGAGGCCGAAGAGCAGGAAGCCGCTCGAGAATGAGCCAAGGATAAAGTACTTGAGGCCGCCCTCCACCCCGCGGCGCGAATCTCGGAGATAGCTTGTAAGAAGGTAGGCGGCCATGGACAGGGTCTCCACGGCCAGGAAGAGCATGATCAGATTGTTGGCCTGTACAAAGAGGAGCATCGACGCGGTGGCGTAATGCACCAGGCAATGGAATTCACCATGCTCGGCATCAAAGCGCCGGAGGTAATCGATGGTGGCCAGGAGGGAGAAGAAGGTACCGAGGATGATGATGAGACTGACAGCGCTCGAGAAAGAGTCGACCCGTATGGATCCCTGGAAGGCGAAGGAAGGTTCGGCTTGTTCCATAGAGGCGCAGGCGAAGGCGCCGGCGACCACGGTTCCCAGCAGGCCGATGAAATTGATCGCAGTGCTCAGCGAGGAGTGATCTTTTCTCGTTTTACCCGTATCTGACAGCCCGCGGTTGAAGCAGTCGAGCATCAACAACAGTGTTCCCGTTGCGATGAATACGATGGCGGGAAGGATAGCCTGGAAATCGCTGGCGGAAACCAGCCCGGCGGCCGCGTTCTGGCCCAGGGTCAGCTTTGTCAGAAGGAATGTGGTTATGTTGTCCATCGCCTCTATCTCCTAACCTCCGCTCGCCTTTTGCACCATCTCCAGCCAATGCACGACGCTGGTGCTGGTCAGCCACTGCTCGACGCTGGGCTGGATCTTCGAGGTGAACCACGGACTGAAGAGACCCAGGAAGACCATCAGGCCAACCAGGGGCAGGAGGAAGGCCAGCTCTCGCCCCTCCAGGTCTTTCATCTCGGCGTTCTCCGCCCGGTCGGTCTCACCGAAGAAGATCTGCCGGTAGAGCGTCAGCATGTACACCGCTCCGAGGATGATTCCCAGGCCGGCGAAGGCCGCGTAGAAGACGTTCCGGCTGTAGGCTCCCTGCAGGATCAGGAATTCGCCGACGAACCCGTTCAGGAACGGAAGCCCGATCGATGAGAGCGTCGTGATGAAGAAGATGATAGCGAGCTTTGGAGCCACCGGGGCCAGGCCGCCGAAATCGATGATGCGCCGGGTGTGCCGGCGCTCGTAGATGGCGCCGATGAGCAGGAAGAGCGCGCCGGTAGAGATTCCGTGGTTGACCATCTGCAGGACACAGCCCTGGACGCCCTGGGAGGTGCCGGCGAAGAGTCCGAGCACGATGAATCCCATATGCGAGACACTCGAGTAGGCGATGAGCCTCTTCATATCCTCCTGTACGAAGCACATCAGCGCTCCGAAGATGATTCCGATGATCGCCAGGATGGAGATCCAGGGAGTCGCCAGGGCCGCCGCTTCGGGGAAGAAGGGGATGGCGAAACGAATGAAGCCGTAGATGCCGAGCTTGAGGAGCACCCCGGCGAGGATGACGCTGCCGGCGGTGGGGGCCTCGGTGTGGGCGTCCGGGAGCCAGGTGTGGAGCGGGAAGAGGGGGACCTTGATGGCGAAGCTCAGCGCGAAGGCCAGGAAGCAGAGCAGGCCGGCTGTTCCGGTCAGCGGCTTCTGGTAGATCTCCTCGACGCTGAAGGTCCCTGTGTGCTGGTAGAGGTAGAGGATGGCGAGGAACATCAGCAGGCTGCCCGCCATGGTATAGATGAAGAACTTCACCGCGGCCCGGATGCGTTCGGTGCTGCCCCAGATTCCGACCAGCAGGTACATCGGGATCAGCATGACCTCCCAGAACACGTAGAAGAGCATCAGGTCGAGCGCTACGAAGACCCCGATGACGCCGGATGTCAGCAGCAGGAGGGCGATGTGAAACTCCCGGACCCGTTTTTCGACGGATTTCCAGGAGCAGAGGATGGCTATCGGGGTGAGCAGGGCGGAGAGCACCACGAGGAAGAGGCTGATGCCGTCGATTCCCACGTGATAGTGGATGTGGAGGCTCGACACCCATTCGTGCTTCTCGGTAAATTGGAAGCCGACGGTCTGAGCGTCAAAGCCTCCCAGGAGAGCGAGGCTGAAGGCGAGGGTCGCCAGGGAGCCGAAGAGCGCGGTCATCCTGAGCTCGGCGGTCTTGTCTTTCGGGATGCAGAGCAGCAGGATGGCTGTGGCGATAGGTATCAGCAGGGTGAGGGTGATGCTCATGCTCTTTATCCCCCCGCCGCCCAGAGTGTCACGGCGAGCACCAGGATGGCCCCGAAGAGGAACCAGGCCGCGTAGGTCGGGGTGCGGCCATCCTGCAGGCGCCGGAGGAGGTGACCGAGGGCGCTCGCGCCAAAGCCCGAACCGTGCACCAGGAGAATGTCAATGATGAGCCGGTCGACCACGTAGAAGCAGATTTCCGCCATGACTCCAATCGGCCTGATAATGAGCTTCTGGTAGATTTCGTCGACGTAGAACTTTCTTGACGAGAGCCCGTGCGCGAGTTTTCCGGGGGCGCTTGAGAGGAAGCCCTTGAGCGCTCCCGGGAAGCGCAGGTAGATGGTCAGGGCCGCCGCGATTCCGACGATCGAGACGATCCCGCCGATGATCAGGCCGGAGAGCTTGCCGTCATCCGGGATCTCGATGCCGGGCTGGAGGAAACGCGGTATGGCGAGGAATCCTCCCACCAGCGAGAGCGCGGCCAGCACGATGAGAGGAATGCGCATGGACAGAGGGGACTCCTTGACCTTGTCCAGCTCGAGGCCGTGGGCCGCCGACTCTTCAGAAGCCTGGGGCTCGGAGGCTCCGCGGTAGCTTCCGAAGAAGACCAGGGCTATCTGGCGGAAGGTATAGAAGGCTGTCAAGAGCGCGGTCAGGAGGCCGATGGCCCAGAGCACGCCCCGGGGGCCGATGTTGCCGAAGCCCGAGTGGGCTACGTGGAGAATCTCATCCTTGGAGAAGAAGCCGGCGGTCAGGGGGAAGCCCGAGAGCGCCAGCCCTCCGATGAGATAGAGCGCGAAGGTCCAGGGCAGCTTGTGGCGCAGGCCACCCATTCGGCGCATGTCCTGCTCATGGTGCAGCGAGTGGATCACGGCCCCGGCGCCAAGGAAGAGCAGCGCCTTGAAGAAGGCGTGGGTTACCACGTGGAAGATCGCCACGCTGTAGGCGCCCATGCCGGCGGCGAGGAACATATAGCCGAGCTGGCTGACGGTGGAGTAGGCCAGCACCTTCTTGATGTCGTTCTGCGAAAAGGCGATGAGAGCCGCAAGGAGGGCGGTCAGGGCACCGATCGTGGCGACGATGGTCAGCACCTCGGGGGCGGCGTCAAAGAGAGGTCCGAGTCGGGCGAGCAGGTAGACGCCTGAGGTGACCATGGTGGCGGCGTGGATCAACGCAGAGACCGGGGTCGGTCCGGCCATGGCGTCCGGCAGCCATACGTAGAGCGGGATCTGGGCGCTCTTGCCGCAGGCGCCGACAAAGAGCAGCAGGCAGATCCAGAAGGCGGCCGAGCTGTCGATCTCCGCGGCCTTTGCCACGATAGCGCTGAATTCGAAGGATCCGCAGGCGGCCCAGATGGCGAAGATTCCCAGCAGGAAGCCGAGGTCGCCGATACGGTTGACGACGAAGGCCTTGATACCGGCCGAGCAATTGGCCAGTCCCTTGTACCAGAAGCCGATCAGCAGGTACGAGCACAGCCCGACGCCCTCCCAGCCGAGAAACATGAGAACAATATTGTCGGCCGTTACCAGCACCAGCATCGATGTCATGAAGAGGTTCAGGTAGGCGAAGAAACGGGCGTAACCCGGGTCGCCCTTCATATAGCCGGTTGAATAGATGTGGATCAGGGAGCCGACGCCGGTGACCACCAGGCACATGATTCCTGAGAGGCGGTCAATGGTGAGGCCGAAGGAAACCCGCAGGTCACCGGCCTCGATCCAGGTCCAGAGCTCCTGGGAAAGTGAATGCGTGCTCGATTCTCCCTGGAGAACCTGCGCGAAGGCCGCCACGGCCACCGCGAAGGCCCCTGCGACCGATGTGCAGCCGATGATGGCCGTCGCCCGGTCGCCCAGCCGCCGACCGAGCAGGCCATTGACCAGGAAGCCCAGGAAGGGAAGCAGGGGTATGAGGAAAATCCAATTATTCATCGATCAGCCCGTTGAGACCTCTTCTCATCCTTTCAACAACCTCATATCGCCAATCCGGGCGCTTCTCCAGCGTCGGTAGACGGCCAGGAGGATCGCCAGCCCTACGGCCGCCTCGGCGGCGGCGATGGCCAGGACGATGATCACGAAGATCTGCGAGGAGCTGGCTCCTGTTCCGGACAGCGCCGATCCCTCGGGGGTAATGAAATATCTTCCAAAGGAGATGATAGCCAGGTTCACGCCGTTGAGCATGAGCTCCAGTGACATCAGGATCACGATGATGTTCTGGCGGCTGAGCACTCCGTAGACTCCGATCGAGAAGACCGCCGCGCAGAGGTAGAGGCATAGATCGAGACTGAGGGTCATGCGCTCTCCTCCGGCTGTTCGACCGCGGGCTCGGTCGCCTGCCGTTCGTCTGCCCTCCGGGTCTTGGTGAGATAGATGGCCCCGATGATGGCGATGAAGATCAGGATCGAGGTGAACTCAAACGGCAGGATATGCTCACTGAAGAGAGCCTCGCCGATCTCCCTGGTCTCTCCGGCCCGGGCCACCGACTCCTTGACCGGGCCGGTGAGGTCTGTATCGCCGGCGGCCTGGATTCTCTCCGATGAGTTGATCGCCCAGGCAAGGAGGACGAACAGCAGGACGGAGCCCGCCCCGGCAAGGAGCTTGCGTCCCGGCTCGACCTTCTCATCGAGCTCTTCCTCGGTGAGATTCAGCAACATCAGCACAAAGACGAAGAGCACCATGATCGCGCCGCCGTAGACGAGGACCTGGATCACCGCGAGAAATGGAGAGCGCAGCACCAGGAAGTTGAGCGAGGTCAGCAGGAAGAAGACGACCAGCAGGATGGCGCTGTAGACAGGGTTCTTCCGGGTCACGACCAGCAGGGCGCTGGCGACCATGAGAATTCCTGAAATGTAGAATACGAGCGCATCCATGGTTATTCGATAGCCGCCGTCAGTTCGACAGCAGCTTTTCCTTGTCGTAGATCATCTCGGCGCGTGAAGTGGAGACGGTGTAGAGTTTCTCGGTCAGCTCGATGGCATCGCAGGGGCAGGCTTCCTCGCACATACCGCAATAGATGCAGCGCAGCATGTCGATTTCAAAGGTCCTGGGTCTCTTGTCCCTGTCGTCCCAGGGAGCTTCCTCGGCGACGATGTCGATGCAATTCGCCGGGCATACGGTCTGGCACATGAGGCAGGCGACGCATTTTTCCCGTCCGAGCTCATCGACCTTCAGGCGGTGCTCGCCGCGGAAGCCGGGCCTCACCTCCGGGCGTTTTTCCGGATACTGGACGGTAAAGGTCTTGTGTCCCTTCAGCTTCAGGATATGCAGCAGGGTGTTGAAGAGCCCCTTTGCCACCGCCGGCAGGTACAGGATGAAGCTCCAGCTCCGTCTCGGCTGTTCTGTCTCGTTTTTGTTTTCGTCGGTCATCTCAGATTTCATCCTGTTTTCGTCAGCAGGGAAACCACGATTCCAGTCAACACGATGTTCAGCAGGGCCAGGGGAACGAAGGTCTTCCAGCCGAGCTTCATGAGCTGGTCGTAGCGAAAGCGCGGGAGCGTCCAGCGTACCCAGATGTAAAGGAAGAGCACGGCGAGGAGCTTGACGGTGAAGCACAGCACCGAGATGGCTGTGCCGGCGGCTCCCTCGGGAAGCTCGAAGAAGACCGGGTCCCAGCCGCCCAGGAAGAGGGTCACCAGGAGCGCGGACATGACGATCATCGCTATGTATTCTCCCAGGAAGAACATGCCGAACTTCATCCCGGTGTATTCGGTATGGAAGCCGCCGACGAGCTCGGATTCGCATTCGGCCATATCGAAGGGCAGCCGGTTGTTTTCGGCGAAGGCGGCCACCAGGAAGATGATGAAGGCCAGGGGCTGGTAGAAAATGATCCACCCGTTCTTCGCCTGCCACTCGACGATGCTGCCAAGATGGACATTTCCGGCGATCATGAGGACCGACACGATCGCCAGTCCCATGGAGATCTCGTAGCTGATGATCTGGGCGCTCGAGCGGATCCCGCCCAGCAGCGAGTACTTGCTGTTGGAGGCCCAGCCGCCGAAGCTGATCCCGTAGACCCCAAGCGACGTGATCGCGAGGACATAGAGAACCCCGACGTTCAGATCAGCCACCTGCAGATCTCTTCCCACGGGGATGGCGATGAAGGCGATCGCGGCCGGGGCGAAGGCAAGCAGGGGAGCGAGGCTGAAGAGGGTCCTGTCGGCTCGATCGGGAATGAGATCCTCCTTGAACAGGAGCTTGATGACATCCGCCAGCGGCTGGAGAAGCCCCATCGGGCCAACCCTGTTGGGGCCGATCCGGTTCTGGATCGCGGCGCAGATCCTCCGCTCGGCCATCACGAGCATGGGAGCCAGCGTCATGACACCTCCGAAGATGGCCACCGCCCGCACCGCGTCCATGAGGATGCCCTGGAGGTTGTCGTTCATTCTTCTCCTCCATCGATGCTGAGCCCCGTCTTTCCCAGCTCGGCATGCCGGGCTCCCTTGAGGGCCGGTATGATCCCAGCCATTTCATCAAACAGGCCGCGCTGCGAGATCCGGCCTTCTCTCGCGCCGAGCTCGACGAGAACGTCCTGCAGCAGGTCGTCGAGACGAAGGGCTCCCCTGGGCAGCTGGGTGGCAGCCTGTACGAGCTGTATCCTCCCGTCCTCGTTGATGATGGATCCGTCCCGTTCCGAGAACGCGGTGGCGGGAATGAGGGATACTTTTTCGCTGATGCGGGAGTCGTTCTCGAGCAGGAAGACGAGGCCGAAGTCGGCCGAGTTGAGCGCCTCGATCCATTCAGCGGGCAGCGGCTGGCCGGGCAGGTCGCTTACCAGCACGAGGCCGCGCAGGCCCGGGCCCTTTGATTTCCCCAGGAGCTTTTCGGCGCGAGAGGAGAAGGCGCTCGGGCCGAGGATCGCCTCGACTCCACGCCTGTTCGGATTTCGGTCAGCCGAGATCTTGAAGCCGCCCTTGAAGGTCTCCTCCTTGCCATCGGCACGGGCGCAGGCTGCGATATTCTCCACCGGGACCTCGAGCTCTTTCAGCACCGAGCCTAGCAGGTAGAGAGTCTCGTTGCTCATGAACGCGCTGGCCAGCACTCCCAGGGAGTCGGCCCCATGCTCATCCACCAGGCTCTTCAGCTTCTGGGCTAACAGGGCCGGGGCGTCGGCCGGCCCGGATGAATCGCCCAGCCGGTACTCGAGCGAGCGCTCGGGGCCAAGGATATAGTCGTAGGTGTAGCGCCCGTGATCGCAGATCCAATAGTCGTTTACCGAGTCGTTGTGGCGGGCGACGATCCTCTTGACCTCGTTGTGCAACGTCTGGATCTCGACGTTGCAGCCGCGTGAGCACTCGTGGCAGACGCTGTCGGTTTTCTTTTCGTACCAGACCCGCGCCTGGTAGAGGAAATCCTCCGAGATCAGGGCGCCGACGGGGCAGATGTCGACCACGTTGCCGCTCAGCGGGTTCTGCAGGGGGTAGCCCGGGAAGGCATCGACAACCGAGCGGTCGCCCCGGTTCACCATGGCCAGCTCGCCGCTGCCGGCGATATCGCTGCAGAAACGTACGCAGCGGGTGCAGGAGATGCAGCGATTTCCCCACAGCGTGACGCCGTTGCCGAGCTCCTTGGTCGGCTTGAGCTCCTTGACGTCGACCATACGGGAGCCGTCGTTGCCGTGGGCGTAGGAGTTGTCCTGGAGCAGGCACTCTCCCGATTTGTCGCAGATCGGGCAGTCGAGCGGGTGGTTCGCCAGCATGAACTCGAGCACATCGGCCCGGGCCGCCTTCGCAGGCTCGGAGTGGGTCTCGATCTCCATGCCCTCGGTCACGGGAGTCGTGCAGGCGGGCATGGGCTTGGACGCCTTGACCACCTCGACCAGGCACATCCGGCAGTTGCCCTCGGGCACCAGCCCCGGGTGATAACAGAAAAAGGGTACATCGAGCCCCCGGTCATGGCAGACCTTGATCAGCATCTCTCCGGCGGGGGCCTCTACCTCCTCGCCGTTGATCGTCAGGTTTACTGTCTGCTTCTCGGTCATGTTTTGTGTATTCCGGTCGTTCCGTTTTCTTCAGTATCCGCCCTGGAGCTCATCGAGTCGCTCCTGGTTGTGGGCGCTCAGGGCTCCCGGCTGCACCAGGGGGCCTCCGAGGTGGACGGTTCGTTCGTGGCCGTCGCCGGCCGCGATCTTCTCGTCAAACTCAGCTCTGAACTTGCTGACGATACTCTCGCAGGGGAAGGCCGCCGCGTCCGCCAGGACGCAGATCGTTCGCCCGCACATTTTTTTCGACAGGTCGAGCATCATGTCCGGGTCTTCCGGGCGGCCGTCGCCGTGCAGGATGCGTCCGCAGATCTTCTGCAGCCAGCCGGTGCCTTCGCGGCAGGGAGTGCACTGGCCGCAGGACTCGTGGGCGTAGAAGCGCAGGATGTTGTAGAGCGCCTCCACCATGTCGGTTTTATTGTCCATCACGATGACGCCGCCGGAACCGAGCATGGTGTCCTTTGCGGCGAGGGACTCGTAGTCCATGCCCACGTCGCATTCTTCGGCGGCGAGGATCTTGGCCGAGCTCCCGCCCGGGATGATGGCCTTCAGCTTGTTTCCTTTCCAGATTCCGCCGGCGTGGTCGTTGACCAGGTCCAGGAGGTTGATGCCCATGGGCACCTCGTAGGTTCCAGGGCGTTCCACGTGGCCGCTGACGCACAGCAGCTTGGGTCCGGGACCCTCAGGCGGTCCGATGCTCTTGAACCAGTCGACTCCCCGGTCGAAGATGTGGGTGACGCAGGCGAGGGTCTCGACGTTGTTGACCACTGTCGGGCAGCGGAAGAGTCCCTCCACGGCCGGGAACGGGGGCTTGATCTTCGGCAGGCCGCGCTTGCCTTCGAGAGAGCTCAGGAGCCCGGTCTCTTCGCCGCAGATGTAGGCTCCGGCGCCGCGGTGCATGGTCATGTCGAGCCGGAAGCCGGTGCCGAGAACGTTTTTACCGAGGATTCCAGCCTCGTAGGCCTCATCGATGGCTTTCTGCATGGAGAGGAAGGCATCGTAGTATTCGCCCCTGATATAGATGTAGCAGATGTGGCTGCCGAGCGCGTAGGCGGAGATGAGGGAGCCCTCGATGAGCTGGTGAGGGTCGCGCTCCATGATCACCCTGTCCTTGAAGGTGCCGGGTTCGCTTTCATCAGCGTTGACCACCAGGTACTTCGGCTTGTCGGTGTCCTTGGGGACGAAGGACCACTTTCGGCCGCAGGGAAAGCCGGCTCCGCCGCGTCCCCGGAGGTTCGAATTCTTGACCGTCTCGATGACCTCGTCGGGCTTCAGCTTCTTCAGGGCTCGCTCAGCCGCCTCGTAGCCGCCATGGCCGCGGTAGAAATCGAGCGAGGCGGAGCCTTCCTGGTCGACGTATTTTGTCAGAACCTTCTCGAATTTTTCCGGTTTGATTTCAGTCACGCAGCGTCTCCAGCAATTTATCGAGTTCCTCGATGTCGAGGTTCTCGTGGTACTTTTCGTTGACCTGCACCACCGGGGCCGTGTCGCAGGAACCCAGGCATTCGACCTTCTTCAGGGTGAAGAGGCCGTCCTCTGTGGTCTCGCCTGCCTCGATCCCAAGCTTCTCCTCGAGACGGTGCTGGATATCCCGGCACCCCCTGAGCGCGCAGGGCAGGGTGCTGCAGACCTGCAGCAGGTATTTGCCGTCGCCCTCCCTGCGGTAGTGGGTATAGAAGGTGAGGACTCCCCAGACATAGCCTGGAGAGAGCTCGAGCGTCTCAGCCACCAGCATCACCGAGTCATTGTCGATGTTGCCAAACTCCTCCTCAGCGAGCCTCAGCACCGGCAGGAGAGCGGCCTGCTTGTCCGGGTAGCGTCCCAGGAGCCAGTCGATGAACTCGAGGCCCTTATTCGAGAATTTCTTTTTCACGGCGGGAGCATCGCTCATCGGTCAAGTTCTCCCGCTATGATGTTCAGGGTGGCGAGCACGGCGACGGCGTCGCTGATCATCAGGCCCTCGATCAGCTTCGGGAGTACGGCAAAGTGGAAGATCGAGGGAGGTCTCACCCGGGTCTTGTAGGAGTTCATCTCTCCATCTGACACCATATAGAAGCCCAACTCTCCGTTGGGGCTCTCTGTGGAGGAGTAGACCTCGCGGCCCCGTTCAGGCAGGATGCCGTGTCCGAACATGATCTGCTTGAAGTGATGGATCAGGCTCTCGATGTTCTGGTGAACCTCGTCTTTCTCAGGCAGGGAGATCTTCTTGTCCTCGCTCAGGACCGGCCCCTCCGGCAGGTCCTCGATGGCCTGAGAGATGATGTCGAGGCTCTGTTCACATTCTTCAAGTCTCTGGACGAAGCGCGAGTAGCTGTCGCCTCCTTCCTGCGTGGGCACCTCGAAATCGTAGCGCTCATAGCCGCTGTACGGCCTGGCCTTCCGAACATCGTAGGCGATCCCGCTGGCCCGCAGGATGGGACCGGTGAGCCCCCAATTTACCGCATCCGCGGAGGAGATGGTTCCCACTCCGCGCATACGATCCTCAAAGATCCGGTTGCCGATCGTCATCGACCTCATCTCTTCGAGGAACCGCCTGAACTCGGTGACGAGGTTCTTGACCATTGAGTCGAAGTCCGCGGGTACGTCGCGGAAGACCCCGCCGATGCGGGTGTAGCTGGTGGTCAGCCGGGTGCCGGTGACGGCCTCCATGAGATCGTAGACTTTTTCACGCCGCTCGAAAGCCCAGAACATCAGGCTGAAGGCGCCGACGTCCATTCCCGCCAGGCCGTTGCAGACGATGTGGTCGGCGAGGCGTGAGACCTCGCTGAGGATGACCCGGATGACCTGCGCCCTGCGCGGCACCTCAACTCCAAGAAGCTCTTCGCAGGCGATGGCGTAGCCGACGTTGTTGTTCATGGCCGACATGTAGTTCATGCGGTCGGTGACAGTGACCCACTGCTGGTAGCTCATGTGCTCTGAAAGCTTTTCGAACCCGGTATGCAGGAAGCCGATCTCGGTGTCGGCCGCGACGATTTTTTCGCCGCGTACCTTCAGGATGACCCGCAGGGTCCCGTGGGTGGCCGGATGCTGCGGCCCGAGGTTCAGGGTCATGGTCTTCCCGCCGAAGTCGTCTTCAGCTTCATCGGTGAAGAAGAACCGGGGTTCGGGATGTTCGCCGCGGTATTCGGGGTCGGCGGCCAGCCCCTTTCGCAGGAGCTCGGGGCCGAGCTCCTGCGGGGGGCTTTGTTCGGCGGCTTCAGCGGGCCGGTCGGGAGTCTTGCGTTCTTCGCTCACTCGCCACCTCCTTCTTCCCGGGTGCCGCTAGAGATGGGTCCGGAGTCAAGGTATTGCGGGAAGGCATCCCGCTCGCCGCGGCCTCTCAGGGGGTAGTCTTTTCTGAGGGGAAAGCCGGGAAAGTCTTCCGGCATCAGCAGACGCCGCAGGTCTGGGTTGCCTTTGAAGCGAATGCCGTACATGTCGTGGGTTTCCCGCTCCGCCCACAAGGCCGAGCCCCAGAGCTCGACGGCGCTGGGGACCCAGGCGTCGTCCTCCGGGACGGGAGTCTTCAGCGTGAAGCGGTGGTTGTGGATGGTCGAATAGAGCTGGTAAACGGCGGCGAATCGTTCCTGGATCGAGGGGTCGTCAAAATGGAGATAGTCGACAGCCGTTACATCTACCAGGAAGTCGAATTCCAGGCCGGCCTCTGTTTGAAGGAAGCTGAGCGTGTCTTCGAGCGACTCGCGGCTGACGATGGCGACCCGGGCCGCGCGCTCGCCGGGCGGCAGGTAGACCGAGAGCTCGTCGCCGAATTGCTTCGACAGGCGTTCGGTGATCTGTTCTGGCGTCAGGGATGTTCCCATCTCAGGCGTTCATTCCGGGTCAGGAGCCACTGGGCTCGGCTACCCCTTGTTCTGCGGAGGCGGACTCTTCGGTCTCCTCCTCGGTTTCAATTTCCGGGTTCTCCCTCCCCTCGTCCGCTTTATCATCGGAGTCCTCCTCACCGATGATGTCCTGGATTTTCATCAGCGCATCGAGCAGCGATTCCGGCCGGGGTGGGCAGCCGGGTATGTAGCAATGGACCGGGAGGAATTGATCGACGCCCTGCACCAGGGTGTAGGTGTCGAACACGCCTCCGCTGGAGGCGCAGGCGCCCATTGAGATAACCCACTTGGGCTCCGGCATCTGTTCGTAGATTTTCAGCAGGACCGGCATCATCTTGATCGAGATTCTTCCAGAGACGATCATCAGATCAGCCTGCCTGGGAGAGAAGCGGATGACCTCCGCTCCAAACCGCGCCATGTCGAATCGTCCGGAGAGGGTGGCCATCATCTCGATCGCGCAGCAGGCCGTCCCGAAAGGCATCGGCCAGAGAGCGTTCTTGCGGGCCCACTTGGCCACCGAGTTGACCGAGGTCGTGATGATGTTGTCGCCAAGGAGCTTTTCTAATCCCAATCCAGGCCTCCTCGCCTCCAGGCGTAAATATATCCGGTAAAGAGGATTCCGATGAAGACGAGCATCTCTGCTACCACGACCCAGCCCAGGCTTCCAAGCAGATCCTGGTAGGTGATGGCCCAGGGGATGAGAAAGACGATCTCTATGTCGAAAAGAACGAAGAGGATCGCGACGAGATAGAATCGTATCGAGAAGCGCTGGCGGGTTTCTCCCAGGAGCGGGACGCCGCATTCGTAGGGGAGGCCTTTGCCGGCTGTCTTTTTCTTCGGTCCAAGGATTGCGGGGAGGCTGAGCATCGTTATCCCGGTCAGGAGCACGATGACGACATAGACCGCTATGGGAAGAAACTCGCCCAGGTAGCTTGTATGCTCGGCGATGATATTCATCTACTTACTCAGCCAACCGCCTGAAACAGCCCGGGTCGTGGAGGTTTGCGTTGTCACTGGCCGGTGAGGGAAACTGCATGCCTGTTTATTAAGGAAACGATCTTTAACAAGGTCGAAACCTTGGATCCCGCAAGGCTTCTGCCGGTAAACTAAGTCGTCGCACGCAATGCTTCAAGATCTTTTTGTGATATTTTTCACAAAGTATCTAACTGCAATAAATATAATCACTTAAGATATAATCAAGTTGGGTTGCCTTGATGGGTTGCCTTGATGGGTTGACATTCTCCTGGTTTCCGATAAACTGTGCGTTCTTATAGGTTTTATATATAAGATATAAATACAATTGTCCTATGCGTTAAGGTCATTGGGAGGGCCATCCCATGAAAGCAGCCGTATGAAAATAGTCCGTAGTTTTACCGCCACGGAGCAGGAACTTGAAATGCTCGAGGCCGTTGCGCAGTACCATGGGTTTTCCAAGAGCTCGACCATCACCAATCTGCTGAAGAAAGAGTTCTGGAGAATTTTCCCGGGAGGCACCGATGCGGTTCAGCCCCAGGCCGGCGCCAGGATCTCAGGCCAGGGCCTGGCGAGGGATGGTGAAAGATGACAAACGAACAGGCAACCGTTTCCCTGACTTCATTCGAAACGCCCGACCCCTGGAATGTGGAGGGGGCTGACCTCGATGGAATCCGGGCTCTCCAGGAGGAGATTCGCCTGCTGGCCCGTGAGCGTAACGCGGTGATCCTGGCTCACAACTACCAGCTTCCCGCTGTCCAGGAGGTGGCGGATGAGCTGGGGGACTCCCTGGCTCTGGCGATGAAGGCCGCGGAGACCGACGCCGAGCGAATCATCTTCTGCGGAGTTCACTTCATGGCGGAGTCCGCGAAAGTACTCAACCCGGAGAAAAAGGTGCTGTTGCCTAATCTCGCTGCCGGCTGCTCCCTGGCCGACTCCATCAGCCCCGAGTCACTCGAGGACTGGAAAACGCGATATCCCGGACGGGATGTGGTGACCTATATCAATTCGAGCGCCGAGGTGAAGGCCTTGTCGGATATCTGTTGCACCTCGGGCAACGCGGTCTCCGTCGTTCGCAGCCTCGAGAATGACAAGATCCTGTTTACTCCGGACCGCAACCTGGGAGGCTGGGTCGCGAAGCAGCTGCCGGAGAAGGACGTCGTGATCTACGACGGGGTCTGTCCGACCCACGACGTGTTGCGCGAGGCGAGCCTCGACAAGAGCCGAAAGTCACATCCCGGGGCCGTTATCATCGCCCACCCGGAATGTCGTGAGGATGTTCTCCAGCTGGCTGATGAGATCTGTTCGACCGCTGGTATGTTCGATGCCGTCTCGCGGCACCCTGAGGCCGCCACCTTTATCGTCGCGACCGAGTGGGCCCTGGTCTACCGCCTCCGCCTGGCCTATCCGGACAAGGAGTTCGTCATGGCGGATGGCTGTATCGGCTGTCGGCTCCACTGCCCCTACATGAAGATGATCGATCTTCCCCAGATCAAGAGATCGCTGGAAGAAGATGTCTTCGAGGTTCTGGTGGACGAGGAGGTGGCCGGCGGAGCCCGCCGCAGCCTTGAGCGCATGCTCGCGGTTCCCCGGGACAATTGAAGTTCCACTCCGTCTCCGCTCGCCCCAGCCTTCACCGTTGATTGGAAGCCATGCCCCAGACGCTGTTCACCCTGATCATCTTTGATGTTGCCGCGCTCGTTTATGCCCTGGCTCTCGGCCTGGGGCTGAGCGACGCGGTCTCCGTTCGCGACCATCTCCTGGCCGGAATGTTGGCATCTATTCTCATTATTTTCACCCATGTACTGGTTATTTTTTACCTGATCGGGACGGGGCTGGATATTCGGGAGGCGGTTGAAGAGGATGATGCTTTCGCGAAGAAATACATACCTTTCACCCGTCGACTGAAAAAGAAGGTCTTCCCCCTCGCCTGCTTCGCGACCCTGCTGATCATCGTCGCATCCCTGCTCGGAGCGGAAGTCCACAGCAGGCTGATTCCCGCTCCCGGCGCCGAGACAGCTCTGCCTCTGCGCCAGGTCGGCGGATGGTGGGTCCACCTGGTCTTCTCATCTCTCGCCCTGTGCGTCAACGCGGCGGCTTTTGTCGCCGAGTTCAGGGCTGTCAGAAAGAACCGGGAGGCGATTGAGGAGATCAACGAGTGGGCGCTGACCGGCCGCTGAGGATGAGGAAAAGCTCTGCTGTACACAAACCCACCTGCAGACGGGGTTTACTTGGAAAAAAAACTTTTGCAAAACGTCCTCAACAACTTAGAGTCTTGGCGTTTTATGCAGGAAAGTTTGATGGCTGATGTTCTTTCTTTCCGCGGGTTCAGTGCGAACTCAGCGGTTCCTCAAACGGGGGAGAGTAAGGAAGGGCTTTCGGCCTGTCGGGCTTTTCTAAGTTAGCCTCAGCGACTGAGCTAAAGACCTCCCTGAAATGGGTTACCAGCTACTCAACGTCCTTGCATTCACCCTCTTCGGGGTCTTCTTCGTCGTCCTGACGGTGTCCATCCTCAGCCGTCTGTTGCGGCCGCGGGTTCGTGATGAGAGTGAACCCGGCAAGCTGGAGACCTATGAGTGCGGTGAGCCTACGATCGGCTCGTCCTGGGTACGGTTCGACATACGCTTCTATACCCTTGCGCTGATCTTCCTCATCTTCGATGTTGAGGTGGCTTTTCTCTACCCCTGGGCCCGGGTATTTAAGACCCTGATGAGGCACGGTTTCGGCGGATTCATTTTCCTTGAGGTGTTGGTCTTCCTGTGTATCCTCCTGGTCGGATTCATCTATTGCTGGGCCAAGGGCGATCTCGACTGGCTGAAGGTAAAGCCTTTTATGAAGGCCGCAGTTGTTAAAGAGGTTCCAGAGCCGGATGCGGTGGAAGCTCCCGATGGTAAGCAGGAGGTGACCGTCTGATGAGTGAAATTGAAAACAGGAATCCGGATCCACTGACCAAGAACGTTGTTTTCATGTCGGCGATCGATGATGTCATCAACGCTACGCGTGCCAACTCTGTCTGGCCGCTGACCTTCGGTCTCGCCTGCTGCGCCATCGAGATGATGGCCACCGGCGCCGCCAAGTACGATCTCGACCGCTTCGGCTCGGGTCCTTTCCGGGGTACCCCGAGGCAATCCGATCTCATGATCGTGGCGGGTACGGTGACCCACAAGATGGCTCCCAGGGTGAAGCGCCTCTACGACCAGATGCCTGAGCCGAAGTATGTGATCGCGATGGGTGGTTGCGTGATTCGCGGCGGTCCCTACGTGAAGCACGGCTATCACGTGGTCAAGGGAGTCGATCTCCTGATTCCCGTGGATGTTTATATCCCCGGGTGCCCGCCGAGGCCGGAGGCTCTCCTGGAGGGTATCTTCAAGGTGCAGAAGCTGATGAAGAGAGAGAAAATACTCGATCGGACCAGGCGAACGACCAAGCCGGAAGTTTACCAGCCCGTTTAACTCGGAGTGATTTGAAGAAATGGCCAGGCTCGAAATTGGGCAAATCATAGCGGTGATCAAGGAGAAGCTGCCTGGGGCGGTCGTCGAGGAGGTCCTCGATGGAGTGGATCCGTTCGTTGTCGTCAAGACTGAGCAGTGGGGGGAGACCGCCCTGCTCTGCAGAGATGATTCCCGCCTCGGTTTCGACCTGCTCTCCTGTATATCCGGCGTGGATTATCCCGAGCGCGAGGAGGGTCCCGAGATAGAGGTCATCTACCATCTCGATTCGATGGTCAACCATCATGGGCTCACCATCAAGGTGAAGCTGCCCCGCGGCGATCCGCGAGTCGCATCTGTCGAGGAGATCTGGCGGACGGCCGACTGGCATGAGAGGGAGACCTACGATCTCGTCGGAGTGGTCTTCGAGGGGCATCACAATCTCGTCAGGATTCTCTGCGCTGAGGACTGGGTCGGTCATCCATTGAGAAAAGATTACGAGCCCCCGGATTCTTTCCACGGTATCAAGAACGTTATCTATTGAGCTGCGCAACGCGATAAAGACTGCAAGATTCAGAACACAATGAACGAAGCAAAGATCAGGACAGAAGAGATGCTCCTCAACATGGGGCCCCAGCATCCGAGCACCCACGGGGTGTTCCGGGTGGTGGTGCGCACCGATGGCGAGCTGGTGCTCGAGTCCGAATCTCACATCGGCTACCTGCATCGCTGCTTCGAGAAATGCGCCGAGGGCAACAACTACCTCCAGGTTGTTCCCTACACCGACCGGATGGATTACCTCTGCGCCATGATGAACAACTGGGGCTACGCTGCCGCGGTTGAGAAGCTGGCGGGGATTGAGGTTCCTGAGCGGGCCGAGTATATCCGGGTCATCGTCGCCGAGCTCAACAGGGTCGCGAGCCACCTGCTCGCCTTCGGCACCTACGGGCTCGACATCGGCGCGATCACTCCGTTTCTCTACGCCTTCCGCGATCGAGAACGGATCCTCAAGATTTTCGAGAAGCTCTGCGGCCAGCGGCTGAATTACAGCTACGTTCGAGTCGGCGGGGTGACCTTCGATATGACCGACGAGATTCTCGCCGACATCGAGGCCTTCTGCGATTACTTCGACCCGAAGATCATCGACGAATACGACAACCTTCTGTCCTACAACGGGATCTTCATCTCGAGGACGGCGAATGTCGGCGTGATCCCGGCGGAGCTGGCCATCAGCTACGGCGTGACCGGTCCATCGCTGCGCGGCTCCGGGGTCCAGCGTGACCTTCGCCGCGACGCTCCCTACGGAATCTACGACCGTCTCGAATTTGATGTGCCGGTCGGTTCCGGAGAGATGGGACAGCTGGGTGATTGCTGGGACCGCTACATGGTGCGCATGCGCGAGATGCGTCAGAGCATCCGGCTGGTCCGCCAGGCGGTCAAGGACATCCCCGAGGGGCCCTTCTGTGACAAGAAGGCCTACCGGGCCGTCAAGCCGAAGGCGGGCGAGGTCTACAAGCGGGTCGAGGGCGCGCGCGGCGAGGTCGGCTTCTACATTGTCAGCGACGGAACGAATATTCCCTACAGGGTGAAGGCCCGGGCGCCTTCCTTCTGCAACATCAGCATCCTGGACAAGCTTACGAGCATCAGCAACGTGATGATAGCCGACCTGGTGGCCATTATCGGCAGCCTCGATATCGTGCTCGGGGAGGTGGATCGATGAATCTCTGCTTCTTCACCTCGTTCTTCGCCCAGGCAGGAAACGGGCTTGGCGAATATGCCGGCACCTATTCCGCCAAGTGGGATGCCGGAGCTTACGAAGGAGGCCTCTTCTTTGCCGGGCTTCTCAAGTGGTTGCTGCTGGCTACGGAGGTGCCCTCCTCGGTCCCCCTCGCGGGCACGCTGAATGGCGTGCTGGGGTCTCTGGCCCCCCTGGTCAGTGATGGTTCGATCTTTCCCGAGCTCGGAGCGCTCCTGATCACGATCGGGGTGGTCTTCGGCTTCGTCAATGTCTTCGCCATCGGAGCGGTCTGGAGCGAGCGCAAGGTCTCCGCTCACATGCAGTGCCGCCTCGGCCCCATGGAGGTCGGTCCCCACGGGCTCCTGCAGACGGTGGCCGATGGATTGAAGCTCCTCACCAAGGAAGACATTATTCCCCGGCTTGCCGACAAGCCGCTCTTTGCCCTGGCGCCGGCCATCGTCTTCGCCGGGGTGCTCATGCGGTTCGTGCCGCTGCCCTTCGGCGACAAGCTCATCGCCTCGGATCTCGACCTCGGCCTTTTCTTTGTCGCCGCGGTGGGGGCGGTGGAGGTTCTCGGGGTCATCATGGCGGGCTGGGCTTCCAATAATAAATGGTCGCTCTTCGGCACGATCCGAACCGCCACCCAGATGGTGAGCTACGAGATCCCCATCGGTATCGCCTTTGTGACCGTCATTCTCTGCTGCGGATCGTTCTCCCTCATGGAGATCGTCAACCAGCAGGGCGGCAGCCTCGCCGCTACCGACGGCTACCCCTACCAGGGCTGGATCTGGCATTGGCATCTCTTTCGCAATCCCTTCATGCCGATCCTGGCGATCGTCTACTTCATCGCCAGCCTGGCGGAATGTAAGCGCGCGCCCTTCGATCTGCCGGAGGCGGAATCGGAGCTCGTCAGCGGTTTTCATACCGAGTACACCGGGATGCGCTTCGCCCTCTTCTTCCTTGCGGAGTACGCGGCGATGTACCTGGTCGCGGCGGTGGCGGTGGTGATCTTCCTGGGCGGCTGGTGGTCGGGAATCTATCCCCTCGATGCGCTTGGCATGGGTCCTGATGCGACAATCTATACCAAGACACTGGGCCTGCTGATCAAGCTCGGAGTCTTTCTCAGCAAGGCTTTCGCCCTGGTCTTTGTCCAGATGTGGATTCGCTGGACCCTTCCCCGTATTCGGCTCGACCAGATGATGTATGTCTGCTGGAAGGTTCTGCTGCCGATCTCGCTGGTTTGTTTCGTCGGATCGTGCCTCTGGGAGCTGGCCTCAGGCGGGGCTTCGGTCTTCGGCTTTGGAATAGTGGTTGAATAACAAGATGATTCCCTGCGCTTACTTCATGAATATCTTCAAGGTGGCCCGGTCGATCTGGATCGGCATGGGGATCACCATGAAATATTTTCTGAATCACAAGAAGACGCTTTGCACGATCCAGTATCCGAAGGAGAAGGATCTCATTCCTGCCCGCCACCGGGGGATTCACTACCTCGAGACCGAGAAGTGCGTCATGTGCTGGAAATGTTCGGACATCTGTCCGGTGGACTGCATCTACATCGAGGGCGTACGCGGGGCCGATGGCCCTCTCCAGGGCGGCTACCGGGGGCAGAAGGCGACGCTTTCAAAGTTCACGGTCGATTACACCGTCTGTATCTTCTGCGGTCTCTGCGAGGAGCCCTGTCCGCCCAAGTGTATCTGGCTGGGTCCCGAGTTCGATTATCATTCGACCGACCGCACCATGATGGAAAAGAACCTGCTGACCGACGAGGTCTACACCGAGGGTGACGAGGTCTTCGTCGAATGGGCGCGAGGCGAGAACGATCGCCTGCAGGAAGAGAAGAAGAAACAGAAAGAAGCTGAGAAGGCCGCCAAGGAAGCTGAAAAAGCCGCGGCGGCGGCGGAAGCCGAAGAAGAAGGTTCGGATGCGGAAGGAGAATCGGCAGAATGATTCATTCTCCTCCCCGGATTGAAAAGAAACACGTAAGGTTCTAATCGAGTCCATGATCGTTCACGACCTGCTGGCCTTGAGTTCGGCGCTCCTCCTCCTCTACCTGGGGACGAGGCTGGTGCGCGCTGCCCGTGAAGGGGAACCCGAAGCGGCGCTCGAGCTGTTCACACACGCCATGCGCCAGGGACTCTGGCTGGCCATCATTCCCGCCCTCTGTGAGCTCTATATCTATCTTGGCCTCGAATCGCGCATAGGCCTCGAGCCGAGTCCTCTCAGGATGTTGCTGATCTCCGCCTTCGTCATGCTCCCGGTCGTCCTGATCCTGCGGACGGCCTCCTGGATTGCCTTCGAGACCATTCTCGGCGCGGCGGCGGTGGTGGGAGTGCTGCGCGAGTTCATGGCGAGCGATGGCTTTGGGGTCAGCCTCTCCGATTCGAGATACCTGGCGCTCGTGGTCTTCGCGACCATCGCGGCTTCGACCCTGGTTGTCAGGGGGGCGATCACGGGCTGGGGGCGAACGGGTCTCGGCGTGCTGGCCGGTCTCGCGGCGATCGGCGGAGCCGTATCGTTCTTCAGCGTCACCGATTTTGAGGCCGCGTGTTTTTACATAACGGCTGCGATTGCCGTTGGCTCCGGGGTGTTGATCCTCGTCAGCGACAAGATTGTTCACATGGCCTTCTGGCTGCTGGCCAGCCTGGCGGGCTTCGCGAGTTTCTATCTGCTGCTGGGAGCCGACTTCCTCGGCTTCACCCAGGTACTTGTCTATATCGGTGGAATCCTCATTCTCTTCCTCTTTGGCGTCATGTTGACCCAGAGGGTGGATGTGCCGCTGAAGGCCGCGGTCTCCCTGCGAGTTCTCGTCCCCGGAGTCGTTATCGGGGTTCTCACCACGGGGCTCCTGGTCTTTCTTGCCGGGGGCAACAACTGGAGTGAGAAGGCCGCGAAGGATATCGCGCAGATCAGCCCGAACGCGGTCAAGGTTGCTGAGCCTACGGCCTTCGGCCTGGGAGAGGCCTTCATGAGCACCTATATCCTCCCCTTCGAGGTGGTCTCGGTCCTTCTCCTCGTCGCCCTGGTCGGGGCGACCTATATCGCCCGCGGCAAGTCCGAGGGAGATTCGGCGGGCGGCGCTGATGGCGAAGGGGGTGCGGCATGATCGGCAGCTTCGGAACCTGCTTCAGCGCTGTCGGCGCCCTCCTGGCCCAGGCCTCAGCCCCCGCGGCCGGGGCCGCGTCTTCGGGTGTCGGGCTCCAGCATTACCTCGTGGTCAGCGCCCTTGTCTTCGGGCTCGGTCTGTTAATCATCATCACCCGGCGCAGCACCATTGCGGTGCTCATGGGGATCGAATTACTTCTGAACTCAGCGGGTCTCAACTTCGTCGCCTTCGCCAAGTATTCCGCCGGCGCGGACCCGCTTGACGGACAGGTTGTGACGCTTTTCGTTATCGTGATCGCGGCCGCTGAGGCCGCCCTGGCCCTGGCCATCGCCCTGAATATTTTTAACTCTATCAACAGTGTCGAACTGGATGACGCGCATTCGCTGAAAGGCTGAGCGCGTCCTGGTCTGGCTGAAGTAACCGTATGTTTAGCACTATCCTCGATCCTCAAGACCTGACCAAGGCAGCCCTGGCGATCCTGCTGTGTCCGCTGGCGGGTTTCGTGGTGCAGGTCTTCTTCGGCAAGCGCCTGCCGCGCCAGGGGGACTGGCTGCCCACAGGCTGTATGTTCATCTCCCTGTCGATCGCGACCTGGATGATGACCGTCCTGCTATCGAGTCCGCATGGGATCGAGCCCCGGACCTGGCTGGTGGTTGAGGGGTGGCTCTCCTCCGGGGCCGGAGGAGCAGACAAGGGGCTGTCGATCGATTTCGGAGTCCTGGTCGACAACCTGACCATCGTCATGCTCTTCGTGGTCACCCTGGTGAGCTTCCTCGTTCACCTCTATTCCTGCGGCTATATGCACGGGGAGGAGCGCTACAATCGCTTCTTCGCCTATCTCGGCCTCTTCAGCTTTTCCATGCTGGGGCTCTGTATCTCCTCGAACCTGCTCTTCCTGTTTATGTTCTGGGAGCTTGTCGGGCTCTGTTCCTACTTCCTGATCGGCTTCTACTTCGAGAAGAAGTCGGCCCAGAACGCGGCGATCAAGGCCTTCATGACCACCCGCCTGGGTGATGTCGGTTTCCTGGTAGGCATCCTGATCATCGCGGCCTTCGCCGGCACCCTGGACTTCGCCGGGATATTCGCGAGCCTGCAAAATGGCACCTGGGACGGCGATGCAAAATGGTGGCTCACGGCCGCCGGTCTTGGCCTTTTCCTCGGCGCGCTCGGCAAATCGGCTCAGTTCCCCCTTCACATCTGGCTGCCGGATGCCATGGAAGGTCCGACTCCCGTCTCCGCCCTGATCCATGCCGCGACCATGGTCGTCGCCGGCGTCTATCTCGTTGCCCGGATGTTCCCCTTCCTGGCTGGACCGGGTTACTTCACGGGGGACTTCTTCTCAGGCGACGTGCTCTTCTACATAGCCATGGTGGGAAGCTTTACCGCCTTCTTTGCCGCGACGATCGCCTTCGTGCAGACTGATATCAAGAAGGTGCTCGCCTACTCGACGATTTCTCAGCTCGGCTATATGTTCCTCGGGCTCGGAGTCGGCAGCGTCAGCGCCGGCATCTTCCACCTCTTCACGCACGCCTTCTTCAAGGCCCTTCTCTTCCTCGGATCCGGCAGCGTGATCCATGCCGTTCACTCCAACGAAATGGATGACATGGGTGGCCTCAAGAAGAAGATGCCGATTACAAGATGGACCTTCCTCATCGGTACCCTGGCGATCGCCGGCTTGCCTCTTCTGTCGGGTTTCCACTCGAAGGAGGCGATTTTAGGAAACGCCTACGCATTTGCCGATCACATGGGGCACGGAGAGCATGGAAGCTGGGTACATTACCTTCCCTTCGCCTTTGGAATCCTGACCGCAGGGATGACGGCCTTCTACATGTTCCGGCTCTACTTCAAGACCTTCGAAGGCAAGCCGAAGAACGAGCACGCCTTTGCCCATGCCCACGAGTCGCCGTGGACCATGACCGTGCCGCTGTGCATTCTCGCCGTTCTCTCCCTCGGTTCGGCCGGAGTGGCGGGTGAAGCGGCCCACTGGTTTGAACACCGTGTGCATTCGGAACACCTCGTGACCATCGCGGCTGGCGCGGAGAGGGTGATGGACAGTGTCAATGATACCGTTCACGACTTTCACGGGCTGCTCAGCGGGGTCTCGATGGGACTTTTTGCCGGCGCGCTGCTGCTGGCCTTCTGCTTCTTCATTCCCCGGGGGCCGCTCTTCGGGCGGGAGAAGGGGGTTGCCCGGGCGCTGTCGCCTCTCTACGTGAGCCTGCAGAATCTATGGTATCTCGACCGCTTCTTCACCTGGCTTGTTCTGCACGTTCTGCATACATGCCAGGTAATCTGCGGTCATTTTGATCGTGTCTTCGTTGACGGATTTGTTAATTTCTGGGGAAGCGTCTGTCGTTTCTTTACCGGCGCCGCCGGCGTACTCGATTATTGGGGCGTCGATGGCCTGGTACGTGGAATCGGCAACTCGACCCTGGCTGGGGGGCGCCGCCTTCGGCGTCTCCAGACTGGTTTTTTGCAGGAGTACATTTACGCCTCGCTCTATCTCTCGGGCGGGCTTCTTCTCCTGGTCCTTGTGTTTTATGTCCTTGTAAAATGAACCGCTCCTCCCACAGGTAGCAGAGTACGATGTTAACTTGGTGTATTTTTCTTCCGCTGATTACAGCGGCCATACTGATCCTGATCCCCTCGGGTTGGAAGGGGCTTATCAAATCGGTCTCCGTTATCGGGGCGCTGTTGACCTTTATCGTATCGGTCAACCTGGCTGTCGGTTACCACAAGGATGCTGGTGACATCATCGAGGGTACCGATGCCATTACGGTATTGAAGGACGCCCAGGAGACGATCCTGGGCGGGGCTGATTGGAAGATAGACCCCAAGGAAGCTGAGTTCAGGAAGGCCGCGTATCCTCCGGCGGATTCCAAGAGCTTTAACCCTGAGCAGTACGCCGCGGCGAAGAAGGCTGTCAGGGCGTTTGCCGCCAGCGAAGCCGCCGCGGACGAGGCGGAGAAAGCCTGGAAGAGAGCGCTCGAGCTCGAGTACGCCCTCCATGCGCCGACGGCAAAACACCTGCGCTATACAGAGCTGGCCCCCTGGATCTCGCTCTTCAACGTCAACTACTTCCTGGCTGTCGATGGGCTCAGCCTGCCGCTGATCTGGCTCACGGCGCTCCTGTCTCTTCTCTGCCTGGTGTATTCCTGGAATACCGAGAAGGGTACGAAGGGATACTATATTCTCTTCCTTTTGCTCGAGACGGGTTTGCTGGGGGTTTTCTGCGCGCTCGACTTCTTCCTCTTCTACGTCTTCTGGGAGATCGTGCTGCTGCCGATGTATTTCCTGATCGGTATCTGGGGCGGCAAGAACCGGCTCTATGCCGCGATCAAGTTCTTCATCTATACCCTGGTCGGCTCGGTCGTGATGTTGATCTGTATGCTGGTGCTCTACTACACGTCGGAGCCCAATACCTTCAACCTGCTCTCGCTCATGACGATCATACCCGGGGGTGGATGGTTCTCATACGATCTGCAGTGGTGGCTCTTCCTCGGACTGTTCGTGGGCTTCGCCATCAAGGTGCCCGTATTCCCCTTCCACACCTGGCTTCCGGATGCCCACGTCGAGGCGCCGACCGCGGTCAGCGTCATGCTGGCGGGGATCCTGCTGAAGATGGGAGGCTACGGTCTCTTCAGGATCAGCTACCCGATGCTGCCCGATGCAGCCGCGAGCAATTTCTTCATCGCCCTGCTGGCGATTCTTGGGATGATCAATATCGTTTACGGAGCCTTCTGCGCGCTGGCGCAGAAAGACTTCAAGCGCCTGGTCGCCTATTCCTCCGTCAGCCACATGGGCTACGTGCTGCTCGGTCTCGCCGCCGTGACCTACTACGGGGTCAACGGCGCGGCGCTTCAGATGTTCAACCACGGCGTATCGAGCGCCATGATGTTCCTGTTGGTCGGCGTGGTCTATGACAGGGCCCATCACAGGGATCTCACCCGCTTCGGCGGTCTGGGGCTCCAGATGCCCTGGTATACCGGCGTGGCGACGGTCGGTTTCTTCGCCTCTCTCGGCCTGCCCGGCCTGAACGGGTTTATCAGCGAGGCCATGTGCTTCCTGGGAGCCTGGGGAGGCAACGAGCAGGCGAGCCTCGTGGCCTCCGAGGTGGGGACACACGGGATCGCCTCACGGTGGATCGTGGTCGTTTCCCTGCTGGGGGTGATCCTGACGGCCTGCTACATCCTCTGGACCATCCAGCGGGTCTTCCTGGGCCAGATCAAGAACGAAGAGTACAAGAAGTTCCCGGACCTTTCGTTTCGGGAACTTTTCGCCCTTGCGCCGCTGGGCGCTCTCTGTGTGATCCTTGGCGTCTGGCCGAAGATCCTGATAGATTTCATGGACGGTACGCTGACCACGATGACGGATGTGGTCAGGAGCGTTATCGGGAATTAGGTAAGACCCTGGTTTCCCAGGGATACGGAGCCCTGCAGTAGATGTTTGATTCAGGCTTATTAGCCAGCGCAGCGGAGAACTTCAACGCCGAGGAATTTGGCGTGATGCTCGAGCACATCATCGCGAGCGTCTCGGCCTTCACCTCGGAGCTCGTACTGGTGGCCTTCGTGCTGGGGACCCTGCTGCTCGATCTGGTCCTTCCGCTTCGGGCCTCGAAGCACCTTGCATGGTTCGCCTTGCTGGGCTGCGTGGTAGCCGTTTTTTCCGGCGGGCATGGCCAGGGCCACTCAGAGCAAGGTCTCTTCCATCACATGCTGGCAAGCGACTCCTTCGCGGCCTTCTTCAAGCAGTTCTTCCTCTTTGGCGCGATTCCCGTGATCCTGTTGAGCTATGTTTCGGAGCAATTCGACGGCCGAAGGATGGGAGAGTATTACGGCATCCTCCTTGCCGCCATACTCGGAGCCATTCTCATGGCCAGCGCTACGCATTTTCTCATGCTCTTTATGGCGCTCGAGCTTCTGAGTATCGCGAGCTATATTCTCGTGGGCTACATAAGGCGTGACCGACGAGGGGCGGAGGCCGCTCTCAAATACGTCATCTACGGCAGTGTCGCCGCGGCGATTATGGCCTATGGCCTCTCGCTCTTCTATGGATTGACAGGCAGCGCCCAGCTTGCGGACCTGGCCAACGTCACCTTCAGCAGTGATCACGCGATCTGGTCGGACTGGACGTTGAAGACGCGCGCCGCCCTGACCACCCTGGTCGCCCTCGTGATGGTCTTTATGGGCGTCGCCTACAAGATGTCGACCCTGCCCATGCACTTCTGGGCTCCGGATGTTTACGATGGCGCCCCGACGCCGGTTACGGCGTTTCTCTCGGTGATTTCGAAGGCCGCCGGATTTGCCCTGGCCCTGCGTTTTCTTTCGGCTCTTCCCGTGGAGAACCTCGCCCCGGCCTGGGAGAAGATCCCCTGGGTTGAGATGATGATCATTCTCTCGATCGTTACGATGACCTTCGGTAATCTCTCGGCTCTCTGGCAGACCAATCTCAAGAGGATGCTGGCGTATTCTTCCATCGCCCATGCCGGGTACATGATGATGGCCTTCGTCATCCTGCACTCGACGGGGGTCACCGGAGCCCAGGCGCTGGGTTTCTACCTGCTGACCTACCTGGCGATGAACTTCGGAGCCTTCGCCGTCGTGATTCTCATTGAGAACCGTCTCGGCTCTGTCGACCTGGCCGACTACCAGGGTATGGGGCGCCGGGCGCCCCTGATCTGCGCCTGTATGGTGGTATTCCTCTTCAGCCTGATCGGCGTGCCGCCCACGGCGGGTTTCACCGGCAAGTGGTACCTCTTCCTCGGAGTTATCGATGCGGCGCAAAACAGCGCGCACGGCGCCGGTCTCTCCACCTGGTATTACGCTCTTGTCTTCTCCGCCGCTGTGAATACGGGAATTTCGGCCTATTACTATCTCAATGTGGCCAAGGAGATGTACCTGGTTGACAGTGAGGAGAAGGAATCGATCTCCGTTTCAACCCTGGGCAAGATTCTTGTCGCGGGGCTGGCCGCCCTGACCTTCTACCTGTTCTTCGGAGCGGACGGGGTACTTGAAAGCACCCAGGATATAGTTTTTCACTGAAGATGATTTCCCAAGCCTCGATTGAAAGCCTGTCGGATATTCTCGACCTGGAGAGCAGCAACTTCGTGCGCTACATCCAGGAGGTCGCCGAGCTGCGTCCCTCGCGTTCTGGAGATGCCGAAGCGGTCGCGCTCTTCGCGGAGCTCTACCTGGACAGCTCCGCGAATATTACCGAGCTGAGCGATCTGCTCGCCGACCATGCGGCCGTCTTTCCCCAGGTTGCCTGGGACATGGGCAATGCAAGATACCACTTCATCAGGCCGGTATTCCTGCTGGCTCCGCTTGCCGATTCGTTCCGCGATCATCTCGAAACGCTGGGCCAGCTTGCCGAGCCGATTGTCGAGGCGGGGTGGGAAGCGGCTCAGCAGGCGGTTGATCGCCTGAGGGGACAGAAGTCTGCCGCTATCGAGCGGATTGAGAGCCTTGCGCAGAAGCTTGGCGGGTCGGAAAACGATCCACCTGAGCGAAGGGGCTCCAGTGCTTCCCGCTGGTAGGCTCTTTCCCTGGAGACAGGGTATTTTATGTCTCGGCCCGGAAAAAAGTTCTCATCAGCGGCTGTGTGGGTGAACAATAAGACTCATGTTGAATGGTCTAAAACGCTGTCTATTTAAAGCCCTCCTGGTCTTTGCGGTTCTCTATCCCGCCGCGGTCTTCCAGCTGCCGGCGCAGAGCAAGGAGCTGAAGAGAGCCGCCCTCGATCTCAAGAAGGCGGTCGGACGGGAAGATCCCGAGCTCTTCCTGGAGGGCTTTGTCGCTGTTCTCGACACGGGCGAGCGCCGGGCGATCAAGACCGCGGTGGATGCCTATGTCAGCATGGCCAAGGTCCTTGGGTCCGAGGTGGAGACCTCCGGAGAGTACTACTATCTTCATTCCAAGGCGGCCAATGCCTTCAAGGATGCCAAGGGGAAGTACGTAACCGCGGAGATCGAGAAGCTTCGCAAGAACAAGCGGGGAGACTGGCGCGGGCGACTGCTGATTCTCGATGCGGCCTGCTTCAAGTCCGACCTCGATCTCGAGGCCGTCTGTATCGAGGCGCTCTCCGACAAGGCTCCACAGATTGTCAGGCGTGCGCTGCACTATCTGCGGCGTTCAAAGAAGGTGCCTGTTGTCGAAAAGATGGTGGAGCGCTATGCGGCCATCGAGACCAAGAGGCCCAGTGGTGACGCGGCCGAGTGGGAGCGTACGCTTCTCACCTTCCAGGCAGCTCTCCAGCAGATGCTGCATGTGGATCTGCCCGCGGCGGTTGACTGGAAGAACTATGTCGCGGCCAGGAAGGGGCGCCCCGATTTCTTCGAGCCTCACAAGAAAGCCTCGGCCAGGACAGCCCTGACCCTCTTTGGCGCCGCGGTCACCGGTAAGAACATCTGCTTCATTCTCGATGTCTCCGGCAGCATGCTGTCGACCGATCCCGCTCCCCGCGGTTCCACTGAGGCCAATCGCAGGCGCACTGTCGTTGGCGATGCCGCCAAGAAGGGGCCTCCGAAGCCTCCCGAGGAGCGTCGGCGCATCACCCGGGCCAAGAAGGAGCTCATCCGTGTCGTCAAGGCGCTGCCCAGCGATGTCAGGTTCAATCTCGTCACCTACTCGAGCGATGTCGATCCCTGGCAGGAGGCGATGGTCAAGTCCAGCAAGGGGAATAAGGCGGAGGCAGGGGAGTACGTCGATGAGCTTCGCGCCGAGGGGGTCACCGTGACCGATCTCGCCCTCGAGGAGGCCTTCAGCGATCTCTCGCTGGATACAATCTACCTGGTAACGGATGGCGCGCCGACCCATGTCGGGTCGTCAGGAAAGGGAGATCCCGAGGATTCCGCGCAGATCGTCGATGAGATCCACAAGCGGATGAAGGAGCTCAATTTTCTTCGGGATGTGCGGATCTTTACACTTGGCTTCCGGGGCGCCAAGGAGGAGTTTCTCAAGCAGCTGTCCAGGGAACATGGCGGCCGCTACGTGGCGATCGAATAGGCGGCCTGCGGAGTTCGGTCCAGGCCAGCTCCACGGTCCTTCTCGTCATTTACTGAAATTCGTTCGCTCGGGGCTTTCCGCCCGGGTCCTGCAAAGGTACTATTCAGCCGGTGGGATCATCCTGTGGATGACCTCTGGTGAAAGGCTTGTTCGAGACCTCTGCGCGGGAGCGGTATGATGGCCGCAGGCAGGAAAAAATCCGGCGATGGGACCTGCTCGGTGGTCGTTGTCGATGGTCTGCGGACTCCCTTTGCCAAGGCGGGTGGTCCCCTGGCCGGCGTCCATGCAAGCGAGCTCGGCAGGATTCCCCTCGATGAGATCCTGGTGCGCCAGGGCGTTCCGGCCTCGGAGGTGGACGAGGTGATCTTCGGCAATGTAGCCCAGCCCGCCGATTCGGCGAATATTGCCCGGGTGATCGCCTTGAGAGCGGGAGTTCCGATCTCCACGCCGGCCTCAACCGTCCATCGGAACTGTGCCTCTGGGATGGAGGCCATCACCACCGCGTTCGACCGGATTCGTTTCGGCTATTGCGACCTTGTCGCCGCCGGCGGGGTTGAATCCATGTCAGGCATACCTTTTCTCTACCAGGAAGCGACCCGTGGAAAGTTCGTGCGGCTGGCTCGCGCGCGCTCTGCTCTTGGCAGGCTTGCCGCTCTCGCGAGTTTCAGGATGGGAGATTTCAGGCCGGTGATCGGCATCGAGGAGGGGCTCACGGACCCTTTCTGTGGTCTGAATATGGGAGAGACGGCGGAGAACCTTGCCCGGGAGTTCGCCATCTCCAGGCAGGAGCAGGACGAGTTCGCCCTGCAGAGTCATCAGAGGGCGTGCATTGCCAGGGCGGCCGGGATTCTTGCAGACGAGATCGTCCCCGTGTATGCCGGCCCCCGGTACGAGGCGGTCGCCGAGGATGTCGGTCCGCGAAAGGGCCAGTCGATCGAGGCGCTCGCGAAGCTGCGGCCGTATTTTGACAGGACGCTTGGGACGGTGACGGTTGGCAATGCCTGTCCGATTACCGATGGCGGCGTTGCTCTCCTGCTTGCCAGCGAAGAAAAGGCGGCCGAGCTTGGACTGAAGCCCCTTGGCCGCATCATCTCCTACGCCTATCGGGGCTGCTCGCCTTCCCGGATGGGGTTGGGCCCGGCTTTCAGCGTCCCCCTGGCCCTGGAAAGAGCAGGCTCTTCGCTGCGGGACATGGACAGGGTTGAATTGAACGAGGCCTTTGCCGCGCAGGTGCTTGCCAATTGCGCGGCGTTCGACTCGTCTGATTTCGCTGCCAGTGAGCTCGGCCTGTCAGCTTCCATCGGAGAGCTCTCTTCCGACAAGCTCAATGTGAACGGGGGCGCCATAGCGCTTGGGCACCCGGTTGGCGCCAGCGGCGCCCGGATCGTTCTCGCCCTGCTCACCGACCTCCGGCGGCGTGGACTCGAGCGAGGCCTGGCCACGCTCTGCGTCGGCGGAGGCCAGGGCGGGGCCATGGTGGTGGAGGCGATGGAATGACCGGGCCGGAAAAGAAGGTCAGCACAGGCGCCTGGAAGCTCGAACCCGTGGAAGAAGGAATCGCCTTCCTCGTATTCGATCTTCCCGGAGAGAAGGTCAACAAGCTCAGCGGGGCGGTCATCGATGATCTCGAGCGGGTTCTCGATGAGGTCGCCGGGACTGAGAGCATCAGGGCCCTGGTGGTCTGCGGCGGCAAGGAGGAGAGCGGCACCTTCATCGCCGGAGCCGATATCGTCGAGATTCGCGGGGTTACAGACGAGCAGGAGGCCCGCGCCCAGTCCCGCCGGGGGCAGGCTGTTCTCGGCAAGCTGGCCTCGATGAAGGCGGTGACCATCGCCGCGATTCACGGAAACTGTCTTGGCGGCGGCGCCGAGCTGGCCCTGGCCTGCGACCTTCGCATCGCCAGCGACTTTGAGAAGACCCGGATCGGCCTGCCGGAGGTGCAGCTTGGTATCCTGCCCGGCTTCGGCGGGACCCAGCGTCTGCCTCGATTGATAGGACTCGCCCGCGCCCTGCCTGTGATTCTCACGGGTAAACCTCTCGATGTTCGCAAGGCGTTGAAGCTGGGAGTGATAGACGAGGCGACCCATCCCGCGAGCCTGAGGGATTCGAGCCGTGAACTCGCTGCCCGGGCTCTTGCTGGAAAGGGCAAGCGTTACCGTCCGGGCCCCGCCCGAAGATCACTGTTCATGCGGCTTCTCGAAGGGAGCGGTCTTGGAAGAAACTATATTCGTTCACGCGCTCTAAAGGACATCCAGCGTAAGACGGGCAGGCATTATCCCGCGCCCCGAAGAGCTCTCGATTCGATGATCGATGGCTATGGGCTGTCACTGGAGGCTGGCCTGGAGCTCGAGGCAAAGCTGGTGGGGGCGCTCGCGGTATCCTCGACCTGTAAAAACCTGATCGATATCTTTCTTACCAGCGAGGCCGCCCGCCGCGGGGGAGGCGCCGGGAAGACAGGCAGGGGCGCCGCCCGCGCCCCTGAAAAGGGCGCCATGGTCGGTCTCCTGGGGGCAGGTGTCATGGGCGGAGGGCTCGCTGCCCTGGTCGCCCTGAAGGGGTACCGGGCCCGGCTCAAGGATATCAGCCGGGAGGCCATCTCTTCGGGCTACCGGCGGATCGCGGAGATCCTCCAGGGGCGGGTCGCACGCCGGCGCATGAAGAAGAGCGAGGTTCTCAACCTCATGGCGAAGGTCAGCAGTTCCACTGACTATGCCGGCTTCGGCTCGGCCGGGATCATCATCGAGGCGGTTGTAGAGGACCTCGAGATCAAGAAAAAAGTTCTCCGCGAGGCGGAGGCCGAGCTGGGAGCGCATGTCGTTTTCGCGTCGAATACCTCAGCCCTGTCCGTTACCGATCTCCAGAACGCGGCGAAACGTCCCGGGCGTATCGTTGGGCTTCATTTCTTCAATCCCGTTGAGCGCATGCCCCTGGTCGAGGTCATTCGAGGTCCCCGGACCACAGATGCGGCCCTGGTTGCGGTCGAGACCTTCGCCCGCAGTCTTGGGAAGATCCCGGTGCGCTGCGAGGATGCTCCCGGCTTCCTGGTGAACAGGGTGCTGGGAGCCTACCTCAACGAGGCTGTTCGATTGCTGGAGGAGGGCTATTCGCCCGAGGCGATGGACCAGGAGATCCGGAGCTTCGGTATGCCGATGGGGCCTCTCGAGCTGATGGATGAGGTCGGGCACGATGTCGCCGCGAAGGTTTCCAATATTCTCCACAAGGGGTTCGGGGAGAGGGCGCGTCCACCGGCGGCTCTCTCCGGCCTGGGGAATGATCCCGCCGTCCTCGGCAGGAAAACAGGCCGGGGTTTTTACATCCACGGAGGGAAGGGCCGCCGGCGGAAACCGAAGCTTAACACGGCCCTGCTGGCGAAGATCGGCAGGCAGCGGGGAAGCTACAGGACTCCCTACGCCGGACTCTGGGTCAAGCGGTTGATCTATCCCATGATCAATGAGGCAGCTATGGCTCTTGGGGACGGAGTTGTCGCAACGGCTTCCGATGTGGACCTCGCGATGGTCTTCGGAACCGGGTTCGCTCCTTTCCGTGGAGGTCCGCTGCGTTACGCCGACAGCCTTGGAATCGGTGCGATTGTCGAGACCTTGGAGGGATTCGGCGAATCCAGGCTGGCCCCCTGTGAACGCTTGCAAGAATTAGCCGACCGCGAGGGGGGCTTCTATACCCCTTCAGATCCGCAAAATGACTGAGAGCCGGCTTTTCGCCTAGAGAAACCGATATTTCGGTCCTTTGTGCTGATTGACTGTCCACCAAGCCCACCTATAATCCCCGTTTCTATAAGTTCTTCATTTTCATGGTGTTTCGATGACAGGGTTCAGCAACGCAATTCCTCCCGAGGCCTCCTATGTGAGGATCGAGCCAGGCCAATTCGCAGGCGGTACGATTTCGCTGCCCGGCTCGAAGAGCCTGACAAACCGGGCCCTGCTCATATCCAGCTTGATTCCGGGAGAGTCAACCCTGATGAACGCGCTCGATTGCGATGACTCGAGGTGCCTGAGTGAAGCGTTAAAGGCTTTAGGTGTTCAGATCGAATCGGAGGCCGGCGGCCCGCGCTGCGCGTCAAGGGATGCTCTTACCTTTACGGTCAGAGGTGATCTGGATGGCTATCCGAATAAGAAAGGGTCCTTCAGCCTGGGTAACGCCGGTACGGCCACCCGTTTTCTGACCGCTGTCCTGACCATCTCCGGTGGGGATTACGTGGTCGATGGGAATGAGAGGATGAGGCAGCGTCCGATCAGTCAATTGGTTCAGGCGCTCAGGGATCTTGGAGCTGAGATCAGCAGTCCGACCGGATGTCCCCCGGTGACGATCGGTTCCCGGGTGCTGGAGGGCGGGCGGGTCAATATGGCCGGCAACACCTCGAGCCAGTTTATCTCCGCAGTGCTGATGGTGGCGCCAATGGCGCAGAAGAATATCGAGGTTCGCCTGGTGGGGGAGGTGCTCTCCGCACCCTACCTGGACCTGACCCTCAGGACGATGCAGGATTTCGGGGTCAGGGTCGACATTCATGATGACGAAAACGATGGGCAGGTTGTCTACCACATCGATTCCAGGAAGTGGTACAAGTCGCGTGAGTACTTTGTTGAGGGGGACGCCTCGACAGCCAGCTATTTCTTCGCAGCCGCGGCACTGACAGGAACGACTGTTCGGGTCGAGGGCGTCGGCAAGGTCTCCCGGCAGGGGGACCTTCGTTTCGCGGACGTGCTTGCTGAGATGGGCTGCCACGTAAAAAAAGATGTCGACTCCATCACGGTTTCCGGGCCGGAGGAGATGTTGCGGGGGCTGTCGAATAATTGCTCAGACATGCCGGATATTGTCCCGACCCTCGCCGTGGTCGCGGCCTTCGCCCGTGGGCGTACCCGTCTCTACGGAGTCCCCCACCTTCGCTACAAGGAGAGCGACCGGATTGCCGCAGTCGCCAGCGAGCTCAGGAAGCTGGGCGTCGATGTGCGCGAGCTCGATGATGGCCTCGAGATTAACGGCCCGGAGGGTCCGGGCAGCTTCTCGATGCAGGGTGCCCGGATCGACTCCTGGGGGGATCACAGGATAGCGATGGCGCTCTCTCTTGCCGGCCTGCTGGTTCCGGGGGTGGAGATAGGTGATCCGCAGGTAGTCACCAAGTCGTTCCCCGGCTACTTCAGGGAGATGGGCAGCCTCGGAGGATGCTCCACCTTCGTTTCGGCCACGGGAGCTGAGCTTGCCGTCGAGGGGGATGGGTCATGAGCGCCGGGGTGGATTCTTTTGATGTGATCGTCATCGGAGGCGGCCACGCGGGGATCGAGGCAGCTCTTGCCGCGGCCCGCATGGGCGCCCGGGCTGCTCTCGTGAGTCTCGATGCGGGCGCTATCGGCCGAATGTCGTGCAATCCGGCGATCGGGGGCCTTGGCAAGGGGCAGATGGTGCGTGAGCTTGACGCGCTGGGCGGCGAAATGGGCCGGGCGGCGGATTCGAGCGGAATCCAGTTTCGCCTGCTCAATACGCGCAAGGGGCCGGCGGTGAGAGCCCCTCGTGCCCAATGCGACAAACAGAAATACCAGGATTACATGGTCCGGTTGACCGCCTCGGTCGATGGTCTTACCGTTGTCGAGGGTAAGGTCTCGGCCCTGCTGCTCGAGTCGAGCCAGGCTGAATCCTCGCGGGTCACGGGTGTGAGGTTGAGCGATGGAAGCGAGCTGGCCGGCCGGTCGGTGATTCTTACCACAGGCACCTTCCTGCGCGGGCTCATGCATTGCGGCGAGGAAAAAGAGAAGGGCGGGCGGATAGGAGAATCCGCCTCCTACGGCCTCTCGGATTTTCTCGAGGACCTTGGCTTCTCGCGCAGAAGGCTGAAGACCGGCACCCCCGCGCGGGTGGATGCGGCGACCATCGATTTTTCCGAATCCACGGTCCAGCCCGGAGATGATGACCCCTTCTTCTTTTCCTTCGACACCCGCGGCTACTCCCTGGACCAGGTTGATTGTCATATAGCCTGGACCAACCCGCAGGCTCACGACCTCATCAGGAAAAATCTCCACCGGGCGCCGATGTACTCAGGCCAGATCGAGGGCGTTGGTCCTCGCTACTGTCCCTCGATCGAGGACAAGGTGGTTCGCTTTGCCGACAAAGACAAGCACCAGATCTTTCTCGAGCCGGAGGGGCTTGCCACCTCCTGGGTGTACCTCAACGGTATCTCCACCAGTCTTCCGCGCGATGTCCAGGAGCAGGTGCTGGCGACGATCCCGGCGCTGAGAAACGCGAAGATTCTTCAATATGGCTATGCCGTCGAGTACGACTTCTTTCCTCCGATCCAGATCAAGCCGACCTTTGAGACCAGGGCTGTGGGCGGGCTCTATTTTGCCGGCCAGATCTGCGGTACGAGCGGCTACGAGGAGGCGGCGGCGCAGGGGCTGCTCGCGGGCGTCAACGCGGTGCTCCGATGTCGAGAGCAGGCCCCTCTCCTGCTCGACAGATCGGAGGCCTATATCGGCGTCTTGATCGATGACCTCGTCAAGGAATGTCCCCTTGAGCCCTACAGGATGTTTACCTCGCGGGCGGAATACAGGCTCCTTCTGAGGAGCGACAATGCCGATCTGCGGCTTTGCGAGAAGGGTCATCAGCTGGGACTGGTCTCCGATGAGCGCATGCGCCGCGTAGATGACAAGCGGGAACGGATCTCCGGGATGAGGACAACCCTTGAACAGGGACGTTCTGCGGGGATCTCTCTTGCCAAGTTGCTCCGGCGACCGGGGGCGAGCCTGGGCAAACTCGCGCAGGAGATCCCCGAGATCTCGGCCCTGCTTGAGGGGGTTGAGAGCGATGATGAGGTCGTCGAGCAGGTCGAAATCCAGATCAAATACGCGGCCTATATCGAGCGGCACCTGGCGCAGGTGGAGCGATTCAAGAGACTGGAGGGGCTCGCCATTCCAGAGGCCTTCGATTACACCGCGATCCTGGGGTTGCGCGGAGAATCGACCGAGAAGCTCGATCAGCTCCGGCCCCTTTCTGTCGGGCAGGCCTCGCGTATTTCCGGGGTGACGCCGGCTGATATCGGTGTGCTCCTGGCCCACCTTGATACGGCGGATTTTGTTACAGTAGCGGGCAGCGAGGGATCATGACACAGCCGCTGAAATCCAACAACGAGTCCGCCCTGCTTCCCGGAGTGAGGCCGGATGAAAGCTTCGAGGTTCTTGAGGAAAGCTCGCTCTATCGAGGTGAGTTTGTGAGCTTGTCGATGCTGAGCTGCCGATTTCCCGATGATGCCGAGAGCTCCCAGGTGAAGATTTCCCTGCCGCCGGTGGTGGCGATCGTCCCCCTGCTCGAGTCGGACGGGAGGGGTGGTGGCGCGAGGGTGGTCCTCATTGAGCAACTGCGGCCCGCGGTTGGCGGACGAATATTCGAGCTTCCCGCCGGTCATATCGATGAGGGAGAGCCTCCACGCGAGGCGGCCCTGCGCGAACTGGAGGAAGAGACAGGCTATCGGGCTGGAACGATGGAATCCCTGGGCGTTCGCTATACGATTCCCGGAATGTCGGCCCAGCCGATGCACTTTTTCCTGGCCAGCGAGCTCGAACCAGGAGAGCAGAGGCTGGAGACGACAGAACACCTGGAGGTTCATGAGCTCGAGCTCGAACTCCTGGTGGCGGAATTACTGGGCCGAGCTTCCGGGGAGAAGAGGATTGTCGACAACAAGACGCACCTGGGTCTTCTGCACGCCGCCATGCTGCTTTCCGACCGGGAAGCCTCCGGCGGGGGAGGTGAATCATGAGCCTGCCAGTGGTAGCCATCGTTGGACGCCCGAATGTCGGGAAATCTTCGCTGCTCAACAGCTTTGCCGGAGAGCGGATCGCCATTGTCGACAGCACGCCCGGGGTTACGCGGGACAGGGTGAGCGCTCTGGTTCCCTTCCGCGACGTGGTGATGGAGATGGTCGACACCGGCGGCATCGGGGTCGTTGACCAGGACGACCTGAGTGAGCACATCGAGCGCCAGATAGCCTTCGCCTTGGAGGGCGCGAACCTGATCCTCTTTGTGGTCGACGTTCGCGATGGTGTCACCCCGCTTGACCGGATGGTGGCCGCGCGGCTTCGGGAGAGGTCAGGGGAGATCCCCCTGATACTCGCCGCGAACAAGGTCGACCATCCCAGCCTGGAGTCGGGAGTGCATGAGTTCCACAGATTGGGTCTTGGCGATCCCCACGGCGTCAGCGCCAATGAAGGCTGGGGCCGTACGGATCTCCTCCGGGAAATTTCAGAAAAGGTCTGGCCGACCGCCGGGATCGAGACGGAGCCGGTGATGAGGATTGCTGTTGTCGGCAGGCGAAATGTAGGCAAGTCGACCTTCGTAAACGTCATGGCGCAGGAGGAGCGGGTTATTGTCAGCGAGGTTCCGGGTACGACTCGTGACGCTGTAGACGTGCGATTTCAGAAAGATGGGCGGGAGTTCGTGGTGATCGATACCGCGGGAATCCAGAGGCGCAAGGGGATCAAGGACTCTATCGAGTTCTATAGCCAGGTTCGAACTCTCGGCGCTATCCAGCGGGCTGATGTGGTTTTGTTTCTCCTGGATGCCAGCGAGGAGATTACCCGGGCGGACAAGAAGCTCGGTGAGACAATCTCCAAGGCCCACAAGGTCTGTGTCATGGTGGTCAATAAATGGGATCTCTCGGGGGGAGAGATTACCACCGAGGCCTACGCCAAGTATCTCTCCGACCGTATGCCCGGAATGATCTACGCGCCGATCGTCTTCACCACAGCCAAGGATTCCAGGAATACCCAGGCTGCGATCGACCTGGCTCAGAACCTGTACAAGCGCGCATCTGTAAGGGCCGGAACCGGAGAGCTTAACCGTGTGATGAAGGCTATTCTCAAGCATCGGCCACCGCCTGCGAAGAAAGGGAGGTCCGGGAAGATCTACTACGCCACCCAGGTTACCGTCTGTCCGCCGGTTTTCGTGGTATTCGTCAATCATCCCAAGGCTTTTTCAAATGACTACCGGCGCTACATCGCCAATTCGTTGCGGGAGGCGCTCGAGTTCGAGGAGATCCCCATCAGGCTTCTCTTTCGCCTGCGGGAATCTCAGTACCACGATTGAAGATGGTATTCCGGCTGCTTCTGGGTCTATGCAGAGAAGCTGGGGAAAGTTACAATCAGGCCGAAGAGTGACGAGCTTCCGCAGGAGAGAGTGTTCTGATGTCTGGACACGTTCGTATTCTTGGCTTTGACCCTGGGACCCGCGTAGCGGGCTATGGGGTTATCGATGCCGGGCCGGAAGGCGAGCTCTCGGTGGTCTCCTACGGAGCCATTCATCTTCAAAAGACCGGGGCGAAGCTGGAGATCCCCATCAGGCTGAGGAAGCTCTACGAGGCTCTTGACGAGATTGTGCGGGAGCATGGGCCGGCAGTGCTCGCGCTCGAGAAGGTCTTTCACGGCAGAAGCTTTGAGAGCGTCATGAAGGTTGGAGAGGCAAGGGGTGTCGGCCTGCTGGTCGGGGCGCTCCACGATCTCGAGATCGAGGAGTACGCTCCCACCAGGGTGAAGAAGGTGGTGACGGGAAACGGCCAGGCCTCGAAATCCCAGGTCCAGGCGATGATGGCTCGCCTGTTGAATCTTGATGAGCCGCCCGATCCGAAGGATGTGACGGATGCCTTGGCCCTGGCTTTCTGTTATGCTCAGGGCCTCCGAAGACCTGATCTTTCAACGAGTTGAAAATGATCCGAGTGGTAGCGGTGATGACATTCGGAGTTGGATTGTTTTTTGACTTTCAGTGATGGAATAAACGAGGGGTCGCCATGAGATCTGTTGAAGGAACATCTTCGGTTATCAGAGAATCAGAGATTCCCGGTGCTGATCTCGTGCGGCGGGGAAAGGTTCGGGACCTCTATGATCTCGGGGACAGGTACCTGATTGTAGCGACCGACAGGCTCTCCGCTTTTGACGTTGTCCTGCCTGATGGTATCCAGGACAAGGGGAGGATCCTGACCCAGCTTTCGCTGTTCTGGTTCGACCTCCTTGGAGTCGACAATCATCTCATCGCCGCTGAGGTCGAAGATCTTCCGGAAAGCTGCGCGCCGCAGGCGGAGCAGCTTCGCGGAAGATTCATGCTTGTGGAAAAGCTCGAGATCCAGCCAGTGGAATGTATCGTTCGCGGATATCTTGCCGGCTCCGGATGGGCCGAATACCAGCAGCACGGGACGGTCTGCAAGATTCCGCTTCCCGATGGACTGGTCAACTCCAGCCAGCTCCCAGAGCCGATCTTTACTCCGTCGACCAAGGCGGAAGAGGGGCACGATGAAAACATTCCATTCGAGACTATGGTTGAGATTCTTGGCCAGGAGCGGGCGGATGAGATGAAGCAGAAGAGCCTGGAGGTCTACTTCAAGGCCGCTGAATACGCTCGCACCCGCGGGATTATTATCGCTGATACCAAGTTCGAGTGGGGCGTGCGTCCGTCGACAGGCGAGCTTGTTCTCGCAGATGAGGTTCTCACTCCGGACTCCTCCAGGTTCTGGCCCATGGATCTCTATGAGCCGGGCAAGTCGCAATCCTCCTTTGACAAGCAATACGTACGGGACCATCTCCTGTCGACCGACTGGGACAAGACCCCGCCGGCTCCAAAGCTTCCGGACGAGGTGACAGGCTATACAACCACGAAATATCGCGAGATATTCGAATTGTTGACCGGCCGGGATTGGAGCTGACAGCGTTCATCGGTTTTCTCACGTAAAAAAAACTAAACAGCTTGAGGCGAGGTAGAGATGGATAAGCGAGTCCTGATCCTGATGGGGAGCGATTCAGATCTTGATATCATGACAGGTGCGCTCAAGTGCCTGAAAGAATTCGAGGTGGGCTACCAGGTGTGCGTGTGTTCGGTTCACCGTTCGCCTGAAAAAGCGCTCGACCTGGCGGCCACGGCCCGGGATGAGGGCTTCCGGGTAATCATTGGCGGGGCGGGGGGCGCGGCGCATCTCGCCGGAGCTCTTGCCGCTAAGACAACCCTCCCGGTGATCGGGGTTCCAATCGAGAATGGCGCCCTGCATGGAGTCGATGCGCTCTACTCGACTGTTCAGATGCCTCCCGGCGTTCCGGTCGCGACCGTTGCGGTCAACGGAGCGCAGAACGCGGCGATCCTGGCGGTCCAGATGCTGGCGCTTTCCGACGACCGTCTCGCCGAGGCGATGACGGCGTATAAGGGCCGCCTTGTTGAGCAGGTAGAGGCCAAGGATGCCAGGGCCCGTGAACGTCTGGAGAGCGAAGGGCTCTCATGAGCCCTTCATCTTCCCGGAAGGCTCGTGCCGCACGGTCGGATGCCGCGGGTCATACGCCTACGCTGAGATGGGTTGGCGGTCCTGGAGGGCATCTCTCCCTGCTCGACCAGACGCTCCTTCCCGCCAGGGTGAAATACCTTCGTATTCGTGAGCTCTCCGTGGTTATCGATGCCATTCGCCGCCTGGCGGTGCGCGGAGCTCCTGCGCTCGGGGTTGCGGCGGCCTATGGGGTGGTCCTTGGCATGAGAGAGGCGGCGCCCGCCTCCGCCGCCGGCTTCAGGAGAAGCTTTGCGAGAGTAAAGAAACGCCTGGCAGGGGCCAGGCCGACCGCGGTCAACCTCTTCTGGTCGCTTGACCGGATGGCGGCTCGCGCCGAGGCCCTGGAGGCAGAGGGAGCTTCTTTTCCTGAGCTTCTGAGAGGTCTTCTCGATGAGGCGATCGAGATTCACGAGGAGGACCAGCGTCTTTGCCGGGCGATCGGGCGCCATGGCCAGAAGCTGCTTCGAAGCGGCTGGAGCGTACTGACGCATTGCAACGCGGGCGCTCTGGCGACCGGAGGCATGGGTACGGCGCTCGCAGTGATCTACAGCGCCGTAGAAAAAGGAAAGAAGATCAGGGTCTTTGCTGATGAAACCCGCCCGCTGCTGCAGGGGGCCAGGCTGACAAGCTGGGAGCTTCGCAGGGCGGGGGTCGATGTTACGGTAGCATGCGATAATGCGGCCGCCTCGTTGATGGGCTCCGGGCAGGTCCAATGCGTGGTCGTCGGTGCCGATCGGATCGCCTCCAATGGAGATGTAGCGAATAAGATCGGAACCTACGGAGTCGCGGTGCTTGCGCGCGAACACGACATACCTTTTTACGTCGCGGCTCCCAGCTCGACCTTTGATCCGCACACCGCCAGCGGAGCCGGCATCCCCATCGAGCAGCGATCGAACATTGAGGTTACAGCGGGATTCGGCAGGAAGACGACGCCTCCCGGGGTCGATGTATACAACCCGGCCTTCGACGTTACGCCGGCTCGGTACGTGACGGGTTTTATTACCGAGCAGGGCTTCCTGGAGCCGCCCTTTAAACGAAATATTTCAGGGCTCTTCAGGACTGCGGCGACCCACGGATAAGCTCATCCCGAGAGGTAAAAAGAATGGACCAGGTGAAATTCAGCCAGCTGGAGAAGATTCTCATGGAGAAGGCCGGCGCTGCCGAGTCCGGCCGCGGAGGGGCGCTCTCACACCTCCTGGTTGGAACGGTTTCAGGCGCGCTGCTGGTCTACGCGTATCTCGGCGGAATTTCTTCCACGGTCATATTCTGGGTGACCCTCTGCTACGTCATCCTGACCACCCTGCAGAGAGTCGCCTCGAGCTGGGCGATCGCTACCCACAAGCTGCTTGTGAGAAAGCTCGTGCGGCACGCCGCCGATACAGGCGGAAAAATTCAATCCGCCAGCCCGGCGGACTGATCACCTGTCGACATAGCTCGTTTTAATACCGGTGGTATTCCATTCATTTTGAATGCTGCCGCCTCGCCAGGTGGCGTAGGTCTTGATGCCCGAAAGCTCAATCCGGAGTAGAGTCTCTTCGGCTTGTCCTTGACCGTCTCCGGAAACTACCACGGTCGTGGGGGAGACCTTTTCCAGCAAGGTGTCATAGAGACGGTTGCTTCTCCCGTGGTGGGGGAGGATGACGATCTCGGAATTGAGATCTTCTCCTGATTCAAAAAGCCTGGCCAGCCCGTCTTCTTCCAGGTCGCCAAGGCAGAGGATCCGTTTTTCCCCGATTTCGATGAAGAAAGAAAGGGACATCTCGTTGGCATGTTGAGCCAGGGGCAGGTTTTCAGTCTGGTCCGGGTAGATAATGCGCAGAACGATATCTTCCGGCCCGGGCAGGCGCAGCAGCTGTCCTCGCCGAACCTTGCTGACGAGGACTCCTTTTTTGCGAGCATCGGCGAGAAGTTTTTTTCCGTATTCCTCCCGCTCGAAATGTTCCGAGCAGAATAGTTCTCCGACATCCAGTGACCTCGTAAGTACGGGCAGCGCTCCGACATGGTCGACATGCGGATGGGTCAGGATGATTCCATCAATTCGGCGATGGCCTTTGTCGAGAAGTGAGCGGGCGAGACGCCGGCTTCCCGCCCGGGTCTTTCCACAGGCATCAATCAGGAAGGCTCTCCTGCTCCCGGGGAGCTCAAGCAAGGCGGCCGACCCTGCTCCAGCATCCAGGTGGATCAGTCTCGGGTTGTTTTCGTTACCGGCGGACAGGTTCACGATGAGGGCAGCGGGGAGGATCAGGATGGATAACAGCAGGGCGGCTCCCCGTGTTTTCTTTGATATTCCCGCGCCAAGCAGAAGGTAGAAGATGGAGACCATGGTGAATCCCGGAGGAGGCATGCTGAAGCAATGACCCGGGATCTTTCGTGAAAAAACAAGCAGGCCATTCAACATCTGCGCAAATACGGTTGCTGCATCCGCAGCCAGGAAGCCGGCCTCGATCCAGATGAATCCCAGCAGGATGCTGGAAAGGCCAAGCAGCAGGTTCACAGCTATCAGCGGGTAGAGACAGACGGAAAGCAGGGGAGCTATCGGATGGACCCTGTGAAAATGCGTCGCGATCAGGGGCGCTGTCACGGCTGTGGATATTACCGCAACCCAGAGACTGTTTTGAATATGAGCGCAGAGAGCTGAACCCAACCTCGAAAAAGCGCCCGCCGGCTTTGGAGGGACCAGGAGGCGCCTTCTTTCTCGCAGGTCATTTGCTCGCATCGAGCTCCAGCCCAGGATGGCTATTGTCGCGATAAAGGACAGCTGAAAGCCGGGTTCGCTGATGCTCAAGGGGTCAGTGATGAGCAGGGCGAGGAGTGTCCATCCAAGCGTGTCGAGGGCTCGCGGCAATCTACCCGCCGCCTGTAGAAGCAGGTGCAGCCCGATCATTATCGCGGCTCGCAACACCGGGGTGTTGGCGCCGCTGAGAAGGACGAAAAGGCCAAGCACCATAAGGCGCAGTATGGTTTTTCCCTTCTGCGGAAAGGGTATTCGCATTGCGAATACCATGATGAGGCCAACGTGCAGTCCGCTGATGGCGAGGAAATGGGCCGTTCCCGTTTCGACAAAGAGGAGACTCAGCTCCTGGTCCAGCAATCGTTTTTCGCCTGTGATCAGAGCGCAGAAGAGCCCCTGCTCTTTATCCGAATACAGTCTTCTGATGAGGTTCACAACAGGCCAGCGAATACGCAGTCCCAGGGCGGGCCGAGCGGGCGGCTCCTGGTGCAAGGTGAGCGAGCCGGGCAATGACTGGATGATGGCAGCAGGTGTATTTTTCCGAACTGGGGCGCAGCGGCGGAGCTGAGGGTAGACCTTTCCCTGGACCTCTACCGAGGCGCCCGGCTTGAGCCCGGCCGGCAGCTGGTCTCCTTTTATCCCGGCCCGAACCCGGTAGAGTTGTCCGGGGGTAGAAGTCGTCAATTTGAACTCGGCATACATGGAACCCCCGCTATCGCTGGCGAACCGTTGAGGGCGTAATATCGGCAGATCCGAGACGGTTCCCCTGATGGTTCCAAGAAGAGCTTTCTGTCGTAAAACAGGGGCTCCCTGGGGATGGTTTTTTATCCAGGGGGGCTGAGCCGACTCATGGCTGAACCACCCGAGTCCGCAGATGAGGTAGAGCCACGCGATTTTCTTTTTTGCGGGATGCGCCAGCCGGAGCTTGAGAAGCCGGCGGGTCGCAATCCAGGCAACGTAATTCAGAGAGATGAGGGTGGCGGCCGCAAGGCTGGCCTGTACCGAGCAGGCTGAGAGCGATGTTCCAAAAGCGAATGCCAGTCCAGCCTCAATTCCCGAGGGAATCGCGCCGGGTTGAGCAGAAGCGACATTCACCTGTTCAGGAAGGTTTCGCTCTGGATCAATGAGATACCGATTGGGGGCCGGGGCCATCTGGAGAGAGGGGCTCGGACGGTGTTTGCGGGCGGCGGCGGCGTGGTGATTATGAGGCCCCGGCGAGGGTTTCGCAGAGAATTACTCTGATTCGACAACCCTGAGCAGGATGGATTTGACCAGGTTGGTGTCCCTGGTCCGCGGGTCCTGCTGGAACCAGACGGGACGCCCCTGCTTGTCAATGATGAGGAACGTGGCGCTGCCGACAAAAACTCCCCAGGAGCGGAAGAGCTTCCTGCCGGTGAGGTCCGGATCAAACCCCGCCGCCCCGGTATAGCCTGTTCCAGCGAGCTCCTGTCGCAGGCTTTCGAGCTGTTCATCTATGTTTTTCGCACTCTTGAAGAAGTGTACCGACACCATCTCCACCTCATCGTTGGCCTCGGCAAAGTCTCCAATATTAGCCAGGAAGGTCGCAGAGCGGGTGTCTTCAGCGCCGCGGAAGATGAGCCCTACAACCTTGCCGGTTGATTCTTTAAGCCGGGTGCGCTTCTGCGTAACCCACATTTCTCCAAGCTCGAAATCAGCCGGGGCCGGGCGCAGGGCGGTTTTCTTGATGAAGCCCAGGGCGTTTTCCGAGCGCTGGCGGTAGATGTTGATGGCCGGCTTCAGGGAGCGCCCTCTTTTCTCTAGGGCCTCCTGCAGCTTGTTGATCTCCTTGACGTGCGAGTCAAAGGCATCCCGGGCCTCGTCCAGCCGGCCAAGGGCCATCAGCGAGTAGCCCTTGCGGAAGCCGTTGAAGGCAAGGTAGCGCGAGTACGCTTCCTTTGTCTTGAGGGAATATTGATCGCTCCTGGTTCGTGCCGGGTAGTCCTGGAGCACGCTCTCAGCCGAGCGCAGGAGACCCGCGATATCGCCCTTGGCTTCGTAGAGTTTCCACCGGGTCTCGCCGAGGGTGGGGAAGTCAGGGCTTTTCTGCGCTTCCGCAGCCGCCATCTTTTCCTCGACCAGCTTGACGCCCGCGTCGTATTCCCCAAGATCCGAGAGGACCCGTCCGAGAGCTGCGGTCAGCACGGTGATGCGGGGGCTGTTGGGGTAGGTCTCGAGATAATTGAGATAATCGTCCCTGGCTTTCTGGGGCTCCTTCAGGCTCGTATGAGCCCATGCGCAGATCTCGATGGCGGAGGGCTTCAGTTCGGATGAGTTCTGGAGACCGGCGACAGCCATGCGCGCATGACCAATCACCCGGTTATAAAAAGGGGCCATTTTTCTGTCGAGGTCTTCGATGGTGAACTTGGCTCTGTCTTTCGACATGTCATTGATGGCCTGCGTTCGAACACGCGAGCTGATGAGTTGGAGGAACTTTGACTGGTAGAAACGAAGCTTGGCTGAGCTGTGACCGGACGCGCAGTTATGGATGTACTTTTCGCAATCGACGATGGCCTTCTCGATACTAGCGGCGAGCTGATCGGCCTGGGCTGGTTTCAGGGTTCTGAGATCTTGAGGAATGCTCTGGTATATCGGGGTGATTTTTTTCAGGTAGGATTCGCAACTCTCTACCGGGGGATCAGGTTCCTTGCTTCCATTCGAGGCGGTATTTGGTGTGGAAGTGTCAATTCCTGGTGCGGCATTGCCTCCTGGCTCCGTTGCCCGGCTGATTTCGTCTTCTTTGGGCTCAACAGGCGTATTCTGCTTTACGCAGGAGCAAACCAAGAGGGTCAGAAAGGCAATAGCCGCCGTATTTCGGATTCCGCTTCCTGCTCGGCCTGAAACCCGGTTGGATAGATTTAAGATATTATAAATAAACAACTTAGAGTCCTTCAATGTAAGCTGAAGATTCTGGGTCTTCGCATACCTAGCCCATGCGACGTATTGCAAGAAGCCTGCCACAACGACCCATTTCGGCTCCTGAGAGAATCAAGCGTCCTTGGAGTCAGGAGTCTATCGTACTTTTTCTTTTACCTAACAAGAGTATAATCTGCCCGAGGCCATAAGACTATGCCCCAACTGATTGAGGAGCCAGCAGGAGATTCAAGCTGAGACCAGGACCCTTCAGCTTATCGTTCACAGCCGTTCAGCCGCTATTCCTGATTGCGGTTCTCTTCGTGTGTCCCTTGCGGGCGCAAGATGACTCGACCCTTCTGGATGAGGTCTGGCCGCAGCTGACGGATTTTTCCGGCGCGGCCGATAGCGGGACAAAGACCTATATCAACCAGAAGACAGGGGATGTCTCCCGCTACATTCTCGGGAATGTGAAACGTGAGATCACCATAGGCTCCAACCGTGTTCGCCTGATGTGCGACCGGCTCTACATTCACGGGCTCGGCATCTTCAAGGGCAAGGATGCTCCGGCGGCCGGGGATTCCGAAGAAGAGGATGAGCTCCAGTTCTATTTTTACGCTGATGGGAATGTGCGCCTGGACCTGTCCGCGCAAGGCAG
>CAUZHA010000002.1:0-78354 GCA_963579555.1 Planctomycetes bacterium UBA1146
GGGCGACTGTGCATATCGGCACTGGAGAGGTTCTCGAAGGGACCACCGTGCTGGTCTCCGCTGGCAAGATCGCCGCGCTGGGAAAGGATGGCGGTGTGCAGATTCCCGCCGGAGCCGAGCGGATCGATGCGAGGGGCCTTCACCTGATGCCGGGAATGATTGATCTGCGGAGCCTCGAGCTGGTGCCGGAGTCCTCAAAGGCCTTTGGCGTCGATGCCAGGATAGCCGTGGCCGATGGACTCGATTCCTTCGAGGATTGGAGCTTTGCCCGCGAGGAGGGGATCACAACGGTGGCGGTCAGCGGGGCGGGTGGAAGCAAGCAGAGCAGTCTTGGAGCGGTTTTGAAGCTTCGCCGCCGGAAAGGAGCAGCTGGGTCGCTCGCCGAGCTGCTTCTGAGCAGGGAGTCTCATATCGTCCTTTCCCTCGGTGTTGCGGGTTCAACCTCGACCAGCGCCCAGCGGCTCGAGCAATATTATGCTCTGAGGAGAGAGCTTGTCGCCGCCCGTGCTTACAGAGAAGCCTGGGACAACTATTGGAAGGAAGTCGAGAAATACAATAAGGCGGCCGGGAAATACAACGCCGAGCTGAAGGCGAAAAAATCCAAGGCGGAGGCCGACAAGAAAAAGGACAAGAAGGAGCCGGAGAAGAAAGAGCCGGACAAGAAGGAGCCGGAGAAGAAAGAGCCGGAGAAGAAAGAGCCCAAGGAATCTGCCAAGCCGGAGAAGAAAGAGCCGGAGAAGAAAGCTGCATCGGAGAAGAAAGCTGCGCCGGCGAAGCCTTCAGCTTCAAAGGGCCCCAAGGCTCCCAAGGTGCCAAAGCTCAACATGGCCCTCGAGGCTCTCAGCCGGGTCTTGAAGGGTGAGCTCACCGTCTTTGTCGAGGCTCATCGCGCGGATGATGTTCGCTATGCCCTGCGCCTGCGGAAAGAGTTTAAGCTTGAGCTGACCCTTCTAGGCGCCGGGCGGGCGCTGACGGCCTCCGCCGAGCTGGCCACATCAGGTGTGACCGTGGCGGTCGGGCCGGTTCTTCACGGGTCCCTGGACCTGCGCCGCAGCGCGGAGAGTGAGCGCCTTGCGGGTGCCTTCGCGAAGGCTGGAATTCCACTGGCTATCAGCTCCGGCGCCTCCTCCGGGGTCGGTTCGAGGTACCTTCGCCTCCAGGCCTGCGCCGCGGTACGGGGAGGACTCGATTCCTCCATGGCGCTCCAGGCTATCACCATGCAGCCGGCCAAATGCCTGGGCTTGGAAAAGAAGATCGGCTCTATCGAGAAGGGGAAAGACGCGGACCTGGTTCTGCTCGATGGCCCTCCGCTTGATGTTCGAAGCAGGGTTGTCTCGGTCATCGTCGAGGGGAGGACTGACTCGAAGCGCCGGGTGGCGGCTGAAAAAGCCGGCCAGGGACCGGCGGCGGGGTTGAGCTTTGATGCGATCAAGAAAAACGGCAATTCGTGGATTCCCGGCGGTCCAACGATCCTGAAGAACGCGGTTGTAATGAGGGCGGCGGGCGGGGGCCTTGAGGTGATAGAGAAAGCGACAGTGGTTATCCGCAAAGGCAAGATCGAGAAGGTAACGACCGATCCTGTCAAGGAGGATGCCAGCTGCGCCGTTTTTGATCTTGCCGGCCGCTTTCTTCTGCCCGGTTTTATCGATGCCCATTCGCATATAACCCTGAAGGGAGATGTAGATGATCTCTCTGAGGCTGTGAATGATGGGTTGCGTGTCCTCGACAGCTTTAATCCCTGGGATGATGACATCGCGACCTTGCTGGGCCGCGGGGTGACGACCGTCGCCTTGAGCCCGGGGCGCAATAATGTCGTCGGAGGCGCGGTCAGTCTCGTTAAGCTGCTTCATGGCGGGGTCCCCCTGAGGGTCCTGCGTAAAGTTGCCGCGGTGAAGACCTCCCTGGCGCCCAACCTGAATCTTGCGCGCTATCCCACAGCCCACAGCGGTGCGGGCGCTGCTTTCGGCGGCTGGCTGAAGAGTCGCTACGGAAAAGACTCAAAGCGTCCTCGAGTACCCGTGGTCGCCTATTTCGAGAATCTTACCCAGGCGCAGCGCGCCTTCGCCCTGGCGAGTGGGCATGGCGTTCCAATCGCCTTCCTGGAGGGGGTCGGTACCGATGGTGGAATCTTCGGACAGCTCCCTCGAGGCTCCCGGGCGATCCTCGGGCCCTATTCCATAGAGGAGCCTGAGCGGGTCCTGCGCGCTCCTGCGATCCTGGAAGAGCAGGGCATTCCCTTCTCCTGGGCAACGGGCGGAACCCTGGTGGATCCCCTCAGCTCGGTCGCCCTGGCGATCATGTACGGTTTGAGCGAGGCCGAGGGGCTTCGATCCTTAACAATCCATCCCGCCGCCATTTATGGAGTGTCGGAGCGGATCGGAAAGATCGAGAAGGGAGCCGATGCCGACCTCGTTGTCTGGGATGGCAACCCGCTGACCCTGACCGCGCCAGTCAAGCTGGTCTTCATCGATGGCGAACTCGTCTACCAGGACGGGCAGTCTGTCGAGGCGCCTGTCAAATTGTCCGGGATAGCTGAAGATGCCGGGTCCCCGGCGGCGCCGGCGGCCCTGGAGGAGATAAAAAGCCCGGTGGCTCTCGAGCGGGCCTTGAGCCCGGCTATCCTGGTCAGGGCGAGGAAGGTGTACACGGTTTCAGGTGAACCCCTCGAGCCAGGACAGGTCCTGATTCGCGCCGGCAAGATCGTCCAGCTCGGCAAGAGAATAGATATCGACAAGGCGACTCCCGGTCTTCTGGTTATCGATGTTCCCGGCACCATCTGTCCCGGGTTGATCGACGCGGGCTCCGGCCTGGGGGTGAGCGGAAGACGAGCTGACGAATTTCGAGAGTTGACGCCGGGTCTGCCGGCGCTGCTCGGAAGTGACCTGGGCAACAGCGACCGCAGGGTCGCCTTGCGCGCTGGAGTGACCGTGGCGGCTGTTACGCCCGGCGATCGCAATGTCATCGGCGGTCTTGGCGGTGTGATCAAGACGCATGGAGCCGGCCTTGCGGAATCGGTTCTGAAGGAGACCTCCTTCGTCGCCATGAGCCTGACGGAGATGGCCTCCTCCGGCAACAGGAACCTCCGCTCGGGCCGGCCCACCAGCTATCTCTACCGGATACCGAATACGAGGATGGGCACGGTGTTCCTCGCCAGGCGGGCCTTGCTGGAGGCTCTTCCGGGGGCCTGGGATGCTGGTCGTGTGGTCGGTGATTTCAAGGCTATGCTGACTCCGCCGGAGCGAGTTGTTCTGCGGGAGGTACACGCGGGCGATCGTGTTCTCCGGATCCGGGCGCAGGCGCGCTACGAGATCCTGACGGCGCTTCGTATTGCCGGGGAGTTTGGATTGAAGATCCAGATCGAAGGTGCCAGGGAGGCTATTCATCTCGTCGATCTGCTTAAGGAGAAGCAGGCGGCGTTGGTGCTGAGCGCCGGGGAGACCTGGTCAGGCCAGGAGCTGGAGGCCAACATCAACCTGAGCGCCCGTCTTCCCGCCGAGCTCTACAGGGCGGGTGTTCCCTTCGCCTTCTACTCGGATGCGGCCTCTTCGCTGGCCTCCCTGAGAGAGAGGGTAACCTGGCGTGTACGCAACGGTCTGCCCGAGGCGGCGGCCCTGGAGGCCCTGACCCTGGCAGCGGCGCGCATTCTTGGCGTCAGCGACAGGGTGGGCAGTCTCGAGCCTGGAAAGGACGCGGACCTGGTCGCCTTTGGCGGCTCCCCCTTCGATCTGAAGGCCGGGGTGCTCTGGGTGATGGTCAATGGAGAGCTGGTGGCTGATCCAGCCAGGGGCGCGTCGCCGATTGAGCGTCCCCGTGAAAAAATAAACAAACGAAGATCACTGGCCCCGCGAGGGGATTATTGAAAGAGGACTACAGGTAACGACATGAACTTCATTACCCCGATACTGCTGCTAACCGCAAGCCTTACCGCGCAGCCGGACGAGGTCGTCGTGCTCAAGGTTGGGCGGGCGATCACGGTGTCCGGCAAGGACATCGAGAAGGCCGTCATTGTTATGGAAAACGGCCGCATCAAGGCTGTAGGAACCGATGTTGAGATTCCCCGTACGGCGCGCGTCGTAGATATGCCCAGGGCGGTAGCGATGCCCGGTATCGTCGATGCGCATAGTGTCAATGGTCTCCGCATCTCCAACGAGCGCTTCTCCAACGTCCCCTACGTAACGGTGCTGGATGGAATCGACCCCAGCTCACCCGGTCTCAGCAACGCCTTGCGTCACGGGGTTACCAGCGTTCATTGCATTGCCGGGAACGTCACCCGATTCGGCGGCCAGGGCGCCGTCATTCGTACGAGCGGCAGAACGGTGGCGGAGCTTGTCGTTAAAACGCCATCGGCCATGAAGCTCTCGCTTCAGCCCGCCTCCGGTGAAAACAGGATGGGGAATATGGCCGCGCTGCGGAAATCTTTCTACGATTTCTATTCCAGGATGAAGGCTATCCAGGGGTCCGGCGGCGAGGCTCCGTTGATTGAAAAGACGAAGCTCTCCCTGACCGACCTGGTAAATACCCGTCCAGGCTGGGGAGAGATTGACTGGAAGAAGGTGCCGTCCGAAAAGGTCAGCGAGCGAGACCGGCCCATGCGAGACCTGGTGAGGGGAAAGCTCCGCGCCTTTATCAACTGCCCGACCGCTTCCGATGTTTTCAAGGCTTTCGAGCTTATCGATGCCAACCATCTTGACGCGACGCTCGTGCTCGGGCCGGACGCCTGGAAGCTTGCCGACATCCTGGCGGCTCGCAAGGGCCTCGGTCCTGTGATTATCAATTCGCAGCTTGAGGTTTGGGACAAGAATGATGAGACCGGAGAGGAGAAGCGGCACATCACTCCCATCCTCCTTCACAAGGCTGGAGTTCCCTTCGTCCTGCAGGTGCTCTCCGATTCGAATTTCAATAAAGGCCCCTACTTCGGGCGCAGCGGTCCCTACCATCACTGGTACCAGGCCGCGCGGCTGGTTCAGTTCGGTATGCCCAGGGACAAGGCCCTCGAAACCATCACGATCATTCCCGCCAGGCTCATCGGCATTGACAACCGTGTCGGCTCCATAGAGGCCGGCAAGGATGCGAACATCGCCATCTTCTCAGGTGATCCGCTCGATGCCCGCAGCTGGGTTGAACGAGTCTTCATCGAGGGCAAGGAGGTCTATGAACGCAGCAAGGATCGTGACCTCGAGCGGTTGCTCAAGGATCCGGAGAGGTCGTTCTGAAGCGCCTGTCCGGGAATAGAAAAACCAGGGAAAGAAAAATGCAGAGACCCGTACATCCACGAGAGCTGAGCCCGGCAAGGGGCCGCGTAAGCGGCGCCCGGCGTATGGCTGCCTGGTGCCTGCTCGTCGTATTCGCGGCGCTTTTGCCGGCCGTTCTTCGTGCCGGAGAGGGAGCCCCGCCGCGCACCTTTGCCCTGCGCGGCGCGACGGTCTACACCGTCTCAGGGGAGATTTATGTGAACTCGAACCTGGTTGTCGAAGACGGCAGGATCAAGGCTGTTGGAAAAGATGTGAAAATCCCCGCCGGGATAAAGACCCATGACCTGCATGGCTACGTGGTTATGCCGGGTCTTCTTGACGCCGAGACCAACCTCGCCAGCGACAATAGGGAGACGCTCGGGAGCCTGTCTCCCCAGGTCCAGGCGCTCGATGGTTGGGATTTTTATCGTGAAAACCGCGAGCTGCTCAAAGGCGGGGTGACCTCGGTCTACCTGGCGCCGGGAGTTCCAGTTGGGAAGACGAGAACGAGGCTGATTTCGGGGCAGGGAGCCGTGGTCAAGACCGCCGGCTTCAAGGCCAATCCCAGGATGCGAGTTGTTGCGGAATCGAGTGGTTTCCAGGTCACTCTTGGAGAGCTCTCCCGTATCCAGCCTTCGATCTACTCCCCTCCGATCGGGGCCTCACCGGACAATCCGTTCGAGGTGCTTGTGCCGCCGTTGCCCCAGTCCCGTGCCGGGGAGTTTCTTGCTCTCAGGCAGGTGATCTCCAGGGCCCGCGGATACCGCGATTCACTTGCCGGCCACCTGCGAGATGGAACCTCCCGACCGGCCTACGATCCCATCTCTGCGAGCCTCTACCCTGTTATAGCCGGTGGCGATCATCTCCGTGTGCGGGCCAATAAGGCGAGAGACATCTATCATATCCTCGAGCTTGCCCGCGAGGCTGGCATCAAGGTGGTGATCGAGGGGGGGGCCGAGGCCGAGAAGCTTACGTCCTGGCTTGCCAGGATGAAGGTCCCTGTGATTTTCCCCGGGGCGTTTCAGTCCGGCAAGCTGCCCGGGGGAGATCTGCAGAGTCCAGCCATCGAGGGCCGGCTCCAGGAGGAGTCCATCTTGAGGATGCATCGCGCCGGAGTCCAGGTGATACTTAACAGTCCTACCGATGCCGAGGGGAAGAACCTCCTCCTGCAGGCCGCCGCGGCGGTAAGAGTTGGAATGGAACCCCACGAGGCCCTGCGGACGATCACTCTGAATCCCGCGCGGGTCCTCGGGGTGGCTGACCGCATTGGCAGTATCTCCGAGGGTAAAGACGCGGACCTGGTCGTACTCGGCGGTGACCCGCTGGGTGCCGACAACCATGTACAGGCCGTGTTCATCAATGGCGAGCTGGTGTTCAACCGGGCCCCTCCGATCACAGAAGATTGCACGGTCATTCGTGCCGGACGTCTCGTCATTGGCAGCGGCGCGGAGTATTCCAACGGCATCGTGATCGTCAGGAAAGGCAAGATCGAGTACGCTGGTCCCGGCCTGCTTCATGACGGAATGGACAAGGCTGTACGGGTTATCGACGCGTCTTCCCAGACGGTCATTCCCGGCCTGATCGATGCGGGTGGGACCGTCGGTTCTCGCGCCGAGTCCCTCGTGCCGGGCTTCGATGCGGCTCCCGGCAGCGCGGGGGCGGGGAAGGCAGCCGATTTCAGGCTCGTCGACTCGATCGATCCGCGTGACCCCGCGTTGATGGAGCTGGTCCGAGCCGGAATTACGACGGCGCTGATAGCACCTCCGGTCGCCGGACAGGTTTCCGCCCTGAAGCTTGCGGCCAATGATCCTGCAGCCGCGGTGATCAAGCCCTACGCTGCGCAGTATTTCTCCAATTCATCGAGCAAAACCCTCAAGGCCGCCAAGGCCTACCATGACAGCTGGGTAGCGTTTGAGAAGAAGAAGGAGGCGGCGGAGAAAAAAGGCGCTGAATTCAAGGACAAGGCACCCAAGCTCCAGGAAGCCTATGAGCCTTACAGGGCGCTTTTCACGGGCGCGGTTCCGGCGCTGGTCGAGGCGCCCAATGCCGCATCTATTCCCGCCATCGTCGCGCTCTACACCGACCAGTATAAAATCCGGGTTCTCTGCAGCGGTCTCGCTTCGCTGAAAAGAGATGAGAACCTCGCCGAGATGGCCGGCCTGCTCCTTGCCAAGACGGGGGGGCTTGTCCTGCAGAATCCACTGGTCGTCAAGCAGGGCAACAAGACGGTTAACTGGCCTCAGCGGTTGAGCGCTCTCGGTGTCAGCTTCTCAGTTCGTTCCCGAGTCGCCGATGGAGCCAGGCTCTTGCCCCTGCAGGTGTCCTACGCTGTTCGAGAAGGCTGGAATTCACGGCTTGCCCTGCGCTCGATGACCACCGTGCCCGCGGAGCAGTTCGGGATCTCCGACCGGGTGGGCAGCATCGAGAAGGGCAAGGATGCGGATCTCGTCATTCTTTCCGGCGAGCCCTTCTCACTAACGTCCAGGGTTCTTGGAGTGATGGTCGATGGGAAGCTGGTGCATGGAGTCGATAAATTCAAAGAACAGGTAGATGCAAATGAATAGATCCTGGAAGGCTGCCATACTTCTGCTCGCGGTGAGTTTTCTCGCCCGGTCGCTTTATTGCGAAGACGGCATCTCTGCGCAGCGGTGGGCCATTCGAGGCGGCAAGATCGTCACCGTGACAAAGGGAGTTGTCGAGGGAGGAGTCCTGCTCGTCTCAGGCGGTCGCATCGAAAAGATTATCGCGGCGCCCGCATCGGACTGGAAGCCCCCGGCGGGCTACCAGCTTATCGATGCCAGCGGGCGTTGGATCGTCCCCGGCTTTGTGGAGCTCCACTCGCATATCGCAGGCGGCGACCTCAACGATATGGTCTACTCGGTGAACCCGGGCTTCAGGACGCTCGACAACATCATGCCCCGCAACGCCCTGCTCAAGAGAGCCCAGGCCGGCGGGGTGACCACGGCGCTCTTCATTCCCGGCAGCGGTACGAATATGGGAGGCTTTGGCACCCTGATCAAGACCGCGGGGAAGGATCTCAGTGAGATGCTCATACGTTTCCCCGGCGCCCTGAAGATCGCCCAGGGAGGCAATCCCGAGCGGCGTGGAGGCGATCTCGGCTATTCCAGGATCGGCATGAACTGGTTGATCCGTAACGCCCTGAAGGAGGGCAAGCTCTATACCGAGGCCTGGGATGCGTGGGAGGCTGACAAAACGAAAAAGAAGCCGGTCAAGAATCCCCGCCTGGAAATGTTCCGCGGACTGTTTCACAAGGAGTACCCGGTCGTGGTTCATACCCAGGGATATCAGCTCATCCTTTCGACCATCAGGCTCCTGCATGACGAGATGGGACTCTGGGTCGTTATAGATCACGGCACCTTTGATGGCTTCGAGCTGGCTCCGGAGGTTGCGAAGCGCGGCATCCAGGTGATGAATGGCCCCCGACAGTTCCGCTGGGACAATCGCCGCGGAGGTTTCCGGGGTCTCGCCTACGAATGGTATCGCGGTGGAATCAAGACGGTTGGCGTCAACACCGACGCTCCCGTGGTTCCCGCGGAGGAGCTCATCTACCAGGCGGCCATGGCCGTACGCCTGGGGCTCAAGGAAGATGTGGCCCTCGCGGGTATCACCATCCATGCCGCCCGGGCCCTTGGAGTGGAAAAGAGAATCGGAAGCCTCGAGGCCGGCAAGGATGCGGATATCGTCATCTGGACAGGTGACCCACTCGATCCGCGCCAGTCGGTGGTGCTGACGATGGTGAATGGAAAGATAGCCTACGACACGAGCAAGGAGCCCCAGCGTTTCTGAGGCCGCTGGAGCGGAGTCTGTTATGAGATTAAAGATGTACCAGGATCAAGACAATCGCGGGCGCGGCCGAGCGCGGATCGCCCGGCTGCTTCTGCCGGTGCTGCTCGCTGTTCTCAGTCCCGCCGTGGCGGCGGGCGAGGAGGTGGTGGCCTATCGAGCCGGGAAGATCATTCGCTCCGCCGGGGAGGCGGCCGCTCCCGGGATCCTGATCGTTCGTGACGGCAAGATTGAAGATGTGCTTGCCGCGGGCGCGAAGACCCCGGAGGGAGCGAAGGTCGTCGAGCTGCCAGGGGCGGTCGTTCTTCCAGGCCTGGTGAATCCTCTCAGCGGGATCAGCCAGGTGAACTTCACCTCGGGCCCGGGAAGAGCCTCCCAGTCGAACTCGTCTCCCACCGATGGACGCAAGGCTGTCGGCCTGTCGTCTCTGAACCTGAAGCACGAGGTCTACAGGCGTCTTGGACGAACCGGCTATACCACCTTCGCGGTGGTTCCCAACGATACCCGGGGACTCATCGCCGGCCAGGCCTCCGTTATCAGGCCCGCCCTTGGTAAGGAGAAGGATCCCGGGGAGCTGGTCCTGGAAAAATCGGCCTATCTCCTGCTGGGCTTTTCCTCCGGAAAGGCCTGGCATGATGCCGGCCTTCGCTACCTGAAAAAGGCGGTTGACGATATTCTCAAGGAGAAGGCGGCGAAGAAGAAGGCTGAGGAGGACGCGCGCAAGAAAGCCGAGGCAGCCAAGAAAAAGGCCTCCCAACCGTCAACAGGAGAGAAGAAACCAGCTCCCGCTCCCCCGCCGGCCAAGCCTGCCGCGGCCAAGCCGCCGGCCAAGCCCAAGGCTCCGGATCCCCTGGTCCAGCTTTTCAAGGGTGAGAAGAAGGCCTTTGTCAGGGTGACGAGCCCGGCCGCCCTCGCTCATTTCTTCGTCTTCTTTGACAAGCTGCCGATCAAATTCCAGTTTGTCCTGGTGACAGGTCCGCAGCCTCCGGAGGTCGTCGAGATGCTCATCGAGCGCAGGAAGCAGATCACGGCCGTTATCCTGGAGCCTCGCATGGGACGGATCCCGGAGACGAGTATCTATGTCAACACAGCGAGGTTGTTCCTTCGCAGCGGTATGCCGGTGGCTTTTGTTCCCCTGAGGGACACCATCGATGGACACCGGGAGATCTTCTTTCAGCTTGCCGCGATGGTCAAGTCGGGGGTCCTTCCCCATGAGGCTCTTGCGGGCGTGACCTCGGTTCCCGCTGACATTGTTGGCCTTGGCGCGAAGGTGGGCAGCCTCAAAAAGGGAGGTCTGGCCAATTTTGCCTGCTATGACAGGGATCCCCTCTCAGGGACAGCCAGGCTGCTCGCGGTTTATGTCGAGGGCCGGAAAGTTTTCGAGGATGATCCTTCTACCGGAGAGTTGAGCGGGGAGGCGATTCGATGACCATTAGAACACGCGAGCCGGCCGTACTACTTTCTCTCGTCCTGTCAGCGTTTTTCTGCGCCTTGCTTGGCGCTGAGGAGACCAAGGAAAAAGAGAAGAAGCCCGTCGTCCAGGCGGTCGTCGGCGCCACCGTTCTGCCGGTCTCCGGCCCCATGGTGCGCCGAGGCACCGTGATCTGGAAGGATGGAAAAATCCTCGAGGTTGCGGCCGAGCTCGCAGCGCCGGAAGGCGCCCGGGTTCATGACGCTGAGGGCCTGTATGTTTGTCCGGGCTTTGTCTCTGTAGTCGCCATGGGGGTGGGGATCGAGACCAGCTCGGGCAATATCGGCAATGGTCTGAATCCCTGGGATCGTGAGCTTACGATAGCCCTCGCCAATGGAATCACGACGATGCAGGTGCTTCCAGCCCCGTTCTTTGGCGGCTTCGGACAGGATGGTCCACTTCGCGGCGGCAGCAATTCAGCGATTATCAAGCTCACCCAGGGTGACCTGGGGGGGATGCTGGTGAAGGAACCGGCGATGAACTATTTCTCGTTACCCACTCGCCAGCTGGAGCTTAACTATTTTCTTTTGAGAGAGCGCTTCAAGCAGGCAAAGGCCTATCTCGCCAAGCGAGCCGAGGCCCGGGCGAAGAAGGCCACCGAACCGAAGCTCATCTCGAGCCTCAAGCTCTATGTGAGTGTTCTGGAAAATACCCGCCCGACGGTTTTTTCTCCGGCCAATAACCACGAGGTGAAGATCGTTCTCTCCCTCAGCAGGGAGTACGGTTTTGACGCCGTACTCAACGAGCCCAAGGACGCCTGGATGATGGCGGCGGACCTGGCGGTCGCGAACGTGCCGGTGCTGGTCAAGTCACGTGGCCCCGATTTCGATTTCAACACTACCGGGCCCCTGTTTGAAAAAGGCCAGATGGCTCCCGTTCGTCGTCCTGCAGCCTTTGTCCGGGCCGGGTGCCAGGTCTCGATTCTTCCCTATCGCCGCGGGATCAGCCTGGCGGGTCTTGCCGGGCGCGACCTGGGCACCCTGCATATGGACGCGGCCTTTGCCGTACGCGGCGGAATGTCGAATGAAGACGCCCTGAAGGCCATCACCCTGAACCCTGCCCGCACGCTTCGTGTGGATGACCGGCTGGGTAGTCTTGAAAAAGGAAAAGACGCCGACCTGCTGATCCTGAGTGGACATCCGCTTGATTACCGAAGCTTCGTCCTCAAGGCCTTCATCAACGGCAAGCTCTACTATGATCGTGAAAAGTCGAGGATCTACCGCGAGATCCCGCTGACCGGAGAGAAGTAGAGCAATCTTCACCGAAGGGCTTTTCGAGGGGCGTTTTAGCGGTAGAATCCGGCTATGTCGCCTTCTCTCCTGAAGCTCAAATTCGCGGTGTCTGTTGCGCTCGCGGCCGGGATGATCTTCCTCTCCTCCTGCGGGAAGGATCCGGTCGCGCTCGAACAGGCGGCGACTCCCGAGAAGAGGGTGGAGACCTTCTGCTCTGCCTGCCATCTCCTGCCTCCTCCGGCAACGCTCCCGCGCGGGATGTGGGAACGCAAGATCGATGAGATGTACGAGCTGGCCAGGGGGTCGCAGAAAGAGCTGCCGGCCGGGTTGCCGCCGCGAGGGGAGGTGATCACCTATTTCACCAGCCGCGCGCCAGAGGGACTGCCGGGTCTCTCCCATACGGTCGGCAGGAGGAGTCCCGTCCTCGGCTTCGATCCCATCGGGGTTCGCATCGGCGGGCTCGAATCTTATCCCGGCGTCTCCAGCGTTCGGCTTGTCAACCTGTCGAGTGTGGATCGCTTTGATCTGCTGATCTGCGAGATGCGCTTCGGCCTGGTGCTGGCGGCGCGACCTGATCTCGAGCCTCTCGATATACGTGTACTTGGCCGTTGCGACAATCCCTGCACCGCTGAGGTTGTTGACCTCGACCGGGACGGGCACCGTGACCTGCTCGTCGCGGACCTGGGAACAAGAACGCCGTCTGATGTCAAAAATGGCAAGGTGCTCTGGTTTCGCGGTGATGCGAAGGGGGAGTTCGACGTCATTCCACTGGCCAGCGGCCTCGGGCGGGTAGCTCATTGCCAGGCGGCCGATTTTGATGGTGACGGCGATCTCGACATCGTCGTGGCGGTTTTCGGCTGGCGTAAGGTCGGGAACATCCTGCTTCTTGAAAATGAGACCTCAGATTTTTCTTCTCCCCGGTTCGTGCCGTATGTTCTCGATCCGCGCCCTGGAGCGATCCATGTTCCTGTTGTGGATCTTGACGGGGATGGTGACCAGGATTTTGTCGCCCTGATATCGCAGCACCATGAGATGATCGTCGCCTTTCTTAACGATGGCAGCGGGGGCTTCAGGAAGGAGACTGTTTTTCGGGCGCCGCATCCGAACTGGGGATCGACTGGTATCCAGCTGGTCGATATGGACAGGGATGGCGATCTTGACGTCCTCTCCAGCAATGGCGACAGCCTGGATGATTTTATTCCGAAGCCCTATCACGGCATCCAATGGCATGAGAACGACGGCAGCTATCCATTCCGGGTTCATCCGCTGACCAATCTCTACGGCTGCAACGCGGCGAAGGCCGCTGATATCGATGGAGACGGGGACGTGGATATCTTCGCCAGTGTCTTCCTGCCCTACATCAGGAAGGAAACTCCCGGCTCGGAGTTCACCGAGTCGCTGATCTGGCTGGAGCAGGTTGAGCCGGGGCGTTTCGAGCGTTACTCGCTGGAAAAGATGGCCTGCTTCCATCCAACGCTTGACCTCGGTGATTTCGACAATGATGGCGACATGGATTTCGTGGTTGGAAATATGACCATGGCCAGGCGCAAGGAGGACACCCTGGCGTATTGGGCCGTGCTGTGGAAGAACACGCGTCGCTGAGAGGTCTGCGGGGCTGTCTCAGGCCGACTTGAGGTTCCTCACCCTGAGCCGGTTGTGGAGACTGGAGCCAAGCTCCTTGAGCGAGCTCCTGATTATTCTTGATATGGCGACGGCGGACTCGAGGCGTCTTGAGTCCAGGAGAAGTCGATTCTCGTAGTCGTCAAATTCGACAAGGCGGGCCTCGGGCCAGGGGGCGGCTATCTTTGCGAGGCCTGCCGCCCGACCTGTCTTTGCGGATTTCTTGATTGCTGGCCAGAAGCTCATCACGGCCTCGTTCTGATTGAAGAATATTCTACCGCTCAGGTGACAGACTTTGTCACTAATGACAAATCCGGGCGCGCCAGGTGTCGTTCTTTGCTCGCGGATCGGTTGGCTTAAGGGTTTATGTTCTTTCGGAGTAAGCACTTGTGATTATTAAACAGGTTGGCACGGGACTTGATCTGTATTCCGAGGGGAAGCAGTGTAGATAGCCGGTAATGATCAGAGAAATTGTCGAGGTAGAGTGGTTGCCAGGATCAGCGTTTGGACAAAATGAGGATTCACGCCCTGCGGCGGGTCCCTACGGATTCGAGGTTCTCTCTATGGAGGATGCTTGCGTCCGCACCGATGAGACGCGGGAGCGCGGCTTCAGCCTGCTCGAGGTCGCCTTGTCGACGGTGATTCTCGGCGCGGTGCTCATCGGTACGCTCGGCTCGCTTTCAGTTGCGGCCATCGGCCAGCGTCACGATGGGTCGAGGGTGGAGAGCCAGCTGCTGCTGTCTCGTGTCATGGAGGAGCTCCGAGCCACGGCGTTCAATTCACTGGTGAGCTATGATGGGACCTGGATCGAGGAGGGCCGGCATCGAGCCGACATCAATGTCTCTCCCCGCGGCCCCGGCCTGCTCAAGCTCTCAGTGAGGGTTTGGCAGCTGGAAAATGAGGAGATCGAGACACGCGGGGTCCTGCTGGTTACGAGCCCCTAGGAGCTTTTTTCTGATGAACACAACTCTACGACAATTCAGATCTCCTTCAGCACCCGGCGCTCATCCTTCCGAGGCGGGCTTTACGCTGGTGGAGGTTTCCGTCGCGGTGGCCGTGGGGGCGCTCTGTATGATGGTACTCGGCCAGGCGCTCTCGAGCGCGGCGGGTTCGAGCGAGTCCATCGTTCGCCAGGCTGAAATGCTCAACGGAGTCCAGAGGTGTATGGAGGATCTGCGCAAGGAGCTGCGCTGCGCGAGCGCCGACCTGGCGGAAATATCCGGCTCGGATGGAAATGATGTCCTGGTGCTCAAGACCAGCGGTTCTTTTTCCGACGGCTTTCGTTGGGGTGCCTGCGACGAGACGGGCGTCTGGCAGGCGGGCTGGTCAGCGCGCTTTCGCGTTGTTGACGGCCACCTGGTGCGTGAGGCGCTTGATATTGCCGGGCGCGTCAGGGGAGAGGCCCGGTTGCTGGTGAGGGGAGTGGCTGCAGAGGGGGGTGACGAAAAGGGCTTCTCGGTTGAGAAGACCGGCTCTCTTTTCAATGTGGAGCTCAGGTTGCTGAGGAGATTTCGCAACGGGACGGAGCTGCGGCGTGTTTTTTCGACATCGGTTAAATCCTTGCCCGGCCTTCTTGGAGGCTGATGGCCGGCCGCGCGACAAGAGGTCCGGAGGAGTTGATTCCAGTGTTACGAGATACTAAAGATTACCAGGGTGCGAGCACGAGCGAAGCGGGCTATTTCAGCCTGCTGCTCGTTGTTGGCGTGTCGCTGATCGCCACCGCCGTATTGACCGCGACGGCTACGATGGCCACATCGACACGAGATGTTCGCCGCAGGGGGAACCTCGCCGCCGCCCGCCTGGCGGCCCGGTCGGGAATTGCCGAACAGGTTGCTGATATTGTCGCTGTACGTGACATGGCCCCGGTCGGCGAGCCCTTCAGCGGCCTGGACAGCATTGACAGGAACCAGCTCCAGGGGCCGGGAGGCTTCACGGCTACGGTTACCGGCAGGTTCCTGGATGATCACGAGGGAACGCCGGTTGCCCAGTACGATGTCTTTGTCGATTCGCTGGCGGGCTCCTCGATCTCCCGCCGCCTGGCGATCTCTTCTTACGCCTACGTCCCTGGCAAGGCGGCTTACGATTCGGGGGATCCGGATGCCGCCAGGGCGGATGCCCACGCCGTGGTAGAGGTTCGTTTCCAGGGCAGCGAGGTCTTTGACTATTCGTATTTCATCAATCACTGGGGCTGGTTCTTTGGCGATGATATCGCTTCCAACGGTAACGTTCGCTCCAACGGCCAGTTTGATTTCGGACATCACAGCTCCGCCGTCAATGGTAGCCCGCGATACGAGGCTTCCCATGGCTCCCAGCTGCTGGGGTACATTGATGACAATGGTGATGGCGTCAAGGATGGAAGCGATGGGGGAGTTTATTCCTCCGTCTCCGTCATGAACGCCGACAATGTAAATGGGAGCGCCGGGGTGTCGAGCAATCGTCACGTAACCCCTGAAGTGGTCGAGATGCCGAATCTGGACAATCTCTCTTTTTACGAACAGAAAGCTGTTGCCCGCAACTCCAGTATTGGTGTGGCGGGGTCTTTTGAGGTAGACGGCGTTCTTGGTGATGGCGACACAGAGCCGCAAAACCTCTACCTGGTTGGAACGCGAGAGGCACCAGTTGTTCTCAACGGTCCGGTGGTGGTTCGGGGGAGCGTCATTATCTCAGGCTACGTAAGCGGGCAGGGCTCCATCTACGCCGGCGGCAATATCTACGTTGCCGACGATCTGCTCTATCTGAACCCGCCCGACAGCATTCGTCCGGATTCGAATGACCAGCAGAGTGTGGAGAGATGGCGGTCTGAATCCGCCGCACGGGACTCGCTGGGTCTCTTCGCAAGGGAACATATCGTGGTGGGCGATTATACCGATGATTGGTGGCAGACAAATGTTTCCGACTGGGTCAACCACGATCTGAATAAATCCCGCGAAGATGCCGGCAGCGATGGAATCCAGAATACCCGCGAGGGCCCCGATGGCATCCTGGGCACCGCGGACGATGATTTTATGGAGGATGATGGAGTCTGGACCGTGAACCACTACACCGAGGAAGATGCCGAGAGAGGGCTGATTCCCGAGGGCAGCAGGCCTGGCGATGTCATCCCCGGCAGCGGGGAGGATATCGATGGAGATGGTCGGTATGACGACACCACCAGGATGTCGGAGTTTGATCTTCCCCAGGCGCTCTCACAGGAGGCCTGGGGCGGCAATCTCCAGGAGGGCGAGGATCTCACCTATTCGCAGGTCGCCACGTCCGAGATCGGGCGTCTCGATGCGGCCTTCTACACCAACCACACCTTTGCGGCAGTGGTTTCGAATCCTAATGGGGTTATCCAGGTGAACGGCGCGGTTGTTTCCCGTAATGAATCGATCATCTATGCAGCAGATGGACTGGAGCTGAATCACGATGAGAGGCTCACCGGCAGGGGAAACCAGCAGAGTGGTTTTGATAGTCCTCTCGGCTGGGATCCGGTCAGGTTTATCCACTGGGATTTTGACAAGCTTCTCCCGGCGGAGATTGTCACTTCTACAGAGAGGATCGCCGACTATCTTGGCGGCATTTCAGGCGGAGGAGGAGAATGATGCGGGTGCTCAGGCTGTTTGCTTTCCTGGTTGTGATCGGAATATTCGTGCCGTCCTCGGCGGGAGCCGGAGAAAAATTACTCCAGCCCAGCTCCGGCAGGAAGGCCACCCCCACGGCGGGGGTCAGGCATCTCTTCATCAACAAGACGGCTATCGCTGAGCGTGCCGAGGCCCGGCGGAAGGCTCTTCCATCTCAGGGGAACCCGAACGCGGGCCGTGGATTCCTCCTCGAGAAGGCCCAGGGAGGGCATGGTACCGACAGGCTCTCAATGGCGAAGCTGCGTCATCGGCAGCTCGAGGGCTATAGGCGCCGGGAGATGACTTCTGCCTCGCCCGCGGACCTTGCCGGGAAGCGAGAGGCTCAGGCGAGTGGAGCATCAGTGAAGAAGGAGTCTGGAGGCGGCTATTCCGCGATCGCCTGCGCCTTCGGCGCCCTGGCAGCCGCGGTCTTCGTGGTATCGCTCAGGCGCAGGGGACGTCGAGAGGGTGAAAAGAAAAAAGCGCGCAGGTTCTGAGCGAACCGGCGCGCTTATCCGCCAGGAAGGGGTCTGCGTGGAAGCCTTACTTGAGCTTCGCGAGGACCTTCTGGGCGTTTCGGGGAATCTTCGGCGCTTCAACCTTGCCGAACTCCGACAGCTTGTATTCAAAGTGAAAGGCCGCGTGCTCACCGCCGATGATCTTATTGCCTTTGCGGCGGGTCTTTCCTTTGCGGCCCGTCAGCGCGGTAACCTTGATACGGATGGGAAGTGAGGTTTCGGGATCAATCTCGATTTCATAGAAGGCGTTGGTCATTGTCTTGTCCGCACCGGACACGAATTCGGAAACCGTTCAGCCGCCGCCGAGACAGCCGGATTTTTCGACTGTCAGGTAGTGATCGAGAGCCTCCCTGGTCGGGGTTTCGACGAGCATGATGGTCGGCATGATGGCTTCGGCCTCTTTGCCCGGGAGGCGCTTCTTTGAAACAACCGTTCTGCCGCTCTCATCGAGCTCGATTTCCTCGGCCGGCTTCGCCGGGTTTGCCTCGGCTGCAGCCTGTTCAGCGTCGAGCCACCTTCCGCTTCTTTTTGCGTGGCGCAGCGCCCGTTTGAGAACCTCCTGGGGGAAATTAAAGAAGGTCTGGAGCTTCCTGCCTTGCGGATCAGAGTAGATGTTTCTCCACGCACCCTCGAAAAAGCGAACACCCTTCCTGGGAGTCTTGTAGGACTCCGCCGCCGAGATGTGGATCAGCCCCTTGTAGATGTCTCCCTGGTAGCTTTCCTTGACCGCGAATTGGTGGATCTTGTGATCCTTGGTGTTGGAAAGTCCGCCCTGGACGGTGAGGGTTGTTTTGAAGCCCTTGATCTTTGAGAGGTTTTTCGCGGCCTTCGCCAACTGCGAATAGGGAGAGGGAATCTTCTTCTTGGAAGAATCTCCTGCGAAGAGAAGTCCCGTACAGGCGGTCATTAGCGCCACGGGTAGCAGGATCCTGGTAAAGAGTGATCTCATGATGTCACCTTTCTATAGGGGGCGATTTATGTTCACTGGTTTCCGGTTAAGCAGGTCTTTTGGCCACACGGAAATTGTATTTTCCTTCTGGCCGGTGAAACAAGAATATTCTCTATTGCGTGACGCAACAGGCCCGTCACAAAACTGATTAAGTCGTTTTATTTTATGACCTTGCGGGTTACCCGCAGGCCGCTGAGTATCGGCGGAAGCTCTCCATGGGCTTTCAACTTCAAGCGCAGGTTTTCTTCCAGGAAGACATCTTCGATTGTCTTGATGATGCTTCGCCGAGGGCCGCCGGCCTCAGCGGCAATGTCCAGTTTCTCGATCCGTACGGTTCCATCAAGCACTACATCGAAGATTCGCCGACCCGCTGCGGCGTCCTCCGGTTCGGCGAATACAAGCTGGACGGTGTAGAGGTTCTTGGCTGCTTCTTTCGCGGGCCTTCGCATATTCCAATGGCCAGCGATATTCTCAGCGGCAACGGCCGCGTCTTTTTTACACAGGAATTGAGCTGGCGAAAGACTTACCTTGGAGACCCGCAGCTCGTCGATGAGGTTGTTACCTCCCTTGGCGCCCTTGGCGAGCTCGTATTTCGGTTTTTTATCGTCCCACCACAGGGCTCGGTTTGCTGGTCCCTGGTGGTCGCCCGCCAACTCGCCATCGATATACAGGGCGCCTCGTCCTGTTGCGGCATCGTAGGTGAAGGCTATGTGGGTCCATTTGTCCCCGGGAAGCTCCTTGCCGAGCTCGAGCCGGATCTCCTTTTCGTTGTTGTCGCCGGCCTCGTTGGCGACAAAGTACCGAACCCTAACCTTGCGGTTGTCGACTACGAATCCGTGCTGCTTATCCTTGCCCGATCCCCTGGTATCAACATAGTCGATGTTGGAATTGACAAGCACCTTCATTTCGACAGAGATGCTGGCTGGCGCGAGTTCCTCGTAGCCCTCGATCTTTGCTTCGATCGCATCCTTGCCGCCGTCCTGTCCAAGGCTGCCGGAGAGTCCCGGGTTGCCCCCGGCGTTTCCAGGCGAGTCGTCGTAGAGCTTCGCCCGGCTGGCGATGACTGGGCTTCGGCCCTTGACGAGATTCTCAAGCTCAAGGGCCCGGGCTGTTTTCTTCCTGAGAGGAATGATGATTTCCGCCTCTCCCTCAAGGACAGAAGAGGCCACCCAGGGGAGCTCTCCAGCCTCCAGCAGGCCGGAGTGGATGCGCCTGTACCGGAGGTCTTTGCCGCTCAGCTTGACCCTGGCGTCAGGCGATGGGCCGCCCACGCTGGGGTAATCAATCCAATAGGTGCCGTCTTTCGCCCGGCGGTCTCCCGGCGCTCCGAAGTTGAGGCCGAGGTCGCTGACGTCTTTGTCATCATTCTTGTAGGTGGTGAAGGTCCACATCTCGGCTTCGGGCATGTGCACAAAGGCGAGAGAGGCCTGGTTTTGATAGGAGCAGGTACAGGTGCGAGTGTAGTCGGGGGCGTTGAGGATCCCCCCAGCTGGGATCAGGTTGGCTGTGCAGCCGGATCGGAAACCCCCGAGGTTACCGGTTCCCGAGTCGCTGGTGAGATCGTAGTAACCCGCGGCCGCCGAGCGGAAGGTTATCATGGTGGGGCAGCCGATGGCGGTATTGCAGCCATAGTTTCTCGTATAGGACCAGTTCACCGGTTGGCCGGAGAAAGGATGAGTCCGCTGGATTCGCTTGCCTGTCTTCAGCTCGTAGGCATGTCCGGCATTGGCATCGGCCTGGGTCACGATCATCTGCCCAACGAGGATCGGGGGGCCGAAGTATTTTTCGGAATGTTCCCACAGCTTCTCGCCGGTGGTTCCCCGGTAGGCGACCATGCCCTGGCCGACCTCATCTCCAGCCCGGTCCCTCGCCTTGCTGCCCGCCTGGAGCAGGATGTCGAATTCTTCCGAATAGCCGAGCCAGGTTCCGAAGACTCTCTCCTGAACCTTCCAGAGCAGTTTTCCGGTGCCCATCTCTAGCGCCTTGATGGACCGGGCTTCCTGGGCGACCTTGCCTCTTCGCTTGAAGTAGTTGAGCTGCGCGTCCGTCAGCCGGTCCACGAAGAAGATCTTGCCGTTACCGGCGGCCAGGGTGTTGTGTCGGATATTGTAGCTCGCCTCGTGTTCGCAGATGATCTTGCCGGTCTTGCGGTCCAGCACCGCGACCTTCTTGCTGCCGACTCCGACCCAGCTGCCATCCTTGCCCGCGGCCTTGGGCTTGTATTCTGGCAGGCCGAAGATCTTGCTGAAGATCGTTCGCTTGATCCGTACGGCCGCGGCATCCGATGCGGTCCTTCCGGGAACCGCCTCCAGGTATTTGCGCAGCTGTTTCTGGAGCTCGTCGGTTCCGGCCTTTGCCCTGACCTTGGGGGGTATCTTCTGGTAAATCGCCCCGGAGGTCAGGAGCCTGTTGAGATTCACGCCCAGGTGATCTTTGCTGTTCTGCTTCTTGCCCCTGGCTGTCACCTCGAAATTTTTCAGGCTGGCGAGCCGTCCAAGCAGGTTCTTGACCTTGTCATCTTTCAGCCCATCAATTTCAGCCTTCGAGTAATCCGGATAGCGCAGCTCTGTCGGCTGGATTCCTGCGATGAGGTAGTCTCCCCAGATTCCCAGGTAGCCCCATCCGACTGGTTGGGGCTTTTCTCCGTTGCCGTTGATCTTGAACTCCGAAAGGGTTTTTCCCGTGTCAGGGTCGAGCTTGAGACAGCTCTTTTTGTAGATCGCGTAAATGCCATCAGCTACCGAGACGTAATTGCTGCCGAGGATATTGGCACCCGGTTGATGGTCGGTGTTGTCGTAGGGAACTCCGATATCCTTGAGGGTTCTCTCCCAAAGCAGGCGACCGGTATAGGCATCGACAGCGCGCAGCATGTCACGTCCCTCGATGATGATCCGTCCCTCAATGAACTGGGGTATCGGTCCGTGGCCATGGCGTGGCAGCACGCCTGAGTTGGACGGACCTCCGAACCAGAGCAGGCCAAGCGGTGCCCGGACATTCATTTCAGCGGATGCTACGGAATGCGACACATCTCCATACTGATGGCTCCAGCTTCCGGAGCCTGCCGGAGCCGAGGTCTTCCTGACGACCAGGAGATCCTCGCCGGATTCGATTTTGCAGCCATGCAGCTTGTTCGAAGCGAAGGCTTCTTTCAGGGATCCGTCGCCGGTCGGGAGGCAGGCCATCCCTGTGAAGGGCCGCAGCAGTTTGAAGACAGCCCGGGTCGAGTCGGCTGGTTTTTCAAGGAGGCCGGTCAGCTGCTCAGAGACAACCAGGTCTGCCATATAGGGGGCCAGGGGGAGCCCCACAGGCTTGCCTTCTATGATGGCGACACGCTGCCCGTAGAGGCTCTTTTCATCCAGGCGCCTCCTGGCGGCGGCGACCTTGTCGCCGTTCGCTTCGATGACGACGATGTGAAGCTCCGACTGCTCCGCCAACGCTGAGACGAGCTGACCTGAGCCGAGCCCGAGAGCCAGGCAGTAGCCCTTTCGCGTTTTCATACCCTGGAGGATCCGAGTTGCCACGCGCGCCCATTTTTTCTGGGGGTCAGTTCCCTCAACGGCTATTTCAGGTTGGAAAATTCGCTTCGGGCTGGTGAGAGGGGTCAGGCTCAGGTCGAAGGTCAGGTCCGAGCTGTCGGCTCTTTGTTGATGGACGGCTACCGCCAGCAGATTTTTACCCGGATGGAGAAGATTTCCGGGAAGCTTCAGCTTGTCGAAGGTGTTTTCATTTTTGATCTGTATTCCGGAATAGGTCTGGTGGTTGGTCTCGCCTTCGGGCATGCGCAGGCGGGCGGCCTGCTTTCCGTTGAGATAGATGATGGCGCTGTCGTCGGCCAGGATCTGCAGCTCGAGATCACCGAACTGGAGCCCATCCGGAAGCTCAAAGGCGTGTCTGAAATAGCAGGCCGCGTGTTTCTTCTTGTCGTTTTTACCGAAGCCAAGACGGGTCTTTTCGTTATTTTCGCCGTATCCAAGCCTGGCCGGACCCTCCTTCCACTTTGAGTCGTCAAAGCTGATCGATTGCCAATCGGCGCCCGGTCCCTGGCCATCATCCTGATATTTCCAGGTGGCTCCCTTGGATACGATGCTCTTGATCTCGACTTTCTTGGCAGCGGGCTCCTTCTTTTTGACCGGGAGCTGGAGGTCTGTTCTCTCTCCTCCAAAGCAATAGATTCTGCCAGCGGCGGTGCTGACAATGAGCTTCTCATCTCCGGCGATCATGTTGAGCGCCTCGTCGGGGATCGCCATGCTCCAGGCGACCGAGGCTCCGGCGATGATATTGGAAAAATCGACCGCGAGGATCCGGCTGTCCTCTCCGCTGCAGTAGAGGTGTCTACCCGCCTGGATAAAGACCTTCTTTACCTTCTGGTCAATGGGAGCGGCCCAGGTTTTGCGAATCCGGATGGAGCTCTGCGCCTTGCCCTTTCGGTCCTTGGTCGTGTGCTTTTCCCATCGCGGCTGGAAGCCTCTGAGGCCCTCTCCATCGTGGCAGATGATGGAGCGGTCGTTGATCAGCAGGGCGTCTATCTTGGTGATGAATTTGCCATTGTCCAGGCGGTAGGCGCATTCCCGGTTCAGGTAGAAATTTTCTCCAAGGACCACATCATAGCCGCCGCCGCCCTTGGTTCCCATATTACGGGCGCTGACGTCGTAGTGTTTTATGGCGCCTGTCTTCCTGTCGTAGACGGCCGGCATAGTCCGGCCACCGGAGACGACGAGAAAATCTTCGTTCGCAGCGAGGTACCCTTGTGGGGCTATTCCGGAGAAGGCCGGACTGCCATGCTGCTGGGTCTGGAAGCTGGAGCCCTCGCCGCTATTGGTCCAGATCAGGCGTCCGGTTTCGGCGTCAAGGGCATGCAGGAAGATGCCCATGAAGGGCCAGATCCCCGCGCCAAAGTAGATCTTGTCATCGTAGACGACGGGACCGCCGCGAGCGGGCCAGGTGCTTATGAGGCGATCATTTCCGAGCACCCGTCTTTCGTTGGGACCACCGCGGAACTTCCAGGCGAGCGCGCCATCGGCGGTGTTGAGGCAGTAGAGGTAGCCGTCATCGCAGACGATGAAGATTTTGTCTTTCCAGATGGCAGGCGCGAATCTGACGGGGCCATTGGTATAAAAGCGCCAGAGCTCTTTCCCTGAGTCGGTATCAAACGCGGTGAGCTTGTCAGAGATCATGGAGGGAACGAAAAGCCGTTTCCCAGCGAGAACAGGCTCGTAGAGACGGTCAAATTGCAGCTTTTCCTGGTCAGCCGGCCAGGCGGTGTCAGGTTTCGGCAACTCCAGCGTCCACTGAAGATAGAGCTTCGCGGGAAGCTCGGCTGCCGAGGTCCCCCGGCGCGAGGCATCTGCCCGCCACATGGGCCAATCAGCCGCGAGGGCGTGAACACTGGTGATCAGCAGGAGCGCGATCAGCAGTGGGGCTCTATTCATAAAGAGGGGAAGCAAGACGGAGGTGCGCGGTATTTTCATGAATTCAATAATAGCCATCTACAGATGTATTCCCCGCTCCAAAAAGCCGATGTTAGCGTCTTCAATAGTTTAAATCCAGTTCAGGTTGACGCCAAGCGGGAGAGATCTATGCGTTTTGTTTGCAGGGGAGGTCAATCGAGGTCGAAGCGGACGCCTTGGGCCAGCGGCAGCTCCGTTCCATAGTTGATCGTGCAGGTCTGGCGGCGCATATAGGCTTTCCAGGAGTCGGACCCGGCCTCCCGCCCGCCGCCAGTCTCCTTTTCACCTCCGAAGGCTCCCCCTATCTCGGCGCCGCTTGTTCCGATGTTGACGTTGGCGATTCCACAATCGCTGCCGGCAACGGAAAGGAATCGCTCCGCGTTCCTGACCGAGTCGGTGAAAATCGCCGACGAAAGGCCCTGTCGAACGTTGTTCTGCGCCGAGATGGCTTCATCCAGATCATCCGTCTCTAGCAGGTAGAGAATGGGGGCGAAGGTCTCTTCACGGACGATCTCCATCCCGGAATCAGCCTTGATAAGGGTGGGCTGCACGAAGAAGCCCGGTCCCTCGATTACCTGGCCCCCGGTCAGGATCTCGCCGCCGTTGGCGCGGGCCGTTGCTACGGCTTTTTCAAAGGTTCTGACCGCATCCTCATCGATGAGGGGGCCGACCAGGGTCTTTGGGTCAAGCGGGTCGCCCACGATGACGGATTCGAAGGCCTCGGTCAGTCTCTGTGCCAGCGTTGGGAAGATTCTTTTTTGTGCCAGCACTCTCCTGGTCGTTGTACACCGCTGCCCCGCCGTTCCCAGTGAACCGAAGAGTACGGCCCTGAGGCCCAGATCGATGTCGGCATCATCCAGGATGATGATCGCGTTGTTGCCGCCCAACTCGAGCAGGCTTCGTCCCATTCGTCCGGCGACGGCCACAGCTACTTTTCGTCCCATTCGGCAGCTTCCGGTCGCGCTGATCAATGGCAGGCGTTCATCCGTCGCGATTCGCTCGCCGGTTTCAATTCCTCCGCAGCAGAGGTTGAAGACCCCGGCGAGCCCTTCTGGTTCGAGCACCCGGTTGCAGATTTTTTGTACGGCAATTGCCGTCAGGGGCGTTTTCTCGGAGGGTTTCCAGACGATGGTATCACCGCAGATGGCCGCGACCAACGCGTTCCAGGCCCAGACGGCTACGGGAAAGTTGAAGGCGGTGATGACTCCCACCGGGCCAAGGGGGTGCCATTGTTCGAACATCCTGTGATCAGGACGCTCGCTTGGCAGGGTGGCTCCGCCGATCGTACGTGAGAGTCCTACCGCGAAGTCGGCAATATCAATCATCTCCTGGACTTCTCCCTCACCCTCGGAGAGTACCTTGCCGCACTCGAGGGAGACGAGCTTTCCAAGGGGTTCCTTGAACCGCCTGAGCTCTTCACCAATAAGCCTGATATATTCTCCCCGGCGGGGGGCTGGGAGCTTTTTCCAGCCTTCAAATGAGTTGTACGCGCCCTGGATGGTGTTAAGGGTTTCCTCCGAGGTTGCACCAGCCACCCTGGCAAGCTCTTCAGAGTTCGCAGGATTGATGGAGACAAGCTCTTCACCTTGTCCGGACCAGTTACCATTCGAGCAGACTCCAGCCTCTACAGGCTGCAGGTCGAGCTCTGGGGGTATTTCGCGAGTATTCATGAAACCTTGCTGCTGAGCCGTAATGAAGTGGTTTTAGGATTCCAGAAGGGAATTGTCCCTTTCAGCATACAAATATCCACTACCGTCTTTCTTCCGGAACCATTGTCATTTACCCGTAGTTCCCGATTCCGAAATAGCCCATATGGGTTTTGGAATTCCGATAACTCTATTTTTTACAATATGTTGTGTCATCCTGCCTGGCCTGGAACGCGTTCTGGAGGCTTCTGTGACAGGTATAGAGGGTTTGAGGTGATCTCTGAGGGCTGGTTAGAACTATTTTAAGTCATTGTACTGTATGGATTTGTGTTTTTTTAGTAAGGCATTTACAGGACTTAGAGACCTGGGGCGAATCTTCTGTAAATAGGTCTTTGTCGCGTGTATCCTTTTACGACTGAACTAATTGGGATCTGTTAAAAAAAACCGACATTGGAGGCGCTCCATACATGGACGCAACCACCAAGAAACTATTGAATTTGCTGGGTTCTGACGACTTGGAATTACGAGTCGCGGCGGCCCAGGTTTTTTCCGAGCTCGGGATCTCTACGAAGCCTGTTATCAAGGCTCTCGGGAATTGTCTCAGGGAACCCTATGAGCCCATGCAACTGGCTGCTTTGAAGGGACTTGCGCGCCTGGGGGCGGCTGATGTGTCCCACCTGGTGCTGCCCATGATTCTCAAGGGAGGCATCATCCGGGAGCATTCAATGGCTGTGATTACGGCCATTGGTCCTTCCGCTGTCCCGCAGCTTCGCGATCTCTACCAGGAGGCTGATTTCAATGGCCGCCGGGCGATTATATCGACCCTGTCGGCTGTGAATGGAAAATCCGCTGTAGAATTCCTCCTGAAGAAGTTCGAGGAAGAATCCTTTGAGCAGCAGCAGCACCTGCTGGCGCGTCTCTCGGATTCGATCAACGCGATGAAGCCTGCCCAGCAGACCCCGGTGTTTCCGCTTGTGCAGAAGCTTCTGCGCGGGAAGCCTGCTTCGGCCAGTCCTTACCTGCATATCGCTGGTCTCATTCTGCTCGGCTGTTTCAAGGGCAGGTCGCTTGTCGGGCGGGCCAGGAAGATTCTCAGGAATTACGCTGACCAGAGGCACCTCCCGGAGATCCGGAAGTTTGCATTCATCTCGCTCTACAGGCAGTCCGATGAGTTGAAGGCGACGCCGGATTACACGCGTTTCCTGCACAAGAGTCTTTGCGATGCGGACTGGGAGAATGTCGCCCAGCATGCCCTGACGGGTTTCAAGAAAATCGATCTTCCCGCCAAGGACTCCATCAAGCTTGTTCAACTGCTTAACAAATCTCCGCACTTCGCTGTGCATATTCATATCTTCGAACGGCTCAAGGGGATCGACAAGCCCGAGATCGCCGCGGCGATTGTCCCCTTCCTTTCGGACTCACGTTTCCGGGTTCGCGAGGCGGCGGAGGCGACCTTGCGCGAGATCTCTTCGGGTATCGAGAGTCTCTTCAAGACTCTTGTCGAGTCCGAGGATCTCGAGGTCACCCAGAGAGTGAACTCGATTCTCCAGGAGTTCCCCCAGAAGACACGCCGCAAGTATCTCGATCGCGCAGTGAAGCGCCTGATTCTTCTCTTTGAGAGAAACGATGTTCGCCATCGCTCCTTCCTGGAATTTGTAAAAGGTGTGGATACGGATCCGCTGCGAGCCAAGGTGTATCAAAAGGCCGTTAAGCTGAAGAATGGTTCGAGCCGCGATAAGTGGGTTCGCATCACCGAATACATGCAGCTGCTGTGGGACCACCACATGATCACCTCCGAGGGGCGGTATTTCTTCGCTATCGCTCTCATTCGCCAGAGCTCGAGGGATCTTGATCCGGCCTCTCGCAGATCGGATCTCGGCTTGCGGGTTTTGCGCGCGCTGATCTACGACAGCTATCAAGAGCTCGTGGAGAAGATCACTGTCGATAAGCACATCGACCCCGAGGATTACTATTATCTCGGTTTCCATTTTGCCGAAGAAGGTGAGCAGATGGGCCGGTTTGGCATTCGCATGCTGAGGCACCTGGTTGAGGCTTTCCCCCGTAATAAGGTCTCGGAACAGGCCCAGCAGAAGCTGAGACTTCATCTCGGAGATGAGGCTGAAGAAGAAGAGCCCGCCAACCCCTCCAAGACCGAAAAGGCAAAGAAGCCCGCCGGGAAGAAGAAGTCCAAGAAGGCCTCCAGTCGCCGGGTAACGATCGATGTGAGCGCCTCGACCAGCGCGGCTCGCAAGGCCCGTTCCGCAAAGAAGAAGTCCAAAGGCAAGTAATTCCGCGGCTTCTCGGGGAGGTTGACTGATGGAGCGTTAGCCCCGGGTCTTTTCTCAGATGACCTTCAATCCCCTGATGTGGTTCCAGATCTCCAGGCCATCGGGGACGAAGTTCCATTCGCCGATCTTCGCCTCGATTTCTTCGATGCTCATATAGCTTCCCCATTCAACCTCTTCCGGCTGGTGGCGGATTTTCCCTTCCCAGGTCACCTTGTAAACCGCCACCAGGCTGCGGTTCAGGGGACCAAGGTAGAGATATCGGCAAATGGGTTCAGGCTGGGGCCCCTTGATTCCCAGCTCTTCGGCGATCTCCCTGGCGGCGGCCAGGTCACAGTCTTCGCCCTGCCCCACGACTCCACCAACGAACATATCGTACATGCCGGGAAAGACATCCTTTGTCTCCGTGCGGCGATGAACGTAGATCCGCCCAGTGGGATCAAGGCAGAGAATCCCGACCCCGCGGTGGAGCAGGTTCAGGCGGCGGATCCTTTCACGGCGCGCCCAGCCGATGACACGGTCCTGTTCGTCGATCAGGTCTACGAGCTCTTCACGAGGGTCCATCATTTCTCCCATATTGCATGCGGGCCAGAGCCTGTATCTTATGCTGTAGGGAAGGAGGGTTCCTCCCCGGTTTTTGTTTTCGCACGGACTCCATTCAGGGTGGAAGATTTATTTCGATGCAGGAATTTGCGAGCGCCATCCTCCGGCCGGACTGTCTTGCGGGCGGAGAGCTGAGAGTAACGGCCAGCCCGAAGGGTGTTCGACGTGTGGAGCTCTTTGAGGCCGCGCCCACGCCTCCAGGCAGAGCGCCGCGGAGAACTGGGAATTCTACCGGCGAGATTCTTGAGCGGGCCTGCGCAGAGCTGGACCGCTATTTTTCCGGTGAGAAGATAACCTTCCGTTCTCCCCTGGATTTCGACGGCTCGGGTACGCCGTTTCAGCTGCGGGTCTGGAAGGCTCTCTTCGAGATTCCCCGAGGCGAGTTTCGTACCTACGGGGAGCTTGCCGTCCGGGTCGGATCGCCGCGCGCCGCCCGGGCTGTGGGCCAGGCCGTCGGGAAGAATCCGCTGCCGGTCATTTTCCCCTGTCACCGGGTGATCTCAGGCGATGGCAGCCTGGGCGGGTTCTCCTGCGGCGTGCGCCTGAAGGTCTTCCTGCTCGAGCTCGAGGGCCTGGCCGTCGCCGGCAGCCTCCCGCTTCCCGGCTCCAGGTGGAGCGCTCTGCGTATGAGCTGAGAGAAGCGGCGCCTGGCGGTCACAAGTGGATTGCGAATCGTCCTGCTGGAAAATAAAATGATCTGAAAGAAGTTTCAGCGGGGAGGACGAACCACGCGATGTGATTTGAGCTTTCCGGATGATCTAATACTGACCCACACGGTCTCTCCTGAATCGTCAACACCATCCATGAAATCAATCGCCTGCATGATCCTGCTGCTGTTGCCCGGTATGGGGCCAGGCCTGGGGGCCGCTGAGCGGTCCCCGGCCCTGGAGGTTCTCGAATCTCGATGTCTCGGCTGTCATGACTCGGACACGCGCAAGGGGGGGATCGACCTCGAGCAGCTTCTCTCCGCCCCGGATCCACTCGCTGAGAAGATCGCGGCCCTGTGGGAGAAGGTCGACCAGGCCGTCGGCGAAGGCGAGATGCCGCCAAAGAAGAAGAAGCCCCTGACCACCGCGCAGAAGGCGCAGATCGCCGGCTGGTTCGAGGAGACCTACGTCCTGAAGGACGGCAAGGAACACATCGGCGAGTCGAGGCTGCGGAGGCTGAGCCGCTATGAGTTCATCAATACGCTCGAGGAGCTGTTGCGGGTCTCGCTGAAGCAACCCTATGTCTACAGCCCGGAATTCCCCGCCTTCCTGCCCTCCACGCTGGAGACGATCCTGCCGCCTGATGCGCCGGGTGAATCCGGCTTCTGCAATGACGCGGCTCAGCTGGCCGGATCCAGGCCGCCGATCCTGAAATACAATGAGGCTTTCGACTACGCCCTGAGGATTTTTGAGCAGGCCCCCGCGGCTCGCGAAAAAGTTTTCGGGTTCAAGGGCGCCTCGCCCAAGCTGACCGAGGAGCAGGCCGGGAAGATTCTCCGCCGCTTCCTGGCCCGGGCCTGGCGCGGCTATAAGAACGCGGAGAGTGAAGAGGTGGTGCTGAACGCCTACCGCACCCGCCGTAAAAAAGAGGCGCCGGTTTCTTCACTTCTGTATGCGCTGAAGATCGGCCTCCTCTCGCCGCCCTTTGTCTACCGGATCGAGACGGTCAGGAACAAGGCGCTGCCCTACAGGGTCAGCGCCTACGAGCTCGCAAGCCGTCTCTCGTATTTCCTGTGGGCCTCCATGCCCGACGATGAGCTGTTCGCCCTGGCGGCGGATGGTCGCCTGCTCGATGAGACGGTTCTCGCCGGGCAGGTCGGCCGGATGCTGAAATCTCCCCGCCGCATCTCCCTGTCGGAAGATTTTGCCGGGCAGTGGCTGGGATTTGGCGAGCTGTGGACCAACAAGGCCTTCTACCGGAACGAAAGATGGAGCCGCGGCATCTACGATGAGCTGCTGTTTTTCTTCGATGAGCTGATCAAGTCCGACCGCAGCATCCTGGAGGTCGTCGACTCGGACTGGATCTACCAGAGCGACTACACCGGCGTTCGTACCGCGGGCAAGGGGCACTCTTTCGCCACGAAGCATGGGGACATTTTCGGGTCGCGCCGCGAGAACCCCCCGGGAATCCAGGAACAATTCTACAAGCCTCCGCGTCTTATCAGGATCAAGAGCGAGCAGCGGGGAGGTCTCATTACCACCGTTGGAATTTTGCGGGTGACCTCCGCTCCCGAGAAGACGAATCCCATCCGCCGGGGAGTCTGGCTGCTGGACAGGATCATCGGGCGTCCGCTGCACGCGCCGGAAAATGTTCCGGCCCTGAGCAAGAGCGAGAAGGTGGATGGGAAGAAGCTCACAGACCTTGCCGACATCCTGAAGGCGCATACCGGCAAGGCGATCTGCGTCAGCTGTCACAAGCACATCGACCCTCTCGGGCTTGGTCTCGAGAACTTCGATCCCTTCGGGAAATGGAGGACCTCCTACAGGAACAAGCGTCCGGTCAGGTCCAGCGGAGTGTTTCCCAATGGAGACACCTTCAAGACGCCGCGGCAGATGAAGCAGATCCTGGTGGAAGAATACCGCGAGCCGATCGTGAAGAACGTCGCCGCCCGGCTGCTCTCCTACGCGCTCGGCCGCAAGCTGCGGCCCTATGACCGGACCGAGCTGAAAAGAATTTGCGACAACCTCGAACGGGATGGCTTTAAGATCAACTCGTTGATTGCCGACATCATCAGGAGTAAGCGGTTTCAATGTCGACAGGACCAGCCATGAGCGGAGAGTCTTATCTTATCCCGAGACGGTCGTTTCTCCGGGGCGTTGGCGCGGCCCTCGCGCTGCCCTCGCTCGAGATCATGTCCCCGGCTCTTGGCTATGCCCGCTCGGCGGCGGCGAAGAACCTGCGTCTCTGCGTCCTGTTCAAGGGCGCGGGAGTGAATCCCAGCTCGTGGGATATCACCGGCGCGACGGAGACGGAGTTCACGCTCTCGAAACTTCTCAGCCCGCTCGAGAAAAACAAGAAGGACATTGTCATCCTGCGAAACATCGATGGCGACCAGCGGGCCAATGGCGGGCATGAAAACGTAACGGTGACCTTCATGACCGGAAATGTTCGCAAGTCCCGTCTTGTACAGAGGCAGTCCTTTGACCAGCTCATCGCTGATCACGTTGGCGGTGAGACCCCGGTCAAGTCGCTGCAATTGCGCAGCGACACCTATCTCGACGCCAACGATCCCTCGGAGAACTTTCTCTCCTACGGAGAGGACGGCCGGGCTCTGCCGGTTGAACACAACCCGGAGGTCGTTTTCAACCGGCTCTTCAAGGGTTTCAACAACAGCGGCTTTCGCAAACGGACCGCAAGCGTCCTCGATGAGGTGAAGGCAAGCTACCAGTCAATCGTTCGCAAGGCCAGCCATCGCGACCGGCAGGTCCTGGAGCACTACCTGCAGTCGGTTCGTGATGTGGAGCGCGAGCTCGGGCAATTCAAGACCCTTGGCAATCCGGCGCGTGATTCCAGGATGAAGCGAATCCAGCCGGTGCCGGCCGCCACCGACCTCGCGCAGCGCACACGGGCCATGCTGGACCTGATCGCGCTGGCCTATTGGACCGACATGACGCGGGTGAGCACGTTGATGATGGCTCACACCGAGAGCAGGTCGACCTATGATTTTCTCGGAGTGAACGATGAGCTTCACTCCCTGAGTCACTTCGTTCGTACCCGCAACCGCTCTTCCGGGCTCTCGGGCTATGACAAGATCAACCACTGGTATGTTCAGCAGTTCTCCTATTTCCTCGAGAAGCTCAAATCTCTCGACGATGAGGAGGGCTCGGTCTTCGACAACTCGATTGTCCTCTTCGGCTCCGGCATCAAGCACGGAGACTATCACTCGGTGACCGATCTGCCGCTGGTGCTCTCCGGCGGGGGGGGCGGCCAGGTGCTGCCGGGACGCTATGTGAAATATCCAAACACCCCTAACGGCAACCTGCTCCTGAAGCTGATGGACATGATGGGTGTGAAGCGGGAGAGCTACGGCAACTCGAACGGTCTCCTCACCGGGATCTCCGAGAAGGCGAACCTCGCCCCGAAATATGTCGATGATGGCTCCTGGAAGATCCTCAAGGACGAGGGAGGCAGGCTCCAGGTCAAGGGCATGCTGAAGATCAGGGTCAAGGCAGACGACCTGAATCTCTATCTCGTACAATTGTCCGGCGGCGAGAGCCTCGAGCTGCGGACCGACTTCGGCACCATCCACAACCTGAAGATCGATGCCTGTGTCGGCTCGGTTGTTGAGCTCGAGGGCGAGTACAAGGTGACGGACGGCCGCAAGATCATCACCAGGGTCAAGCGCTGCAGGCGGCTGTGAGCCGGGCGGGTTGGATTCCCGCTCAGGCGAAGATTCCTCTGGCCACCTCGCCGTGCACGTCGGTGAGACGGAAGTCCCGCCCAGCGTAGCGATAGGTCAGGCGCTCGTGATCGATGCCCATGGTGTGCAGCAGCGTGGCGTGCAGGTCATGGATGGTCATCCGGTTCTCGATGGCGTAGTAGCCGAACTCGTCGGTCTTGCCGTAGCGGAAGCCGCCCCTCACTCCGGCGCCGGCCATCCACATCGTGAAGCCGTCGGGATGGTGATCCCGTCCGATGGTGGCCTTCTTTCCCTCCTGGGCCGTTGGCGTGCGTCCGAACTCGCCGCCCCAGAGAACCAGGGTGTCCTCAAGCAGCCCGCGCTGCTTCAGATCCTTGATCAGCCCGGTGATGGGCTTGTCGATCTGGGCGACGTTGATCGCGTGTCCCTTCTTGATGTGGCTGTGCTGGTCCCACTGCTCGTTGTTGAAGGGCAGGGTGTGCGCATGGCTGACCTGGATGAAGCGGACGTCTCGCTCGGCGAAACGTCTTGCCATGAGGCACATGGTTCCGAAGTTCTGCGTGTTCGGATCGTCCATCCCGTAGAGCTCCCTCGTTTGGGGTGTCTCCTTCGCGAGATCGACCGCTTCGGGCGCGGCCTGCTGCATCCGAAACGCCATCTCGAAGCTCGCGATCCGTGCCTCGAGGTCCGAATTCGGGCCGGTTGCCGCGAGGTGGTGCTGGTTGAGGCGCTTGAGGTAGCGCAGCTGCGCCTGCTGCTGTCCGGGTGTTCTGAAAGAATTTTCGAGGAACTCGAATTTCGCGTTCTTCATCAGGGTGTTCGGGTAGCCGGGTGTGCCGAGGGGGACGCCCTGGTGTATGGACGGCAGGAAGGCGGTGCCGAAGTTGTCGACACCTCCGTGGAGGCTCGTCGGGCAGATCGTGATGAAGCTCGGCAGGTTCTGGTTCTCGGTGCCCAGTCCGTAGCTCATCCAGCTCCCCATGCTCGGGCGCAGCAGGGAGTCGCTGCCTGTGAAGAGCTTCATGCAGGCGCCGCCGTGCGCTACGTTCTGGTCGCAGAGGCCGTGGAGCATGCAGAGCTCGTCAGCGACCTCCGGCAGGTGCTGCCAGAGCTCGCTCATCGGGATCCCGCTCTTGCCGGTCGGACGGAACTTCCAGGGCGAGGCGAGCAGGTTGCCGCGCGCGGCGAACTTCACCCGGGTGCGCTGGAAGGGAGGCGGTTTGCCGTCGTTTTTCTGGAGCTCCGGTTTCGGGTCGAAGAGGTCGATGTGAGAAGGGCCACCATGCATGAAGAGAAAGATGATCCGCCTGGCTCGCGGCTTGAAATGCGGTTTCCTGGCGGCCAGGGGATGGATCGGAACGCCACCACCGGTTTCACCCTCGGCCTGGAGAAGGTCGGCGAGGGCGAGCCCTCCGAATCCCAGGCACCAGGACCTCAGCAGGTCTCTGCGAGCCGGGAGGTGCCGGCCGGGTTGTAAAGGCTGGTAGGTCATCGTGAATGCGCCGGGGATTTCCGGGTTGGGTTAGCGGGTGTAAAGGAACTCGCTCGACATGAGCATTGTATGACAGAGCGATTGCCAGTCCGCCAGGGGAAGTTTCTCGAGGTCGGTCTGTCCACGTACGGTGTCCAGAAGTTTTTCAGCCGCCAGGAGATCGTCTTCCACGGGCAGGCGGCCGAGCAATGATTCGTAAAGGTAGCTGAGGCGCTCACGGTCGGTCTTGAGAGCTGCGGTGACATTTTTCGCGATGTCCGCAGCTAGCTCGTTCATCCACGGATTGTTCATCAGGAACAGAGCCTGGGTTGGAACGGTGGTGGTGGTGCGGTTGCCGGCCGGTGCCGCCGGGTTGGGGAAATCAAAGAGCGTGAAGAGCTTGTAAACATTGGTTCGAATAATGGGCAGATAGACGGAGCGCCGCCGGCTCGATTCGTAAAAGGCCCGGTTCTGCCGCAGGTTTTCCGGCGAGGGGTCCTGGGAGCGAACCTTGCTGGTTGGTCCTCCCCCGAGCGTCCGGTCAAGACGCCCGGCGGTGAAGAGAAAGGCATCGCGGATGATTTCCGCCTCGAGCCGTTGTGGTTGGAATCTCCAATACCAGCGGTTCTCAGGGTCGATGTCGGCGCTTTCCGGGGCATAGGAGCCGCTCATCCGGTAGGTGTGAGAGGAGACGATATACCGGTTGAGCTTCTTGATGGACCATTTGAATTTGATCAGCTTGAGGGCGAGGTGATCGAGCAATTTCGGATGGGATGGTTGTTCGCCTGAGTGGCCGAAGTTCTCGGTGGTCTTCACCAGGGCCCGTCCGAAATGCCAGCGCCAGATCCTGTTGGCGATGACGCGGGCGGTCAGGGGATTCGAGGGAGAGACGATGGAGTTCGCCAGCCGCAGCCGTCCGCTCTGGCCTTTCGGATATTCCGCCTGCCCGGGTCCTTCGACAATAGTCAGGAATCGCCGTGGAACAACGGGGCCTTTCTGGAGGTGATTTCCGCGGATGTAGACGGGGTGGTCGGTTGCCGAGCCGTCTCTCACGGCCATCACGGTGATAGCTGGAATATCCTTCGCCCTGTCCTCCAGCATGCCGATGGACCGGGTGAGGGCGGTGACGGCTTGTTGTTCGCCCGGGGAATAGTGCGTGGTTGTGTGGCGGTAGGGGGTGAAGGGGCCCTGTTTCCCGGTGAGGGCCCGGTGGAGCGGTTCGAGCATCGGGATGCGGTCTTCAGCCAGTGCCGCGGTAACCAGCAGCCCGGCCCGGGCTGCGAACTCACCGGGAATTTTCGGGACCGGGGTGAGCAGCTTCCTGGAGATGGGATTGCCCGGCTTACGTTTGGCGAGAGAGTCTTTGTTTCCCGCCAAGAAATTCTCGTTCCCGTGGCTGAGATTGTTCAACAGGTAGAAGGGGGCGTTCGATTTGTCCTGGGTAGCGATGAACCGGGCCCATTGGTGAAGCGCTCCGAGATCGAGCTTGTTTTCGCTGGCCAGCCGCGCGGGCGAGGGGAGCTTGCGAGTGCCGGGGACCGGAGGAACCAGGCGCAGCTGGTCGAGGTGAGAGACGGCTCCTTTTCGTTCGAATCGCAGGGTGTGCTGGCCTGCGGCCAGCTCGAGCTCGAGCTCGAGCTGCCATCTCTGGTGGGGTGCCCCCCAGCCGCCGCTGGTGCGGGCCATCGCTTTTTCCGAGAGGACCTTGCCATCGACGGACAGGACCATCGGTCGCGACGCGAGCGCGGCGTAGCGCAGCAGGAGGGAATAGGCGCCGTCAACGGGCGCCTCGATGTCGTATTCCATGAAATAAACGCTGGCGGTATTCGAGGGGTCCGAGATGTAGACCACGTCATCTGCTGTGTAGGGCTTGACGTTTCCTCTCTGGAAGCTCTCGGCCTGGATTGCCGGGGAGGAAAGTGGCGCTATCCGGGCTACCACGAGCTTGTCGAGGTGAGACATGAGGCCGGTGGCCTCGAAGCGCAGGATGTTCCTGCCCGCCTTGAATTTGTAGCGCCCCTCGACAAACCACTTCTGGCTGTCGGGGTACCAGGTGCCGGTCACCTGCTCCATGCTCTTTTCGTTGACGACCTTGTCGTTGATCGAGAGCTTTCCGGGACGGGAAGCCTCGGCTGCATAGCGGAACTCAACCTGGTAGATCCCCTCTTCAGGCAATTCGATATCGTATTCGGCCCAGGTCAGCGGTGCCCCCTTGTCCGAGATGATGCCGATCCCCTTGCCATAGCGCTCATCCGGTCGCGCTGTGCCGCGGTCGTAGGTCTCCGCCTCGCGAAGGAGATGATGCAGGGAAAGCTGCTTGATGTTGACGGTGGAGGCCGCCGGTGTATAGGGGGCATCGGTTGTGTCGGCGAGGGCGAGCTGCAGGGCGACCGGGACAGAGTGCCGTTGCCATTCGAGCACACCGACCGCGTGCTGGAGATAGGCCGCGATATTCTCTTTCGCTTCTCTGGCGATCCGGGCGTCAGCTTTCGCGCGCAGCTTCTCGCTGTCTTTCTTGAAGCGATCGATTTCTTTCTGGAGCACCCGCCTCTCGCCGGAATCAAGCTTTCGATTGGCCAGGTCGGTACTCCTGAGCACTCCGGCCATGGCGTAATAGTCGGTCGTCGGAATCGGATCAAACTTGTGGTCGTGACAGCGGGCGCAGGCGACGGTCACACCCAGCAGCGAGCGGGAGATCGTATCGATCTGTTCGTCGATGATGTCGGATTGTTTCTTTTCTCCGTCCTTCTCGGCAGCAATCTTGATTCCCATGGCGAGATAGGTGGTCGCCGTCAGCCTCCGGTTGGTGATCGAGGCCTCGCCGGGGTCCGGCAGGAGGTCGCCCGCGAGCTGCTCACGGACAAACTCATCGAAGGGCCGGTCCTGGTTGAAGGCATCGATGACGTAGTTGCGGTAGTGGTAGGCGAGGGGATAGGACTTGTTTTCATCGGCGCCGTTGGAGTCGGCGTAGCGTACGACATCGAGCCAGTGACGCCCCCAGCGTTCGCCGTAGTGGGGTGAGGCCAGCAGCCGGGTAACGAGGTTCTGCCAGGCACGCGGGTCCTTGTCGTTGACGAAATCGTTGATCTCCGCGGAGGTAGGTGGGAGCCCGATGAGGTTAAAGGAGAGCCGGCGAATGAGCGTCCTGCGGTCCGCTTCACCCCGCGCCTGAAGCTTGTTGCTCCCCAGGCGGCTGGAGATGTAGCTGTCGATCGGATTTCGAATCACCGCGCGGGAATCGATCTCCCTGGCCGGGTAATCGGTCAGCGGCTTGAACGACCAGAAGCCGGCCTCTGCTTTCCAGTCGATCGTTGTTTCTGGAGCGGCTGCAGAGACCGGGCTTCCAAAGGAAGACGGTGCCGGGGCTCCCAGCCGGATCCAGCCTTCAAAGTCTTTCGCTACGGCCTCCGGCAGCTTTCCGCCCGGCGGCATCTTGAGCTCGTCGTACCTCAGCGCCGCGAGCACCAGGCTCTCTGCCGGATTCCCGGGAGCGATGGCGGGCCCGGTTTCGCCTCCCTTGAGGAGTCCCTCCAGGCTGTCGACCCGCAGCTTGCCCTTGAGCTTCTTCGACCCGGCGGAGTGGCACTTGTAGCAACGCTCGACGAGCACCGGCCGGATTTTCTTCTCGAAGAGCTCGATGCCGGCTGTCTCGTCAAGAGCGCGGGCGCTGCCGGTGTTGAGGAATACAGCGACCAGCGCTACGGCAGAAAGAGTACGCAGGTTTCCCGCTCCCCGGATGCCGAATCGAGTTGTAAGCGCGGGTAGTTCAGACATGCTCATATTCTACTGAAACCCGGGCCCTGGGAAAAATCCTAATGACCGGGAAGCGGTCGATGGTTCGATGGTTGATTCCAGGTTTTGGTCCGGGAGTGTTGTGTGAAGCGAACCTAGGGCAGGTCGGTATTGCCGCCGGTGAGGATGGTCACGACCCGCAGGCCGGCGAGCTCCTCACAGCCGAGGAGGGCCGCGACGCCTGCCGCTCCCGAGGGCTCCACCAGGAGCTTGGCGCGCTCCAGGAGCAGGCGCTGGGCGCGCAGGATCGAGTCATCGTCGACCAGCAGGACCCTGTCGACGTGTTCGAGTGCCGCCTCGAGCGTCAGCTTGCCGGGGGCCATCGGCTTCAGACCATCGGCGATGGTTCCCGGGACCTTCTCGAGAGTGACGATCTCACCGGCCTCGATCGACAGCGCCATGGCGTTCGCCTCGGCCGGCTCGACCGCGATGACGCGGGTCGATGGGTTTCTGTTTGACAGCGCGATGGCCACGCCGGCGAGCAGGCCGCCTCCGCCGGTCGGCACCAGGATCGCATCGACCTCCGGCAGCTCATCGATAATCTCGAGGCCGGTGGTCCCCTGGCCGGCGATCACATCCGGATGATCGAAGGGGGGGATGACCAGGCTGCCGTTTTCTGCGGAGAGCTCCAGGGCTCGCTGGTGCCTGTCGGTCGAGGTGAGCCCGGCGATCTCGAGCCTGGCTCCGTAGGCCTCGATGGCGGCCCTCTTGACCGCCGGGATGTCCTCCGGGACTACGATCGCCGCGTCGATGCCAAGCGTTCTCGCGGCCAGGGCGACCGCCTGCCCGTGGTTGCCCGATGAGAAGGTGATGACTCCCGCCCCGGGCATCCTCTCCTCCTCCATCGCCCGCAGGCAGGCGTTCATGGCACCGCGGAACTTGAAGGCCCCGGCCTTCTGCAGGTTCTCGCATTTGAGCCAGACGTCCGTGTTCGAGAGCTCGCCGATCGACCGGCTGCTCAGCAGGGGTGTCCAATGCGCGTGCGCCCCGATACGGTTCCTAGCGGCCTCGATCGCGAGGAGATCTGGAAGCTGGAGATCCGGCATGGGGTTCAGTCTTTCCTTGCTTCTCCCGGGCGCGGGAGGCCGTTCTTTTCAGGGGCCGTCCGTGATCGTTATCACGGATCTGTATTGTCCATCGACACCCGCGGGCTCGTAATCGAAGGGCTGGATCGCGAGGTACAGCCTGCCGGTGGCCCTGGACCGCAGGCGATATTTCTTGCCGGCCTTGAAGGGCTTGCCGCTCTTGCCGATCTTTCCGACCAGCGAGAGCATGGGAAATCCCTGGTTCGATTTGAAGGTGGAGTAGCGATTGGTTCCGTCCGGGTTGGCGGCCAGGCTCCAGCTCCCGATCGAGGTCTCGCCGCTGGATTTGATGGTGAGCAGCTTGTTTTTGCCGACATCCATCCTGGTATCGAGCCAGGTCCCCGAGGGTTGGAAGCTGGGAGCGACATGAACTACGCGGTTGGTTCGCCCATCTGCTTTGAAGCGGATGGACTCCAGGTCCACGGCCTTGATGAGAAGTTCCCCATAGCGGGTCTTGAGCGGAAAGCCTTCGGTCAGGATTTCTCCCCTGAAGGTCATCAGCTCGGTATGGATTTCGTCCATGGCGCCGTTGTACTTGCCCGCACCGCGGCTCTTTTTTTTACCGGTCTTCTCGATCCTGGAGACAACCTCCAGGATTCCGGGGCGGGTCTCCTCTCCGGCTCCCTGGGCGAGCCGCTTGAGGATGGCCAGGGCGGGCTCACCAAGATTGACCATGGCATCGGCGGCGGCCTCTCTCTCGGGGGCGGCGCTCGAGCCGAGCCGCTCAACGAGGGCAGCTGTTTTTTTCTCCAGGGCGGGATCGATACGGGGGGCGAAGCGCACGGAGATGAGCTGCTCCCGGGGAATTTTGAGGATGCCGTACCGGGTGCGAACGCTGATCGTTTCGAAGGCGGGCCGGGCCGGGATCCTTGCCTGGTCACGCAGGAGAAAGATGGGGAGACTTTCTTCTTCCACCGTCCGGGTCTTCGAGGGAGTCTTCGGGCCCGTTTCTTCCTTCGCCTCGGCTGCCTTGCGAAGGATCTCGGCGATCTTTCCGGCGTCCTGGCCCCAGCCGGGCCTGGCCGCCAGCAGCGCGCTTAAGAAAACCAGCGGGAGCAGGGCGCGTGAAGGAATCATCTCTCGCAGCATCGAAGTCACCATGAAGGGTTCGGGGGGCCATGGTTCTCGGGCCGACGGAAGCCGCGAGTGACCTGTAGCCGGATCATAAGCTCCGCCGCGGGGGGGACACAGCATATTCTCCCCATCCCGCCCCCCGGGGTTTTACGAGGCGGGATTCGAGGGGGATGCTCCCGGCGGGCGTTTCGGTTAACCTCAGCATGGTAGACAATCAGGGACAGGTACTGTTTTGATGAATGATGTCGCGATCCTGGGTGGAGGAGTTGTCGGACTCTTCACGGCGCGCCGGCTGGCCCGCGAGGGCTGGAGGGTGACCCTCTTTGAGGCCCGCCAGCTGGGCGCCGGCGCGAGCGGTTCCGCTGTCGGGGTCCTGCCGGCCCCCAGGCTCTCACAGTCCGCTTTTTCGAGGCTGTCGCGAGAGGGAGGTGACTCTTACGGGGCGATCGCGGCCGAGCTGCTCGAGGAGACGGGTATCGATACGGGCTATCGCTCCTGCGGTTGTATCCACCTTCGCCATGAGCTGCCGAGCGATCCGGAAAGAGAGCTGACCTTCTGGAAGAATTCCGGGGTGAAGGCATCCTGGTGCGGCCGCGACAGGATCGAGGAACTCATTCCCGGCTACGGCGGCGAAGAGACGTTCGGTCTCGAGCTCGACCGGGAGGCCATCATCGATCCGGCCTCCCTGCTGGCGGCCCTGCGCTCCTCCTGCCTGCGGCTCGGTGTCGAGCTGGTAGAGGAGACGGGCAGGCTGGAGCTGTCTGAAGAGTCAGGCCGGGCGGTCCTGCCTGAGCCCTGGTCTTCCCGCCCGGGCCCGCAGGCCCGGGTGGTTGTCGCCGCCGGTTCCTGGACCCCGCACGCCGTCGAACGGCTCGGCTCGCGCCGGGTGGATGTGGGGCCGGTGCGGGGCCAGGCGATCGAGTTGGAGCTTCCGCCGCCAGGCTGCGTGGTACACTTCGCCCTGGCCGGCTCCGGGAACGCCTACTACCTGGTTCCGAAACCGGGGGGCAGGACCTGGGTCGGCAGCACGGTCGAGGAGGCGGGCTACGATGAGTCGACCACGCCGCATGGTCTCGCCGAGCTGCTGGTCGCCGCGCGGACGATTCTTCCTGCGGCGACTGAAGATGTGGTGAGCAGGCAATGGGCCGGCCTGCGGCCGAAGGCGATGCGCCTGGGCGGTCCCTTCATCGGCAGGTGGCCCGGCATCGAAAATCTCTGGATCGCCGCGGGTAATTTCAAGACCGGCATCATCCAGGCCCCGGCGACCGCGCGGATCCTCTGTGATGCCATGACTGGCGGTGGAGAGATCGACGAGAGCTTCGCCCTGCTGGGCGGCTGATCCTTTCGCGGAAGATTGATCCCGGGTCTTCGCGCGGGTAGGCTGTGGGGTACGGTTTCTTTGATCCCTTTTCCACTCCATGGAGTTTCCGATGAGACCCACCCTGATGCTGACAATCCTCTGCGGCCTTTTCTTTACCACTGTCTGCGCTTCCTCCCCGGCGGAGGAAAAGCCCGTTCCCGGCTCCCAGGTCGCTCGCGAGGTGAAGGTGAAGGCCGCCGGCAAGGAGGTGACCGTACGCTATTGGCAGTTCGTTCCGAAGGGCTACGACGGCAAGAAGACGCTGCCCCTCATGCTCTTTCTTCACGGGGCGGGCGAGCGCGGCAACAACCTCGAAAAGGTCAAGCAGTGGGGGCCGCCCAAGCTCGTCAGGAAGAGAAAAGATTTTCCGTTTGTGTTGATCTCTCCTCAATGTCCCAAGGGTACCTGGTGGAAGGTCGAGGATCTGTATCATCTGGTAAACCATGCCGCCGGTAAACTGAAGGTCGACCGGCGCCGAATGTACGTCACAGGTCTCAGCATGGGCGGCTTCGGTAGCTGGAACCTGATGGACCGCTATCCCGGATTTTTCGCCGCGGGGGTGCCGATCTGCGGGGGAGGGAACGCCGCCGGAGCCAGGAACCTGGTGAAGACTCCGATCTGGGCGTTTCATGGAGACGCAGATGGGGTGGTCAAGGCGGACCTCAGCAAATTGATGATCAAGGCGATTGAGAAGGCCGGCGGCAAGAAGGCGAAGCTGACCCTCTACCCGGGCGTTGGGCACAACTCCTGGAGCAGGGCCTATGCCAATGAGGAAGTCTACAAATGGCTCCTTTCCCACAAGACCTCCGGTTCCACGAAAAAATAAGCCCGCGGGACCCCTTCGCTGCCCCCGATGGCTTGAAAAGGACAGAAAGCGGGTGTTCTTTCCATCTGTATCAAAAAGCGGCCTGAACCGTCCAGGAGCCCTGCTGGGCTGATTTTATAGATGTTTTCGATTTTGTGGTGTCGGGCTGGATCGCCCATCTGCGTTGCCTTTGGCCTGCGCAAAGTGTACAAACGATGGTTCGGATCTTGACGGTTACGACAAATGAATAGCGACCAGCAGAAAAACAACTCAGATCTTTCGCGTCGGCAGTTTCTCGTTCATTCCGCCGGTGTTGCTGGAGCCTCGATGGGGCTTCGTGCGACCCGAGCGGCGGATTCTTCCTGCTCTGAGGCCGAGGTTCGCCTGGGCTTCATCGGGCTTGGTGACCGGGGCCGGCAGCTCCTGGGCGCCGCCCTCGCTTCCGCCAATGCCCGGGTTACCGCGCTCTGCGACGTAGATCCCTCCAGGCTCAAGCGCTCTCTTCAGATCGCCAAGGGGAGGGAAGGCTCCGGGGCCGGGCCAAGGGGCTTTACGAATTACAGGGCCCTGCTTGATTGCAGGGATGTCGACGCGGTCGTCATCTCGACCCCCGTGCACCTGCATCTTTCCCACACCCTGACGGCGCTTGCCGCCGGGCGGCATGTCTACTGCGAGAAGCCCCTGGGGCTCACCGTGGAGGAGTGCCGGCAGCTGCGGCGCGCCTGTGCGGATGCCGAGGGACGCGGCCAGATCTATCAATGCGGTCTCCAGAGGCGCTACAACCCGCGCTACCGGGAGAGTGTTCGGTATGTCCAGGGCGGCGAGCCCGGAAGAATTCTCTTCGTGCGGGCCCAGTGGCATGGGATTGCCAGCTCGAGAAAGAACAAGCCCTGGCTCTTCCGCCAGGAGAAATCAGGCGGCCTGGTCCTCGAGCAGGGAACCCATCAATTCGATGTCTTCAACTGGGTCTTCTCCTCCACTCCGGTGGCGGCGGTGGCCCTTGGCGGATTGAATCATTCCTCCGCCTCCGCCCCCCTGCAGGACACCATGGATCATTATGGAGCTGTCCTGGAATATCCCGGTGGCGCCAAGGTCCAGCTCAGCCACATGAACTTCTCGATTCCGGATCGCCGCTTTTCCGGCGCCTACGAGCTGGTGTTCTGCGAGAACGCCGGCGTCGACATGGCCAATGCCATGGCCTGGGATGCTTCCGGCAAGAGCCGCGAGCTGTGCCAGGTCCGCGGCAATGAGACCCACCTGGCGATGGCATCCTTCCTCGAGAGCCTGCTCGATGGGAAGAGGCCGGAGGCCGACATCGAGGTGGCCTACCGCGCGACGCTCTCAGCTCTCCTCTGCGCCCGGGCCATGGAGAGCGAAGGCCGGGTCACCTGGGATGAGCTGGAGTCATCCTGAGGAGGAGCCGGAGCAGGTCATGAGGATCACCAGGGTTACCACCGGCGATGGAGATGAGGGAAACACGGGCCTGGGAGGCGGCCAGGTGGTGTCGAAGGACTCGCTGCGAATCGAGGCCCTCGGCGGAGTCGATGAATTGAACGCTCTCATTGGCCTGGCTCTCGCCGGAGAGCTCGCTGAGGATGTCGCTGAAGAGCTTGGCCTGGTTCAGAATGATCTCTTCGATCTCGGTGCGGATCTTGCCGTCCTGGAGACCGATAAGCCGGCCGAGGACGCCTGTCGGATCGAGGGCGTCCAGGTCGATCGCCTGGGGAATAAGGTCGATGCGCTGCAGCGGGAGCTGGGCCCGCTGGAGGAGTTCATTCTGCCGGGGGGGTCGGCGGGCGCCGCGACCCTGCACCTGGCGCGCACGGTCTGCCGTCGGGCGGAGCGCGCGGCCGTCGCTCTCTGCGGGGAGGAGGTGATTGGCGCGCAGGTGATTCCTTACCTCAACAGGCTCTCGGACCTGTTCTTCGTGCTTGCCCGGAGGCAGAACCAGGCCGAGGGGGAACAGGAAACCTATTGGAGGAAGGGCGCCGCCGCCGACTCAGCCGCGCAGCAAACCGGTCAATAGCGAGTCGATTCGCCGCCTTCCCCGATGCCGGCCTCTCTGAGAGAGTTCTTCGCGCCCTGGAGCATCAGCGCGACATCACTTCCGAGCGCAAGGAAGGTCCAGCCCTCATCGATCCTGCGGCGGAGCTGCTCGGGAAGAAGGGTGTGGAGCCCGGGGGCAACGCCGTGCTTGAGGGCGGTCTCTCGCAGGTGGTTCATGGCCTCGACAAATTCCTTGTCATCGGATTCCATTCCGGGAGTTTTTTCCATGGACTGTAGCAGGTCGTTCGGTCCGACGAAGATGGCATCGACGCCCTCTACCGCGCAGATCTCCTCGGCGTTTTCGACCGCCTGGATGTGCTCGGTCTGGACGGCGACAAAGATCTCGTTGCTGGCCTCGGCGTAGTATTCCGGAGCGGGTACGCCGAAGTTCAGGCAATGGAGGCTTCCCCCGACGCTGCGGTTTCCGGCCGGATGGTATCTCGTGGCTGCCACCGCCGCTCGCGCCTCCTCCGCGGTATTGACCATCGGCACGACGATACCGAAGGCCCCGTTGTCGAGGCAGCGCTTGATGTTCTCATGCGAATTGGAGGGCACCCTCGCCAGCGGGACGATGCCGGCCTCGGCGATGACTCCGAACATCTGGGCCGCCGTCTCCCAGTTCACCGGGCTGTGTTCGATATCCACGGTCAGCCACTTGAAGCCGGCTCGGGCGAGAAAGCGCGCCGCGAAGGGGCTGCACAGGTTCAACCAGCTTCCAACCTGGACCTCGCCCCTTGAGAGCGCGGATTTGAGGGGGTTGTTCATTCGGGTTACTCCTGGTCAGGATCGCGGAGGGCGCAGGTTCAGCAAAGGCCTGCCTGGCTGGGCAGTATGCCAGCCAGGGGCTGGAATCTCCAGCCCTGCCGGATTCTTCTTGCCGGAAGCGGCCGGGTGAAGCTTCGATATCAGGAGACCATCGGGAAGATTGGAAAAGCTGATGCGCGGCGCAACGAATGAAACGAGAAGACAAGGCGGGATTGACTGGCGGCTCTGGCTGCGGGGAACGATCCTTCCCGGCGGCGGCCTGATTTTCAGCCTGCTCTCCCGGAGCGAGACCTTTGAGCACGGCCGTCTTCATGAGCAGCGTCCGCTTCTCCTGGTGGTCACGGTGCTGGCCGTGTCCGCTATCGTCTATTTCCTCGCCGCCCTGCGCTCGGGTCTCGAGCTTCTCGGAATCACCGGGGAGTACGAGCTGGCACTTGGCGGCGCGCTCTATGGATTTGAACTTTCGGGAATCGTCGCGCGCTCGGTCTGCGCCCTGCTGATCGGGGGGATCGTGATCCTGCTGGCGATGAGGTCGCGTTTCGATGAAGAGGCGGGTGTCTTTCTGAGCTCCTGGTTCCATGCTCTCGCGGCGCTTCTGCTCCTGGGGCCACTGGGCTCTCCCTGGTACTTCACCTGGTGCATCCCGCTGCTTCCTTTTGTACGGTACCGCAGCTGGCTGCTGCTGCCGTGTTTCTTAATGGTCTATTCTCTCGGTTTCTGGTACGAGTATCGTATTGATGACGAAAGCCTGGCGGAACGGTTTGCTGACAGGGACCTGCTTGTCAGCTTCGGCCTGTTCTATCTTTGCCTGGGCTTCGAATGGTGGAGAGAAAAGAGAGCAGGAAGAGATGGTGAAGAGGAACAAGAGTCACTTTGTGACGCGTGAGGAGACACGGGTCGAGCGTTATCCCTGGGGACCCCATGACTGGCTGTGCCGCCCTGACCTGGTGGACTCCGATGGCCTGTTGATGGTAAGGGTCGAGGTTCCACGGACCGAGGGCATTCCCTTCCATCTTCATCCGGGGATGGAAGAGATCATCTACGTCCTGCAGGGCAAGGCCGAACAATGGGTTGGTGAGGAAGTGCGGATTATCCAGGCCGGGGAGATCGCCCACATCCCGGCCGATACGGTCCATGCGACCTTCAACGCCGGCCGGGGAGTACTGAAGCTGCTGTGCGTGAACGGTAAGCCGGAAGAGGCCGGAGCGTCTCTCGTCGATGTGCAGGATGAAGAGCCCTGGTGTTCGATTCGTTCACTTGGCAGCGCCAGGCTGTCGGAAAAACTGCAGGTACTCAAGCTGGCCAGGAAGAAACCTGAAGTCGATGGTCGCGAGATACGCCGTACGCTCAAGAGTGTACGTTCAGCTGCCAGGAACGCCGCTCCCGTTCGCGCAAAGAGCTCGCGGGATCGCCAGCGGCGCGGAAAAGACAGCTGACTCCGTCCCGGCCTATAAATCCTGGTCGCAGAAGGGAAGCCCGGCGAGCTCGGTATTGAGACCAAAGAGCAGGTCACCGGCGGCCATCTCTAGCTGGCCGATCAGATCCTCGACGAAGAGGTCCTGGAAGCCAGCCAGCAGGCTGCAGATGAAGCCTCCCCGGGCGTTGAGCTCGATCACGACGCTGTCTCGGTCAAATTCGATCGGCAGGATCTCGACGAGGATCAGATTGTCCTCATCATCAAAGCCGGTGACGAAGGGGACGACCATATCGCCGGAAAAATCGATGTCGACCTGGCAGTTGGTGTCACCGCCGAAGCCGGAGTCCACCCGGATCGTGAGACCCCGGACATTGCCCTCCATATGGCCGATCAGGCGTTCGTTGTCCATGTCGAGCTCCGTCGTGATTTCCGTGACCGCCACGGGGCAGCCGGGCTCGCCCTCGCACAGGGTGTCTTCATCCGCAGGGCAGATGGTGGCCGTCATGGTGTCGGTAACCTCGATGACTGCGGCATCAGGGGCGATGCAGATGATCGGAGCGACCTCCCTGCGGACCATCTCGGTGAGAAATTCCTGGTCGATGCATCGGGGGGGCTCAACGATGCCGCAGGGGTCCGCGGAGCAGCCGTCGGGGGGCGTCTGGCAATCAAGCGCGTCATCGTCGGTCTCATCGCAGCCGCATTCACCGAAGGGAGGCGGCGGCATTCTTCCACCCGAGAAAAGATAGGCGAGGGTAAAGATCGCATCGGAGATGTCGGCTTCACCGCTGTCATTGGCATCCTGTGCATCCGCGCAGCCGGGAGCCTCATTGCCGAGGAAGAGGATTCCCAGCAGCGCGACCGGGTCAGAGATGTCGACCTGGCCGTCAAGGTTCGAGTCACCACGGATGAATTGAGCGCTCTGGGCCTGCCGGGCGCCGAGCATAGAGACTACAAAAACCAGGACTACCTTCATTCTCATGTGAGGACCTCCAGCCCTTTTTGTTCAAACTGACAGGTTGTTTTTTCAGCGGACCAAAGCGTAGCCTGTCCGACTAGCTAAGGATAAGTCAATAAAGGACCCTTTATTAAGGTAATTGTCCGATCTCCAGGGGGGCAATGCAATTTCGAATTCACCCTGCCCGGGGTGGTTTTTAGAGGAGCTGGGCGCCATCGCCAATATTTGTTTCGAATATTCGCAGTGGTTTCATAAAGCGGGCGGTCCATTTCTCCGCGAGCCCAGCCTGGAATTCTGCAGCTGACTTTTTTTCTACCAGGTTGACGGTAGCTCCGCCGAAGCCACCGCCTGACAGCTTTCCGCCGATAAATCCCGGCAGGCCGGAGGCCGCCTCTACGAGGAAATCGAGCTCTTCACAGGAATTGCCGAAGAGATCCCGACTGGATGCATGGGACGCGATCATCAGCTCTCCGAGTTTTCCGCTGTCACCGTTTCGCAGAGCCTCGATGCCGTCCAGCACCCGGCCGTTTTCCCGGAGAACATGTTCCGCGCGTCGACGAGCCTCCGGCTCGATGGTGTCCCGGCAGTCGAGAAATTCTTCCAGCGTCACCTCCCGAAGGCTCGGCACCGGCCGCCCCAGGGCCTCGGCCAGCTGCCCTGCCGCGCTCTCGCAGTGAGCGCGCAGCCTGGCGTATTGTCCATCGGTCAGCTGGTGCTGCACCTCGGAATCGGCGATGACGAGGGAGATCCTGGAGCCGCGCAGGGGCAGGCGCTCGAAGTCAAGCGTCTTGCAGTCAAGGAAGAGGACGTGATCGCGTTTTCCGAAGAGCGCCGAAAATTGATCCAGGATCCCGCAGGGTACGCCGACGAAATCATTTTCCGCCCTCAGGCAGAGCTTCGCGATCTCCATGGGCTCCTCCGGCCGTCCGCCCAGCAATCCGTAGGCCGCCTCAGCCGTCGCCAGCTCGAGTGCCGCCGACGAGGAGACTCCCGCTCCGCTTGGCAGTGAGCTTTCCACCGCAAGGTTGATCGATGGCAGTCGCCTGCCGCCCTCCATGATCTCGCGAAGCACTCCCAGTGGGTAGTTGATCCACGATCCCCCCAACGGCGATGGCTTTTCGAGGCCGGCATCGATTCTCTCGTTGAGTTCGGAGCTCCAGCCGGCGAGGCGGCGGGGAGAGGTCTCGTCTTTTCCTGCCGCGAGGACGACCGCCAGCTCGAGGGCGACCGACAGGATGTAGCCGTTGTTGTAGTCCGTATGGTTTCCGAGCAATTCCAGTCGTCCCGGGGCCCTGGCCAGGACGCCGGGGTCCGAGCGGAATTGTTCCCGGTAGCTTTTCCGCGCGCGCTCAGCCAGCTCTTCGCAGGCTGGGAAACGTTCTGGCGTCATATCGAGCTCCGATTCTCCAGGTCCGGTTTCGCGGTTATTGCTGGCACGATTGTGCGTCGCCCGCCGGTGAGCGTCAACGCAGATGAGGGAGCTTGTCATGGTCCCGGCGGCGTGGCACTATCGGCTCCATGATGGATCCAGGGGAATCTCCAGGCTCAGCCGGCTCCCGTCCTCATGCGGAGGTGGTGGCCGGCGTCCTTGTTCGTGCCGATGCCTGCCTGCTCTGTCGGCGACCGGAGGGCAGCAATATGGCCGGATATTGGGAGTTCCCGGGCGGCAAGGTCAAGGAGGGAGAGACCCGTGAGGAGGCGCTCCGCAGGGAGCTGGAAGAGGAGCTTGGGGTCGCGGTATCAGTCGGAGAACATCTCTCGACCCTTGAATACAGCTATCCTCATCTCGACATAACCCTCCATCTTTTCAGCTGCGACTCCTTCGAGGGAGAGCCGCGTGAGCTCTACCACCACTCCATCAGCTGGATCGTTCCTGGAGAGGTCGATCGGTCCTCGCTGGTTCCATCCAACCTGCCCTTTCTGGACATTCTCCTGCGCTCTGGAGAAGATACTTCGCGCGAGCCGGCCTGAGAATTTGCGGGGGGCTCGGCTCTTTCACTTCCCGGCACTCTTAACAGGACCTGATGATGACCAGCACCTTCGATCCTGATTCCTGTCGACAGAATTTTCCGGCCCTTGAGAGAGAGGTCGATGGGCTGCCCGCGGTTTATCTCGATGGCCCGGCAGGCAGCCAGGTCCCCCGGAGCGTGATCGATGCCATGGGAGCTTATCTTGGCGGCCGTAACGCCAACCACGGAGGGAATTTTCTAACCAGCCGTGAGAGCGATGCGATGCTCACCGAGGCCCATCGCGCGGCGGCCGATTTTATGGGCGCCGCCGATTCCGACCTCGTTGCCTTCGGCGCCAACATGACGACCCTGACCTTCGCCCTGAGCCGCGCCCTGTCAAAAACCTGGAAGCCCGGTGACGAGGTGATTGTGAGCCGCTCGGCCCATGATGCCAACTTCAGCCCCTGGGTGCTCGCGGCCGCCGACGCGGGGGCGACGGTGAGCTATGTCGACATCCGGGCCGAGGACTGCACCCTCGACCTCGATGACCTGGCCGCGAAGCTCTCCAGCCGGACCCGGCTGGTGGCGATTGCCTGCGCGTCCAACTTCAGCGGGACGATTCATCCGGTGAAAAAGATCACCGCGCTGGCGCATGCTGCGGGAGCCCTCGTCTATGTCGATGCGGTGCACTACGCTCCCCATGCTCCGCTGGAGGTTGAGCGCTGGGGCTGTGATTTCCTGGTTTGCTCGGCGTACAAGTTTTTCGGGCCTCACGTGGGACTGCTCTGGGGAAGACGCGAGTGGATGGAGGAATTGCCGGCCTACAAGGTAAGGCCGGCGGAGAACACCTCTCCTGGCCGCTGGATGACCGGCACCCAGAACCATGAGGGCATTGCCGGTACGCTGGCTGCGATCGACTACCTCGCGGATCTCTCGCGCACCGATGGCCAGCCTGCGGATCGAAGAGAGGCGCTGCTGAGGACCTGGGAGCTCATCGGTGAATACGAGAGGCTCCTGTTGAGGCGGCTGCTCGCTGGGCTTGCCGGGGTCAAGGGGCTGAAGGTCTGGGGCATCACCGATCCGGAGCGCGAGCGCGAGAGGGTTCCAACTGTCTCTTTCACGATCGAGGGATATACGAGCGTGGAGGTCGATCGCCACCTGGCCGCCCGCGGTATTTTCGCCTGGAGCGGCAACTTCTACGCCCTGCCGCTCTCGGAGGCCCTGGGTCTCGAGCCCGACGGGGCACTGAGGGTTGGACTGTTGCACTACAATACCTCCGGCGAGGTAGACCGCCTTGTTGCGGCCCTTGAGGAACTGGTCGGCGGCTGAGAGCAGTGCTCAGGCATCTCCCGGGGGAGGCTTCGCCTTGCGTCCTGGCCGCAGGGAGGTCATGTAGATCTGCTCCATCGAGCTCAGGCGTATGTCGGCCTTCACGGGCGATTCCGGGGTGTAGTTGACGAGCCGCAGGAGAAAGGATCCATCCGCGTCCAGGTCGATGATGTTGATGCAGCCGGCATCCTGCTCGATTCGGCCGAAGGTGTCGAGGCCGCCGCCGAGGGCCCTCGACAGGATCATCCGGTTGGTGCCCCCGTGCGTCACCAGGAGAAGCTCTTTCCAGTCGTCGCGTGCCGCCAGGCCTTCGAAGGCTGGGACCACCCTGTCCTCCAGTGAACCGAAGGTCTCCCCGCCGAGAAACTCGGTGTCCCGAGTGAGGGACTTCCGCAGTGAATTGGCGAAGGCGAGGTCGGCGCCTTTGCCGGTGTTTTTGAAGGCATCGCCGGGCCTGATCTCGCGCAGGGTCTCGATCATTTCAGTCTGCGGCCTGGAGCCGATCTGCTCCAGGGCCAGCTCGGCGGTCTGCAGGGTTCGCGGCAGGCCGCTGGTTATTACCAGGTCAATTTTCGCTTCGCTGAGAGCCTTGCCGGCGGCGCGGGCCTGGCTCCGGCCCTCGCCGTTCAGCGGGACCTCTGCCTGCTGGTAGGGGAGCCCGCTGGGGTCAAAGTAGCTGACCTCGCCGTGGCGAAGAAGATAGATTCTTCGCCGTGCGTTGATCACGTTTTCAAGCTCGGTTAGCATATCGTCGCGCATATTAGTTCCGCCGGGCCGATGGTTCAAGATGATCAGGCCGCGGGTCTCAGGGAGTAAAACATGAACAACCAGCTGCTGGAACAGGTATTGGAGGTCGCGGCAGCGGCCGGACGCGCCGCGATGGAACATTACGGAAGCGATGCCCCGGTGGAGTACAAGGAAGATAATTCACCGCTTACGCTTGCCGACAAGGCGGCCCACTTCGTGATCGTGAACGCGTTGCAGGTGCTGGATCCCTGGCTGCCGGTGCTGTCGGAGGAATCGGACAAGGATGAAATAGCCGACCGCAAGAGCTGGCATGATTTCTGGGTCGTCGACCCTCTTGACGGGAGCAAGGAGTTCATCAAGCAGAGCGGCCAGTTCACGGTGAATATCGCGCGGGTCCAGGGAGACGAGCCGGTGCTGGGTGTTGTTCACGCGCCCGCCACGGGTGAATACTATTACGCCGCGCGCGGCGATGGAGCCTTCGCCATCCGCGCGGATGGATCCGTCGACGAGATCGTCGTGAGTCCGGCTGATCCGCCGGGCCTGAGAATCGTGGCGAGCAAGGACCATGCGGGTCCGCAGGTGGAGGCTCTGCTCGAACGCCTCGATGACGCCGAGAGCGTCAGCATGGGGAGCTCGCTGAAGTTCTGCCTGGTGGCGGAGGGCGCGGCGGATTTCTATCCGCGTCTCGTCCCGACCATGGAGTGGGACACCGCCGCGGCCCAATGCATTCTCGAGACGGCCGGGGGCTACCTGGTCGATCTCGCTGGACGCCGGCTTCGCTACAATAAGGATGACCTGCGCAATCCTTCCGTTCTCGCCTATGGAGATGATTCCATGGACTGGCGGGCCCTCCTCGAAGAGGACTGAGAGTCCTTGCTGGCGGGGGAGGGGGCCGCGGTCCGGTGGCTCCCTGGAGGAGCCCCGGGCCGCGGTCTGTTTCCGCGCGTTCTATCCCTTCTTCTTCACTGCCGCGGGCTTCTTGTAGGCGCCGCGAGCGGTCAGGGCCTTGTCCAGCGCCGCCGTTACCTTCGCGCCCATGGGATTCTCCCTGGGCGAGAATTTTGCCAGGACCTTTCCCTCATGGTTGATGAGGTATTTCTGGAAGTTCCATTTTACGGCTCCACCGAGCTTGAGATTCTTCTTGTCGGTGAGGAACCTGTAGATGGGGTGTATGTCTGCGCCCTTGACGGAGATCTTGGAAAAGAGAGGGAAGGTCGCCTTCTTCTCTTTCCTGCAGAAGGACTTGATCTCCAGGTCGGTGCCGGGTTCCTGTCCGTTGAAGTTGTTGGCCGGAAATGCGAGAACCTGGAAGCCCCTGGACTTGTACTTTTTCTGGAGTGACTCGAGACTCGAGTACTGTGGTCCGGTGAGGCCTCACCTGCTGGCGACATTGACGACGAGGAGGATCTGGTTCCTGAACTTGTCCAGGGCTACGGCCTTGCCGTCGATGTCCTTCGCCTTGAATTCAAAAAGCGAATTCAGCGTCTTCGCGTTCTTTCCGGCATCATCAGCCACGGCTCTCGCCATGAATCCGCCGGCGAGGAGCGCAAGACCGAGGACGAGATATTTTCTGCGCATGTCTGCTCCTTGCATAAGGGGGCATAAGGGGTTGGTGTCTCACGGCTGGTCGCCGCGACGAACATTCAGCATAGCAGCAACCCCGGGCTAAGAAAAGAACCGCTGTCGTATCGGCGGGCCGCTCCGACAGGATCTTACATGGAGCAGGACCAGTCCTCGAGCCGCAGGCGCTCTTCGAGGCTGAGCTCGCAGGCGTAGCCGAAGCCCTCGCCCTGCAGGGAGGCTACCTTGAGGCTGCCGTTTCGAATCAGCAGGCGGGCGGAACGGCCAAAGGGCTGGTAGAGGTCCGGATGGGCCTTCAGGACGGCCGCCACCTCGGCCGGGGGCAGGTGATCGAGTCCCCGGAAGTAGTGGTGGCCATTGCGCTCCACATGGGGAATTCCCAGGGCCGCTACCGTGGCGAGATCCTGCTGGAGAGGAATGATGGGAAGATTGGCGAGATCTTCGGCGCTCTGGAAATAGCGTTCTTCGCCGGCCTCTCGGTTGAGCTCGCAGACGATCCGGCGGTTGTGGAGGCTCTTGAAGATTCCCTTGCAGTTCTTATGCGAGGTGCCGCTGTAGCCGAGAGCCACGGCCCTCTTGAAGCTGTCGAGGCTGTCGTCGGATTCATCGATGATGATCGGCCTGGTTCCTGCCAGCTCACGCAGCCCCGCCTCCTGGCCGCAGGAGAGCGCGGTTTCCCGGCTGAGCGGCTGCTCGATAAAGAGGATCCGTTCGCAGAAGCGCTCCGTTGCGGTCTCCCGGGAGAGTCTGTCGAGCAGCTCGATCAGCTGGCGGGGATCCTTGTATTGTTCGTTCCCATCGAGGGTGATGGAGTAGCCATCGGCGCAGCGCTCCTCGAAGAGGCGGGTCAGCTCTCCGATGCGTTCGAGGTCGGTGTCATCATCGCCGCAAACTTTCACCTTGAAATAGCTCAGGCCGTATTCGTCGATGCATTCATCGAGAGCCTGCGGCAGCCCATCGCGCAGGCGGTCCTCACTGGAGATATCGCTGGCGCGGATCGGGTCGCCCAGGCCTACGGTATGCCGGCAGTAGAGCCGTTCGAGCGGCTGGTCAGGAAGTATGGTGGAGGTCTCGAGTCCCGTGAGATTATTTTTCAGCAGCTCGAAGAAGGACAGACCGCGGAGCCTGGCGAGAGCATCGAGCATCGCCCGCTCGAAGAAAGAGCTGCCGAAGGCAGAGGTCAGCGCGTTGAGTCCGGCCCTGGAGCCATCCTCGTAGACCCGGGGAAGAGCGGCCTGCCAGTGCTCGGCCGCGGTCGCGGCGCGGGCTCCGCAGTCGAGGTAGATCTCCCGGGCCAGGACCATCGCCGTCACCTGGTCCTCGACGTTCCGCCGCAGGCTCTTTTCCGGGTCCTTGTCGAACCAGCGCGGCGGCAGGCCGTCGGCGGCGACTCCTCGGGCGGTTTTTCCATTGGAGTCCTCGACCGTGAGGCGTATGTGGAGGGCTGGAGCCGCCGTCATGCAGGCGATACCGTAACGAAAAGGCATCCGCGTGGAGATGTCATGGATGAAGGCCTCAACCTCTATCAGCCTGATGAGCGGTGCCTCGTTTCGCATGGATGAAGCATACCGGATCGCCGACTGGCCCGGTATCCGCTTCCAGTGGCCGCCTTCATCATTTTAGCAGCTTGCGGGATCACTCCCGATTCAAGACAATAGGCATCATGGACACCCCGGTTTTCCGTTCTCTCCTGCGAGGATCCTGTTTTTGGAACGACATCTGAAGGCTATCCATTGCGTGACTTTTTTCAGGCTCCTGCTCGAACTGAGCCTCGGCGTCTGGATTACGCTTGTCGCGGTGGGGTGGGCAGGGGAAGCCGGTGGGTGGTTGCCTACCTATCATTCTTCGGCTCGTCCGGAGCCAGGGGACCGGGGGGCCTTCTTCCTTCTTGGAGGGGGGCTGGTGTTCCTGGGGCTTCTCAGGGCGGTCCAGCTGCTGGCCGCCACTCGCCCATTCCCCTGGTCGCGCAGGCTCGGGCAATGCCTGGGAGTGCTTGATCTTCTCACCCCGCTGACTTTGCCCCTGGGCCTCTGGGCGCTGCTGGTCTACCGGCATCCCGATACGCGGCAGATTTTCAGCCGGGGATTGCCGGGTGACGCTCCATCGGTTCAGGCCCGGTGAGCGGATCTATATTCCTGCCGGGCTGAAACAAAGTACGGGTAATGATCATGGCCTACTGTCCTGGATGCGGCGAGGAGGCGCTCAAGAACGCGACCTTCTGCGATTATTGCGGTGGTGACCTGCCGCGGGGCCAACCGGGGCTGGAAGAATCTCCCGGCGATGCGCCCGCGAGGATTTTCGCAAGGGCAGAGGAGAAGCCATCTTCACGAGGCCCCGCCTTTCTTGTCCTGTTTTGCGCCCTCCTTGGGGCTCTTCTCACAGGCGTCTTGCTTTTTCGGTTTGTCGGCGACGGGGGAGATCCCGGTGAGTTGTTGGGCATCATCATCTATGGCAGCTTTGCCGGAGGTTTTCTTTCAGGCTTGGTGGCGAAGGTAGCCGTCCGGATAGTGAGGGGGCCTAAACCTTCACCTTATTCGGGGGAGATATTTACCTATCCTGGGCCTAGGTCTGAAACGCCAGGGATGTCCGGAGCGCGTCCACTGCCGGAGTCGGCGGGTCGTCTCAAGATATGGAGAGGAGTCCTGCTGAGCATCGTTACTTTCGGCTTCTACTTTTTTTTCTGGAAACACCATCAGATCAAGGTGCTGAACTCCTGGCTTGGCCGGCAGGAGCACAGCCTCTGGAAGTGGCTGCTGCTCAGCCTGCTCACCTGCGGTTTCTACATGCTTTACCATGAATACAAGACGGGCTGCGACATCAACGAGATCCAGCGCAGGATGGGTTGGCCGGAAGACAGCTTCCTGGGAATCTTCAGCTTCCTGGCTTGTCTGTGCGGCCTCCCGCTCGTGTCGCTGATCCTTCAGCAGGTTGCGATCAACAGCTTCTACAGCTTCGCCGGCAATAAGGACCCGGGCTGATGGTTACGTTAGCCGAACCTCGTTCGGCTGTTCCTGGCCGGGCGCGGTTTTTCCCTGGCAGGCAGGCTCAGGTCTTTTCCGATAAGGCCGAGTCGGTTATTCTGCAGGAGGAATCTGGGTATTGATATCGAGGTATTGAGAGATGGCTGCTTGTCCAGCATGCGGCGAACGTCTTGTTGGGGCCGCGGAATTTTGTGACTACTGCGGGGAAAAACAACCCGGGGAGACCGGCCGCCAGGCCGCCGCCTACTCTTCCTACAGGAATCCTGCTCCTGTTCCGAGAGAAGAGGCTTTTGTCAGCATCGGCACGGGAATCTTTCTGACCCTCCTCACCTGCGGAATCTACAGCTTGTTCTGGCAGGCGCGGCAATTCAGGGTTCTGAATGCCTGGCTGGGCAGGCGGGAGTACAGTTTCTGGTCGTGGTTTGGACTCTGTCTCATCACCTGTGGTTTCTACGGTATTTACTCTGAATATCAGATGGCCAAAAGCATCCTCGAAATCCAACGTAAGCGGGAGTGGCATACCGACCCTAACCTGGCGACGCTATGTGCTGCGGTGTCGATGTGTGGATTTCCCATCGCCTCGATGGCTATCCAGCAGGAAGAGATCAACAAGTTCTATAATCCAACCAAGTGACGCAAGATGCTTACGCACTCACACCTTGCAAGGTTGTTTCTACTTGGAATCGGAGGGTTGGGCCTTTACCTGGCTCTCTTCGGGAGCCCGGAGGGGGGAATCGCCCTCATTCCCTGTCCTGTTCGATCGGCCATCGGTATTCCTTGTCCAGGCTGCGGGATGACGCGTTCCTTCCTGGCCCTGGTGCAGGGTGATTTTGTTTCCGCATGGAATTCCCACCCCTTTTCCTTTTTCCTGGTGGCCCTGGCGGTTGGCGTGGGCTTTTTTTCGACCGCCAGCAGGTCTCTCTGGAATCGTCTCTCGCCAACGGTTCGCGGCCTGTTTTTTTTCAGCCTGATCGCGCTTTGTCTTGGCCGCTGGATCGGACATTTTTTCGATTAGATGTTCTTCCGTACTAATGCGTGAAGACGAATCTTCAGCGATGATGGTTAGCTTGGCCTGCACGGCTTTGCAGGTCTTTTTCCCCGCATCCTGATCAGTTCATGGAGCCTGACCATGTTTTCACCTTCTAGCGATATTGAGACGCGTCGATTTTTCCTGGCGCTTTGTTTTGCCGCCGTCTTTTTTCCCCGACCCGCTCTCGAGGCTGATTCATCCGGTGAGTGGCCGCAGTGGCGGGGGCCTAAGCGTGATGGGAAATCCACCGAGACCGGATTGCTGAAAAAATGGCCCGTGGGCGGCCCGAAGCTGCTCTGGAAAGCTGAGGGGGCGGGGGCAGGCTATTCAGCCTTCTCGATCTCCGGTGGCCGCCTCTACACCATGGGCAGCGTGAAATCCGACGAGAAGCTGCACGCCTTCGAGCTCGCCACGGGCAAGCTCCTGTGGAGCGTCAAGGTGGGAGACCATTTTACGAATAGCCGGGGCGGTGGTCCGCGGGGTACTCCCACGCTTGTTGATGATCTGGTTTACACGCTTGGTACCAGCGGTTGGCTCGGCTGCTACAAAGCGGCTGATGGGGCCGAGGTCTGGAAGTTCAGCGTCTTTGATCGTTTTGGAGCGAAGAATATCAACTGGGGACTTTCGGAATCGGTGCTCATCGAGGGGGATCTTTTGATCTGCGGTCCTGGGGGCGAGGGCTCGTCCGTGGTTGCCCTTGACCGAATGACTGGTAAAACCGTCTGGACATCGAAGGGACTGGATGACAAGGCGGGCTATGCCTCGGCTGTCGCCGCCACGATCGCGGGCAAGAGGCAGGTCATCCATTTCAACCACAGCTCCGCGGTGGGTGTGTCTCTTGCCGATGGCAGCAGTATTTAGCGGTACACCAAGGCCAACAATGGCGTTTGCAATGTCGCTACCCCGGTGGTCGTTGGCAACAACGTATTTCTGACCAGTGATTACGGCGCCGGTTGCGCGTTGCTGGATATTTCGGGTTCCTCCGGCTCCGGTATAGAGGGAGATTTCTGGCTCAAGCCGGATTTTGATGACACCAAGTGGACTTCGGGAAAAGCCCCATTAGGCTATGGTGAGGCCGCTATCGCTGAAAAGAAGGGGTCCACCGTCAGCGAAAAGGGGCAGTCGTTGCTTCTCCGCAGGAAGTTCACGGTTGATCCGAAGCTAATCAATTCCAAGTCCGGGTTTGAGTTGCTGGTCGCCTCTGATAATTCGGCGACGGTGTGGATCAACGGTCAGCAGGTTGACAGGGAACAGGGGGATCACGAGCCGGAGTACTGGAATCGCATGGTCGAGGTTGCCGCCGGGATACTCAAGAAAGGCGAGAATGTAATCGCGGTTCGGGTGAACAACAACAGCGGCTCCAGCGATGTTTTTCTCGATTTGCAGCTCGGGTCCGCCGCCGAGCCGGTGATTGCCGCCTCAAGTGATGGGTGGGAATATACCGTCGCTCCCGCCACCACAGGTTCTGCCAGGGAGGTTTATTACAACAAGGATTTGCAGAACCATCATGGTGGAGTCATTTATCTCGATGGGAAGATCTACGGGCACTCCGGTGGAAATTCCAAACGTAGCCACACCTTTGTCTGTATGGATTTCAAGACCGGCAAGGTTGTCTGGAAGGACAAGGGGCTTGGCAAATGCTCGGTCGTCTGGGCTGATGGACTGTTCTACTGTCTGACCGAGGACGGCAAGATGGGGATCGCTAGGCTTAGCCCTGCAGGTTATGAACTCGTCAGTTCGTTTGTCTTCAAGAAATACAAACTCTTCAAGACCGGCGGGATTCGTGAGGATGATGAAAACCCCTGCTGGACGCATCCGGTGGTCGCCGGCGGCAAGCTCTTCCTGCGCGACCAGGACAGCATTTTCTGCTACGACATCTCGGCGAAGTGATCTCCGGGAGCCGATGGGTTCTAGCCGACGAGGCGCCCTTCTGAGATTTCCACCGTTCGGTCGGCGTGTTCTTCGACTCGTGCGTCGTGCGTAACCAGCAGCACGGCCCCGCCGTTGCTGGTGAAGGATGAGAGCTGTTCGAGCATGCTCTCGGCGTTGTCGCGGTCGAGGTTGCCGGTCGGCTCGTCCGCCAGGATGAGCTTCGGGGTGTTAAAGAGCGCCCGGGCCATCGCGGTGCGCTGCTTCTCTCCAGTGCTGAGCGCCGCGGGCACATGGCGCGCCCGGTGGGTGAGTCCGAAGTGCTCAAGCAGTTTGTCGGCCATTTCCTCGTCGCCAGCCCCGGTCGCCAGCGAGGCTGCGAGGATGTTGTCACGGACATCGAGGTAGGGGATGAGATGAAATTGCTGAAAAACGAAGCCGATGTTTTCCGCCCGGAACCGGGCTTTGCCATCCTGGCTCAGAGAGTAGAGGTCGGTTCCCGAAACGCTGACCGACCCGCCGCTAGGCTCGAGGAGCCCGCCGGCCGCCATGAGGAGGGTTGACTTGCCGCAGCCGCTGGGGCCTCGCAAGGCGACGAATTCGCCGTCGGCTATTTCCAGGGTTACGTCGATGACGGCGTGGACCTCCTCGGCTGCGTCCGGAAACGACTTGCTGAGATTCTCTACCGAGAGGGCTGCTGTCATTTGTTCAACTTCCGGCGCCTTTGCGTGCGATCGCCGAGCCGGTCGCCAGGACAACCAGCAGGAGGGCGCCCAGGGCGATCACCAGGGTCTTCGTGGTCGAACCTCCGGAGCCAGGGCCAGGCCCCGTGCTTTCCTCCCCGGTGTTTTCAACCTTAGAGACGATCTTCGCTTCGGGAGCGGTGGTGGGTGTCTCTTCTACAGGGATCGGGTCGATGGTCACCTCGCTGTAGCCAAGCTCGAATTCTTCGAAGCCTCCCAGGCCGGCCAGCTCCTTCGGTTTCTTCTTTTCCCCCTTGATGCTGCGCAGAACCTCCGGGTCGAGAGGATCGAAGCCCAGCTGGAGGGTCGCCATGGAGCGGATCTCCGGGCTCCAGGTGAGCGGGATCGCCTTGCCGATGAGCCAGACCGGGGAGGTTGTGCAGGAGCAGCTCCTGCCGAGCATCTCGAGCAGCGCGCTCATTTTTTCCTTGTCGACGTTTTCGCCTTCCAGGGTCGGCCCGCGGGTCTCTCCCCGGCCGGCGAGCGCGAGGGCGCGGGCGGGTCTTTCCTCTTCGCCATCGGGGGCGGCAAGACCCAGGCTCCAGAGAACGATCTCTTCCTCCGGCTTCTTCGGGTCGAGGGTGAGAATAAGCGGGGCTGTGTCGATCGATTTATTGAGCTCGGTCTTTTTGCCGACAACCGCCTTTGCCGCGAGCTCGATGCCGGCGAGAGCGTCAGCATTCTTTTTCGCATCGGTTCCCGGAACAAAAACGATAACGCACCAATGCCTGACAAGCTTTTCCTGCAGTCCGCGGCGCAGGGGCGATTCCACCACCGGCCCCATCAGCTCCATGACGGTGTCGGTGGGCTTGTCTGAAAGCTTGAACTGTCCCAGGTCGAGGGTTTTACCCGAAGGAGAGACCAGGATGGCGGCGGGCAGCAGGGAGTTGTCGCTGTAGCTCTCCTGGAGTTCGGCGGAAACCTCGTTCTTCTCCGGCCCGTCAAGCTCTACGACCCGGGCGACGACGTTCGAGTCCCGCAGCCATGCTGCGGCGGCTGTCTTGACCGCCTCGGCGAGCTTGTCGTTGCCGGGGGTTGTCGAGGTCGACAGGAAGACCAGCCGGAAGGGGACCCTGGAGCCCCGCCCGATAAAGGCCGAATCCCGGATCGAGTAGGGACAGGCCGTCAGGATGGTGGTGCAGAGGAGGCAGCTTGCCGCCGCGACCATCGTCAGCAGCAGTCTCAGCGTTTTCATGGGGTCACCATCTGTATTCGTGTTCTTGAAGCGCCGTCGAATCATCGAGGCGGAAATCTATTCCTCTCCAGGGGTCATATTAGCGGTTTGCCTTCGCCTGCGCCACATCAAGGGGTGGTCATGTATTGTACCCGGGGGGCGGGCTGTTCTATATTGGTTCGTTCAGCGGCCCTCTTGCGCGGCCGTAACTAATTGAGAGGAAAATGACTTCATGAAAACCAGCAGAGTTTTTCTTGGTTCCTTCCTCCTGGTGATCGCAATCATCTACCTGATGACACGCGGTGGCAGCCGGGGAGAGAGTATCGGTGAGTTGTACCTGTATTGTGCCGCGAACATGCGCAGGCCGCTTGAGGAACTGGCGGAGCGTTATTCCGAGAAGTACAAGGTCACCATCGTGGCTGACTACGATGGTTCAGGGAGTCTCCTGGGCAAGCTGCAGGCTGAGGCTGGCAGCGCCAGGAAGGAAAAACGCGGTGATCTGTACCTGGCTGCTGATGACTCCTACATTCTCAAGGCGAGAGAAAAAGGAATTGTCGATGAGAGCCTGCTCGTTGCTTACATGCATCCGGTCATAGCTGTGCCGAAGGGGAATCCGAAAAACATTTCCGGTGTTGCTGATTTGCTTGGTGATGGCCTCAAGGTGGCGATTTGCAACCCGGACCAGGCGGCGGTTGGCCGCAGCGTTCGCAGGGTTCTGCAGGAAAGTGGACAGTGGGATCGTCTTGAGAAAAAAGTGACGGTCATGAAGCCGAAGGTGACCGATCTCGCCAATGACGTGAAGCTGGGAACGGTGGATGCCGCGATCGTCTGGGACTCGACGGTGGCGATGTACCCGGAGCTCGAAGAAGTACGGGATCCGCTGCTGTACAAGGAGCGTGTGAACGTTACTCTTGGCGTCGTGAGTTCATCCCGGAACCCCTCCATGGCGTTGCGTTTCGCCCGCTTTCTCGCAGCTGAAGACGAGGGCCTGCCGGTCTTCAGGGAATTCGGTTTTAAAACGCCGGAGGGTGATCCCTGGGAAGAGAGGCCGGAGTTGGTTGTCTGGAGTGGCGGAGTGAATCGACTGGCGATCATGCAGACCATCAAGGAGTTCCAGGAGCGTGAGGGGGTGGCGGTCACCACCACCTACGGTGGCTGTGGAGCTCTCACTGCCCAGATGAAAACTGTCTGGGAGAAGCCGGGTTTTCCCGATGTTTATTTCGCCTGTGACCGGGTCTATATGGAGAACGTCAACGATTGGTACCTCGCGAGCAAGGATGTCTCCGAAACGGATATGGTCATCCTGGTCCCGAAGGGCAATCCGCGTAAGGTCCGCGGCCTCGAGGAGCTCGGCGCTGATGGGATACGACTCGGGGTTGCCGACCCCGTCAAGAGTGCCCTCGGGCGCCTGACCGTCGACCTTCTGAAGAAGTCAGGGTTGTACGAGAAGGTCTACAGCAAGGTGGAAACCAAGGCCGGAACCGCCGATCTCCTCGTCAACCAGATCGTCGTTTCAGGTGGCAAGAGCCTCGATGCGGTGATCGTCTATCGTGCAAATACAGCCAAGGTTCAAGACAAGGTGGCGATCGTGAACATCGACCACCCAGCTGCCCTCGCCAGCCAGCCCATAGCCATCAGCCGCATCTCAAAACGCTCTCAGCTTGCACGCCGTTTTATCGATAAGATACTTTCGCCCGCCTCCCAGCGGCGCTTCGAGAAGGTGGGCTTTCGCTGGCATCCAGGGGGAAAGGAAGGTGGCGAGTGAGTCAGCCGGATGTTACCAGCAGGCGCTCTGATGCGGCGAAGGCAGGCTCGCCGGGCGGGAGCATCTCGCGCTGGCTCGGCAACAGCGGCTTTCTCGTTGCCCTTATCCTGGTTGGTTCCTTCTACGTGATCATGCTCCTGGCGATGCTGGCGGCGGACCTGACCTGGACCGCGCCCGGGGATTTTATCAAGGCCCTCTCTTCCGAAGAGATCCAGTACTCGATTCGCCTGAGCCTGATGTCGTGTACCGTTGCAGCGATCCTCTCGGTTTGGGTTGCTGTGCCGATCGGCTACCTGATGTCCCGCTTCAACTTCTTCGGCAAGGGGTTTGTCGATGCCATACTCGACATTCCGATCGTCCTGCCGCCGCTGGTGGTCGGGCTCAGCCTGCTCGTTCTTTTTAGTACCACTGCCGGCGTCTGGGTGGAGGAGCAGTTCAAGGCGGTCTTCGGTACGGGGATCACCTACCAGATTCCAAGTGTCGTGCTGGCACAGTTCATGGTCGCCTGCGCCTTCGCTGTGCGCACTATGCGGACCACCTTTGACCAGATCTCGGTGCGGCAGGAGGATGTCGCCCTGACGCTGGGTTGCAGCCGCTTCCAGGCCTTCTGGCGGGTCACCCTGCCGGAGGCGCGCAACGGGCTGATTACCGCGCTGACTCTTGCCTGGGCCCGCTCGCTGGGCGAGTTCGGACCAATCCTGGTCTTTTCCGGGGCGACTCGCATGAAGACGGAGGTTCTGCCGACCACCGTTCACCTTGAACTGACCACAGGGGATTTGGAGGCTGCCGTGGCGGTTTCGCTCCTCATGGTGGTCTGCGCGGTCGGAGTGTTGTACGCGATCAGGCACTTTGGCAGTGACAGGGCCATGGGGCGGGTTATCTGAGACCATGATATCAGTCAAGAAGCTCAACCTGTCGGTAGGGGAGTTCGCCCTGCAGAATGTGAGCTTCGAGGTTCCGACCAGGTCCTATTGCGCGCTGATGGGTAAGACCGGTTGTGGCAAGACCACCATCCTCGAAGCGGTCTGCGGTCTGCGTAACGTCGATTCCGGAAGCATCATCCTGATGTCGCGGGAGGTTACCAGCCTGCCGCCGGCGGAGAGGGGAATCGGCTTCGTTCCGCAGGACGGCGCTCTTTTTTCCAGTATGACGGTCGAGGAGAACCTCGGTTTTTCGCTGGCGGTGAGGAACAGACCGAAGGGAGTTGTCGCGGAGCGTGTGAAGGAGCTGGCGGAGCTCCTTGGCATATCCAGCCTTCTCCAGCGGAGGATCCAGGGACTCAGCGGAGGTGAAAAGCAGCGGGTAGCGCTTGGAAGGGCTCTCGCCTTTGAGCCCGGCATTCTCTGTCTCGATGAGCCCCTCAGCGCCCTCGACGATGATACCAAGACGGGACTCGTCGATTTGCTCGCCAGGGTCAGGGAGGAAACCGGTGTGACGACGCTTCATATCACCCACAGCCTGCAGGAGGCGAGGTCTCTCTGTGATATGCTCCTGGTGATGGAAGACGGCCAGGTGAGGGAGTTGCCGGTGGAGGGCGAGGCATGAAGGTGAAGATTCGTTATTGCGGACAACTCAAACAGGGCGCCGGCTGCGCTGCGGAGGCGGTCGATCTCGGAGGCGAACTGAGCGCCCAGGAGCTGATTGCGAGCGTGGCGGCGAGGCATGGTGAACCGCTCACCGGGTACCTGCTCGATGAGAGCGGGCGCCTGAGGGCGACGGTGCTCGCCTTTGTGAATGAAGAGCAGGTTGACTGGGAGACCGCAAGACCGCTGGGCGATGGAGACGAGCTGGTTTTCATGTCGGCGATCGCCGGCGGTTGAGCCGGTCGAGGTAAACGGATCCGGAAAAATGATCGAACCCAAATCACTCACCGACGAAGAGCGCGCTGTCTACGAATGGCAGATGTGGGTCCCCGAATTCGGCGAGGAAGGGCAGGAGAAGCTCAAGGGGGCCTCGGTGCTGATCTCCCGCATCGGCGGACTCGGGGGCGTGGTCGCCTACGAACTCGCCGCCGCCGGGGTCGGGCGCCTGGTGCTGGCTCACGCTGGGGATGTGAAACCCAGTGATCTGAACAGGCAATTGCTCATGACCCACGACGGCCTCGGAAAATCGCGGGTGGAGTTGGCCGCGAGGCGTCTGCGGGAGCTCAACCCCCGTCTCGAGATCGAGGCCGTCGCTGAAAATGTCAACGAGGACAACGCCGCGACGCTGGTCGGGAGCGTCGACCTGGTGGTCGATTGCGCCCCGCTTTTCGAGGAGCGCTTCCTGTTGAACCGCGAGGCACAGAGCCAGGGCAAGCCGCTGGTTGAGTGCGCGATGTATGAGCTCGAGGCGCAGCTGACCACCTTTCTCCCCGGGAAAACCAGCTACCTGCACGAGCTCTTTCCTGAAAAGCCCGGGTGGTGGAAGCGCGAGTTCCCGGTATTCGGCGCAGTCTCCGGCGCGGTGGGCTGCATGGGAGCGATGGAGGCCATCAAGGTCATCTCGGGGATCGGCGAGCCGCTCGCCGGTGAGCTGCTGGTCTTCGATCTCGGTGAGATGCGTTTTCACAAGATGAAGCTCGGCGTTTCCTGAGTGCTGCTATGAAAAACGCATCGACGAGGCCGTGGATTCTCCAGGCGGTCTGCCTTCTTCCCCTGCCTGCTCTCGCCGCAGTGTTGTTTCTTTCCTCCTCATTCCAGGCAGGAGCCAGCGAGGCCTTTGACCTTCTTCGCTCAGGGGATCTTTCCGGCCTGGAGGCCTGGGCGCGCGCTACGGGTGGGTGGGCTCCGCTCATCATGGCGGGGCTGATGGTCCTGCAGGCCATCTCGCCCATCCCGATCCCGGCATTGCTGGTGACGGTCACCAATAGCTTTCTCTTCGGCCCGCTGCTGGGCGGGCTGCTGTCGATCCTGTCGGCGAACGTGGCGGCCATGGTTTGTTTCTCCATCGGCCGGCTCTTCGGCCAGCAGGTCGTTGAGAGGTTTGTCAGCGAAAAGACGAAGAAACGAATCGACCGGTTGGCCGGCACCCACGGTACCCGGGCGGTTTTCGTCGCCCGCCTGGTACCCATCGTGCCTTTCGACGGGGTCAGCTATCTCTGTGGGATTGGCCGGGTTCGGGCGGCGCCCTTTTTCTTCGCGACACTGCTGGGCCAGGCTCCTGCCGCGATGACCTACTCCTTCCTTGCACAGGAGGCGGCCGCGGGGCTGAAGGGCGAGCGCGCCCCCTGGCTCGTTGCCACGACCATCGTCCTGTCGGTCCTCAGTCTTCTCCTGCTGAGCTGGTGGATTCGAGGGGCCCTGCTGGGTCGCCGGGAGACCGGTGGAGAGCCGGGCGGGGACACTCCGCCCCAGAGCTAGTTGGACTTCAACTCGCCGCCTTGAGTATATTGGGTTGATCATACCCAACAGGAGGAAGACAGCATGGAGGGTCCCATGGACAGGCGCGATTTTCTCTCGAAGAGCACAAAAAGTGTATTCCTGATGTCGGCGGCGGGTTCCACCCTGGCCGCCCGTAGTCCCGTGAAGGCTATCGCTGCCAGCGACAAGGTGCGGATCGCGGGGATCGGCTCTGGTGGACGAGGCTCGAGCCTGGTCGCCGGTTTTCTCGACCACAAGGAGGTTGAGATCGCGGCGATCTGCGACCTCGATCCTTCGCGCGGCGGCTCCCTCGTCAAGCATTGCGAGGGTCGCCAGGGAAAGAAGCCGGCGCGCATTCTCGAGTACCGCAAGGTGCTCGATGACAAGAATATCGACGCGGTCATCAACGCCACTCCGGATCACTGGCACGGCCCGCTGACGGTTTTCTCCTGCCAGGCCGGTAAGGATGTCTACGTCGAGAAGCCGCCCTCTCACAATGTCTGGGAGGGCCGCAAGATGGTCGAGGCGGCAAGACGCTACAAGCGGATCGTCCAGGTCGGCACCCAGAACCGCAGCGCGCCCTACGTGCAGAAGGCGCTCGAGCTCATTCGCGGCGGCGGAATCGGCGACATCAAGGTGTGCAAGGTCTTCAACATGAAGAACGGTGGTCCCTACAGGGAGCCGTCTCCGGGCACCAGGCCCAATGGAGTCGACTACGACACCTGGCTCGGCCCCGCCCCCAAGCGGACCTTCAGCCGGGCGCATTTCCACGGCAGCTGGCACAAATACTGGGCCTATTCCGGCGGCGACATGGCTGATTGCGGCGTCCATCAGCTCGACATCGCCCGCTGGCTCTGCGGCGTCGATTTCCCCTCGGCTGTTCACGCCTCCGGCGGCAATTTCGTCCACAAGGATGACAGCGAGGTGCCCGACACCCAGATCGTCACCTACGAATTCGAGAAGATGCTGATGACCTTCGAGTTGACCCATTGGGCGCCCTATATGCGCAAGACCAACGGCCAGACCCGAAACGGCAGCGTCCACCCCTTCTGGCCGCAGAACGCCACCCGGATCGAATTCTACGGCACGAAGCAGCTGATGATTCTCGGTCGCCACGGCGGCGGCTGGCAGGTCTTCACCGGCGACGGCAAGGTCGTAGAGCAGCTCTACGGCCGCTTCCCCGATCCCCCGCACAAGGCGAACTTCATCCAGTGCATCAAGAACCGCAAGCTTCCCAATGCCGACATCGAGGAGGGCCATCGAAGCGCTGTCCTCGTCCACCTCGGCAACATCGCCTACCGGGTGGGGGGTCGAAAGCTCCATTTCGACAAGACGACCGAGCGCTTCCGGACTGACAAGGATGCCAACGCGCTCATCAAGCGCGAGTACCGTGCGCCCTTCGTGATTCCCGAGAAGGTGTGAGGGCGCGATGGAGCTGAGCAGCTGAGCATGCCGCGCGCTACAGATATCAGTGTCAAGGGGGCGACGCTCTACTACCTTCCGGTAGAGACCCGGGTGCCGCTCAAGTTCGGGCCCGAGACGCTCTTGAGCGTCACCTGCGCCCGGGTCGAGCTGACGGTCGCCGATGGCGCAGGGCGTACGGCCGCCGGCTGGGGCGAGACCCCGCTGAGCGTACAGTGGGTCTGGCCGAGCGCGCTGTCCTACGGCGAGCGCCACGGGGCGCTGAAAGAGTTCACCGAGCTGCTGGCGAAGAGGTGGGCGGAATATCCGGGCAGCGGCCATCCGATGGAACTCGGCAGGGATTTTCAGCAGCACGTGCTGGTGCCGGAGCTTGAATTTTTCAACGAGGCGAGGGGCGATTCGGAGCCCATGCCCTGGCTCGCGGCGCTGGTCTGCTGCTCGCTCTTTGACCTGGCGCTCCACGATGCCTACGGAGTTCTGCACGGCGTCGATGTCTACACAACCTACAACAGCGACTTCATGAGCCGCGACCTGTCGGGCTTCCTGGTCGACTCGGGTGGTTCAAAAACCGTTTTCGAAGGAAAATACCCCGCCGATTATCTTGTCGAAGAGCGCCCCTCGAGCCTGCCGGCCTGGCATCTCGTGGGAGGCAAGGATCTGCTCGATGCCGCCGAGCTCGACGGCTCCGAGCCCGATGATGGTTATCCCGTCCTGTTGGCGGACTGGATTGAGCGCGATGGATTGAGCTGTCTGAAGGTCAAGCTGCGCGGTGATGATTCGGTCTGGGACTACGAGCGCCTGGTGAGCGTCGGGCAGCTCGCCCTCGAGGGGAGCTGCCCCTGGCTGACGACGGATTTCAACTGCACGGTCAAAGATCCACAGTATGTGAACGAGATCCTCGACCGCCTGAAGGCCGAGCACGAGAAAGTCTTCGACATGATTCTCTATGTCGAGCAGCCCTTTCCCTATGACCTCGAGAAATACAGCATCGACGTACACAGCGTCTCGGAGCGAAAACCGCTCTTCATGGACGAGAGCGCCCACGACTGGGAGCTGGTCGCCCGGGGACGGGAGCTCGGCTGGACCGGCGTGGCTCTGAAGACCTGCAAGACCCAGACCGGGGCGCTCCTGAGCCTGTGCTGGGCGAAGCAGCACGGCATGGATCTGATGGTACAGGACCTGACCAATCCCATGCTCGCCCAGGTTCCCCATGTGCTGCTGGCCGCCCACGCCGGGACGATCATGGGGGTCGAGACCAACGCGATGCAGTTCTACCCCGAGGCATCGCTGGCCGAGGCCGCGGTCCACCCGAGGCTCTATACTCGCCGTGGTGGAGAGGTCGAGCTCTCCACCATCGAGGGGCCGGGCTTTGGCTACGGCGTCGAGCGGATTGCCAGGGAGCTACCCGAGCCTGTTGTCCGTTACGGGTAAGGGTTCGCTGTTCCCGGGCTGTCCCGGGAGGCCCGTCTTGAAATTTAGGGCCCGGTCGACGACAATGGTTCTTCGGCGTTTACGACCCTACCCATTTTGAGACTGGTTGCACATGACGACAGAAACTGACGATTCCGGCTGCAAGATTTCCCGCTACAAGGGCCACGAATACGAGGTTCCCGACAAGACGCTTGTCTGGCAGCTGACGGGCAAGGGTTTCGAGAGCTTTCATCTCGAGGAGATCGACGTTCCCGCCATGGGACCGAAGGACATCCTCTTTCGCTCCGACTCGAACGGCATCTGCTTCTCCGATGTGAAGATCGTCAACACCGGCCCGGACCACCCCCGGCTCGAGGGCTACGACATGGCCCGCGACAAGGTCGTTCCCGGCCACGAGATCTCCATCACGGTGGTTGGCGTCGGCGAGGAGGCGCAGGAAAAATTCCAGGTCGGCGAGCGCTACATCGTGCAGGCTGACATGCTCAAGTACAACACGGCGGTGGGCTACGCGATCTGGGGCGGCATGATCCAGTACGGCGTTTTTGACGAGCGCGTGCAGGAGTACCTCATCAGGATTGAAGAAGACATCGCCTATTCCCAGGCCTCGCTGGTCGAGCCCTGGGCCTGCATCGAGGCCTCCTACCAGCGCTCCGACCTGCAGCCCGAGGACAGGGTCTGCTGGGTGCTCGGCGGCGGCGGCCCAATGGGCCAGATGCACCTGATCCGCACGATTGTTCTCAAGGAGCAGGGCAAGGCGCCCGGTATCGAGGTCATTCTTGTTACCGACGTCAGCGATGAGCGCCTCGGAGCTGTCAGCAAGCGCTACGGGGAGCGGGCGAAGGCCGCCGGTATCGAGCTGCTGTGCTGGGATCCGCGCGATGAAGATTTCGATGACCGCATGAACGAGCTGGCTCCCGGGGGCGTCGACTACATCGTCGCCTGCGCTCAGATCGCCGCGGTGGTCAACGATGCGCGGCGCTTCCTCAAGCGCTACGGAGTGCTCAATCTCTTCGCCGGTCTCAAGCGCGGCGAGGGCGACCTCAACCTCGGCGACATCCACTACGACCAGCACACCATCACCGGAAATTCCGGCAGCCGCATCGACGACATGGAGAAGGTGCTTCGCCTCACCGAGCAGGGACGGATGGACACCAACGCGTCGGCCGGAGCGGTGGTTGGCATGAGGGCCTGCTCCGAAGGGGTCCAGGCCGTGGCCGAGGGGAAGATCACCAACAAGACGATTCTCTATCCGCAGCTTCCCGACCTGCCCCTGACCCGCATCCAGGACCTGCCCGGGATCGTCAAGTTCTCTCCCGAGGTTGAGAAAGAGGTCAGCGAGGGACTGTGGTCGCAGGAAGCCGAAAAAGAAATGCTCGATGACCTGCTGAAGATCTGAAGAGCCCCTCCACCCGGGAAGGATGAGTACATTGCCTGACGAGAAAAAGCCCCAGGAGAGCCGGTCTCTTCATTCCGGGCGTCCGCTGAGCGGGCGTGTCGGGGTGGTCACCGGAGCCGGCAGCGGTCTTGGCCGCGGCATCTCTCTTTTTATGATCGAGGCGGGAGCCACCGTTGTCGGCCTTGACGTTGACCGGGAGGCTCTCGATGCGACCAGCGCCGAGCAACCAGCCGGGAGCTATCTGCCGGTTTATTGCGATGTGACGGATGAAAAATCGGTCGAAGAGGCTTTTGAAAGCGCAGTCTCCTCCACCAATGGGGTTGACTACCTGGTCAACGCGGCCGGGATCGCCCCGGCCTACCCGCTGGAGGATTTTCCCCTGGGCGCCTGGCAGAAGACCCTCGATATCAACCTGACGGGCTATTTTCTCTGCGCCCGCGAGGCCGTGAGGGTCATGAAGAAGCAGGGCTCCGGCGGCTCCATCATCAACATCACCAGCAAGTCCGGTCTCGAGGCGAGCAAGTCCAACTCGGCCTACAACGCCACCAAGGCCGGCGAGATCCATCTCATGCGCGGCTGGGCGATGGAGCTCGGCGGTGACGGGATCCGGGTCAATTGCGTCGCTCCCGGCAACGTCTTCAAGGGATCGAAGATCTGGAACGAGGAATACATCAAGGCTTGTGCCAGGAAGAAGGGGATCAAGCCCGAAGAGGTCATTGACCATTACACCGCGCAGTCGCCGCTTGGCAAGGAGATCGAGCCCGAGGATGTGGCGAGCGCCGTGGTCTACCTGCTGTCGGACGCCGCCCGGCGGATTACCGGCCAGGTGCTGGTCGTCGATGGCGGCCAGGTGATGGTGCGCTGAGCAGGGTCCGGCTACAGGGAAACTCAAGATGAGCTGGAGAACCGAGAACGAAGGCGGCGCCCTGCGTGTCGTGGTGACGAAGGACCTGCCCGGCAGGCGCTGGGTCGAGGTGCTTACAGCCGCCGGCTGCGAGGTCGTCATCTCCACCTCGCGAGACATTCTTTCAGTCGATGAGATCCGCGAGGCGCTGGGCGAGCGCTGCGATGGAGCGATCGGCCAGCTCACAGAGCCCTGGGGCGCGGAGCTTTTCGAGGCGCTGAAGCAGGCTGGTGGCCGGGCCTATTCGAACTATGCCGTCGGCTTCGACAACGTCGACCTGGCCGAGGCGACCGCGCGCGGCATCTCGGTGGGAAACACCCCGGGGGTACTCACAGAGACGACCGCCGAGATGGCCGTGGCCCTGACCTTCGCTGCGGCGCGGCGAAGCGGCGAGGCCGAGGTCTTTCTGCGCGCAGGGAAATACACCGGCTGGCTGCCCGATCTCTTTCTTGGTAAGCGACTCTGGGGCGGGACGCTCGGCATCGTCGGCGCCGGCCGGATCGGCTCGGCTTACGCGAAGATGCTGGCGCCCGGCCATGAGCTCGACGTCCTCTATTGGGATGTCGAGGAGAGGCCCGGGCTCGAGAGCTTCTTCGAGGGCTACTCGGAGCTGAACGGCGCCCACGGCGGCCGACGGCTTACCTGCCGCAGGGCCGGGAGTGTCGAAGAGCTCTTCCGGGAGAGCGACATCATCAGCCTGCATACGCCGCTGCTGCCGGAGACCCGTCACCTGGTCAACAGTGAGAGCCTGGCGCTGATGAAGCCGGACGCGGTGCTGGTGAACACATCGCGCGGGCCGGTGATCGACGAGGCCGCCCTTGTCGAGCATCTCAGGGCCAACCCGGACTTTCGCGCCGGGCTCGATGTCTTTGAGAAGGAACCGGAAATGGCCGAGGGGCTCGTCGGGATTCCCAATTGCGCCATCGTTCCGCATATCGCCAGCGCCACGACCTGGACGCGCGAGGGTATGGCGACGCTGGCGGCCTGCAATGTGGCGGCGGTGCTGCAGGGCTACGGCTGTGAAGACAGCGGCGAGATCGATCATTTTCTCGAGGGGGATGTGCCACAGAAAGCCCCCTCGATCCTCAACGCGGCCGACCTCGGGCTCTGAAGCATCGAGCGGCCCTGTGGTATGCTGTCGGGCGGTCTGAAAAGTGAAAATAAATAGCGAGGGTCCGATGATGAAGAAGTTTTCCACGTATGGTTTTCGCGCCTGCCGGCCTGGCGCTCTTTTCGTTTCGCTGCTCTTGACGGCTGCACATGTCGAGTCGGTCGAGCTCGTTGTTCACGCCGGCGCTGGTGAGCGCGGGGCTGTGCCGGTTTCCTGGGATCTCGGAGACCGTTACTCCGGCTCGAAGAGCTTCTCGCTCTGGCAGGTCGAGGGCGGGAAGGAGACACCGGTAGCGGTCCAGCTCGACCCCGGCGCGCGGCGTGTCCACTGGATCGTCAGCGGGCTGAAGGCGGGCTCGTCCAGGAGCTACAGGCTCTTCCCTGCCTCTGAGAGAAAAGCCGCCGCCGGGCTCGGCAAAGGCGTCGAGTGCGTCAATGATGGAAAGAACCTGCTCTTCAGCATCGGCGAGAAAAAAATCATCCGGTACAACCACGCCGTCGTCAAGCCGCCGGGCAAGCCGGACCCGGCCTACGACCGCGGCGGCTACATCCATCCGGTATGGACCCCGTCGGGCAAGCTCCTCACCAATGACTTCCCGCCCAACCACAAGCATCACCACGGGATCTGGTTTCCCTGGACCAACACCGAGTTCGAGGGCCGCCATGTGGACTTCTGGAACAGCGGCAAGAAGCAGGGCCGGATCGAGGTCGTCAAGCTCGACGGCTTCGGCGGCGGAGCGGTCTTCGGCTGGTTCAGCGTTCGCCACAGGTTTCTCGACCTGACGGCTCCCGGCGGCGCGAAGCCGGCGCTTGAAGAGACCTGGAATGTGAAGGTCTACGCCATCGGCGGCCACTTCCTCTTCGATCTCGACTCGACGCAGAAATGCTCCGGCAAGAGCCCGCTGAAGCTCAACAAGTACCGCTACGGCGGGCTCGGCTTCCGCGGCTCGCACGAATGGGAGGGTCCCAACGCCTTCTACCTGACCAGCGAGGGTAAGACGCGCAAGGACGGCCACCACACCGCGGCGCGCTGGTGCGAGATCTACGGCAAGCTCGACGGCGCCACCGCGGGGATCTCCATCCTCTGCCACCCGAAGAATTTCAGGGCGCCGCAGAATATGCGCATTCATCCTGGCGAGCCGTTTTTCAACTACGCGCCCTGCCAGAACGGTGATTTCAGTATCGAGCCCGGAAAGGACTACGTCTCCCGCTACCGTTTCTACGTGCACGACGGCGGGGCCGATGCGGCGGTCTCAGACCGCCTGTGGACCGATTACGCCGTGGCTCCGAAGATCAAGCCGGGAAAAGACTGAGAGAATTCAACCAGTTTACGATTTTCAAGGGATCCATGGTACTTCCCCTGAAAATAAGCAAAATAGCGCTCGGAATCGGAATCTTTGAGAGGCTGCGGAAAAATGAAAGCGACGTTTATTCAGCTGGCCCTGGTCGTGGGGATCGCGATCGTAGTGGGGCTTATCTACAACTTCGCCACGGGCTCGACCGACAATCACCTGGGGCTCACGGTGCCCGAGGGGCGCTATGCGAACGCGCTGAATTGTCCCAGGCCTTCCGGGGCAGCTGAGAAAGCCGCTCCTCCTGCTGTTAAAGAACCTTCTTCCAGCGAGCCGGGAAATGTGCCGGCTAAGTTACCGGCTAAGTTACCGGCTAAGTCACCGGCCGGGGAATCCGCGAAATCCGGGAGTCCCGATCCAGCGGCTTCGGATCCCGGGGAAACTCCCGAGGCTGGAAAAACTCCCAGGGTTCTCGTCGATGAGGCCTTCGAGGAATGGGAGGCCGGAACTCTCTTTATCGATGCCCGCCGGACGAAGGAATACGTCAAGGGCCACATCCCCGGCGCGATCTCGATCAGTCCCTGGGAAAAAGGCCGCGAGGCGAAGGTCGCCGGCCTTGCCCAGGCCGAGCCGAAAGCGGCGCCCGTGGTGGTTTACTGCACCCGCAGCAAGGACTGCGAAGATTCCGAGGAGATCTCGTCGAACCTGAAGCAGTTCGGTTTTGATAATGTCATGGTCTTCCAGGGAGGCTTTCCCGTCTGGCAGGAACAGAAGAAGCCCGTAGCCGAGGGCGAGGAGCCCGGGGAGAGGCCCGGACAATGAAGGACAAGCTCTTCCATCCAAAGCTGCAGCTGCTCGTTCGCGTTGTGCTCGGCGGCATCCTCGTCTACGCCAGCTGGCACAAGATCGCCGACCCGCCGGATTTCGCCAAGATCATCTACAACTACCGGCTCTTCCCGCCCGCCTCAATTCACCTGCTGGCTGTCTTCGTTCCCTGGATTGAGCTCGTGGCGGGCCTCGCCCTTATCAGTGGCATCGGGCTGCGCGGCGGCGCTCTCATGGCGGCGCTCTTCTTCTCGTTCTTCATCCTCGCCTTGAGCTACAATCTCGCCCGCGAGTGTCCGACGATCTGCGGCTGCTTCGACACGCATGCCAGCGGCAGGGATCTGACCGTGGATGAAAAATACTCCAAGATGGGGAAGGAGATCGTTCTCGACTGTGCCCTGGTGGTCGCGGCGCTCTATGTCCTCTGTGGAACCCTGGGCTGCTGCGGCACCCGGTCCCGCGCCGAGGGGGGAGATGATGGCGATGCTGCCGGTGGCGATGAATCTACCGGCAAGGCCGAGACACCCTCCGCCTGAAATCCCGTTGTGTTTACCCGGTGTTAGGCCGGCGCCTCGGCCTTGCCGGTCTTAGGTACAGGCGCCGGTTTCTCAGGCGGGTTCAGCCCCGCCAGGTCGTCGGTGACGAAGAGGCCGTCTTTGCGGATCAGCTCGCCATCGAACCAGATCTCCCCGCCTCCGTACTTCGGGCGCTGGATGGTGACGAGATCCCAGTGCACCTCTGAGCGGTTGGTGTTGTCGGCATCGTCGTAGGCGTTGCCGGGGGTGAAGTGGAAGGAGCCGGCGATCTTCTCATCGAAGAGGATATCCATCATCGGCTCGAGCACCTTCGGGTTGAAGCCGATGGCGAACTCCCCGATGTAGCGCGCCCCCTCGTCGCTGTCGAGGATCGAGTCGATCTTCTCGGTATGGTTGGCCGCGGCCTTGACGATCTTCCCCGCGCTGAATTCGAGGACGATGTTGTCGAAGACGGTCCCCTGGTAGAGGCTGGGGGTGTTGACGCTGAGGGTTCCCTCGACGGAGTCTTTTACCGGGGCGGTGAATACCTCTCCATCGGGAATGTTGTACTCCCCGGCGCAACCGACGGCGGGTATGTCCTTCACCGAGAATCTCAGATCGGTTCCCGGTCCCTTGATATGGACATCTCCGGCGTTCGTCATTCTCTCCTCGAGCGGCTTCATCTGCTTGGCCATGGCGGCGTAGTCGACGGTGCAGACATCGAAGTAGAAGTCCTCGAAGCTCTCCGTGCTCATGTGAGCCTGCTGGGCCATCCCGGCCGAGGGCCAGCGCAGCACGACCCACTTCGTGCTCGGCACCCGCACCTCGAGGTGGACGGGCTTGAGGATGTGCTTCTGGTAGAGCTTCATCTTTTCCTGCGGCACATCGGCCATCTCGGTGGAGTTGTGGGTGCCGCGCAGGCCGATGTAGCACTGGGCCTCCTCCATCATCTGGCGCTCGTGTTTTCCGATGTAGGCGAGCTGTTCTTCCTCGGCGTTCATGTAGAGCTCCCTGAGTACCCGGTTCTGGCGGGTGTGGCACAAGGCGTGGCCGCCGGCTTCGTGGATCCGGCGCAGCAGCGCCGCGGTGAACTCCTCGGGGATGTCGAAGGTCTCGACGATGACCTTTTCGCCTTTCTGGACTTTGCAGGAATGGCCGACGATCACATCGGCGAGCTGTTGGTACCTGGGGTCTTGCACGGTTGAACTCCTTTCAGTTTTCTTTTTCAAGTTCCGGGAACAGGCCGGTGAGGTCACTCTTGTGGGCCTCTCCCGGGATTTCCTGTACGTAGCGGGGGACGGCATACCCCGGCAGCCTGCGGCGAAGCGCCGCGATAAGCTCCAGGCCCCTCTCGACGGGAACCCGGAAATGCAGCGAGCCCGTCACGGGATCGAGCTGGTGCAGGTAGTAGGGCATCGCTGCGAGGTTGACCAGCCGTTCGGAGAGCTCTGCCAGAACATCTTCGTCATCATTGATATTCGCCAGCAGCACGGCCTGGTTGAGGACCGGGACCCCCGCGTTGATAAACCTGCGCAGGGCCTCGCCTGTGGCCGTATCGAGCTCGGCGGGATGGTTGGAATGGACCACCACCACGGGAGCGAGCCGGGAGGTTCGCAGGGTGCTGAGCAGGCCATCGGTCACCCTCGATGGGATGACGATGGGCAACCGGCTGTGAATCCGCAGGCGCTGCAGGTGGGGGATTCTGTCGAGGCGCTCGACCAGTCGCGCCAGGGTGTGATCGGTCAGGACCAGGGGATCTCCGCCGCTGAGTATGACCTCGCGGATGGAGTCATCGTTTTCGAGCGCCCTGAAGGCCGGCTCCCACGCTTCCATGCCGGCAGGTGTCTGCTCATAGGGGTAGTTGCGTCGAAAGCAATACCTGCAGTTGACGGCGCAGGTGCCTGCGGCGACCAGGAGGGCCCTGCCGTGGTATTTTTTCAGGAGACCGGGCGCGCTGAGGAATTTCTGTTCAGCAAGAGGGTCCTTTCTGCTGCCGGGCGCAGCTTCGTGTTCAAGACCCAGGGGCAGCACCTGGCGAAGGAGGGGGTCCCCGGGGTCGCCAGGCCGCATCCGCGCGATAAACTCCCTTGGGACAGTCAGGGGGAAAAGCTCTGCTGCCCTTTGCGCTTCAGCGAGCAGGCCTTCATCTAACTGCAGGATATCGAGGAGTGCCGCCGGGTCACGAACCGCCCGGGCCAGCGATTCTTTCCAGGATGGAGCTGTAGCCTCCACGTCGCTCTCAAATGTGGCCCTTTGGCGGCGGTTTGTGATATTCTCCATGCTCGTTCCGGGGGGAAAGTTCCTTCGTTCGAGGTACGGGTATCTTTGCGGAGCTAAAGGTACTTACGATTTTTGCAGAGTACAACAGGCGATTTCGAGCATGGCGACAACATACGGAACCAGTGATTTCCGCAAGGGCCTCCGGGTCGAGTTTGACGGTGACCCCTACCTCGTGGTTGAGTGCGAATTCAGGAAGCCCGGCAAGGGTTCGGCGATCTATACGCTGAAGGTCAAGAACCTTCTCAACGGCAGGGTGCTCGAGAAGACCTTTCGCAGCGGTGACTCCATCTCAGGGGCTGATTGTCATGACCAGAAGATGCAGTACATCTTCAACGACGTGAGGGATTGGCACTTTATGGACCCCGAGAGCTACGAGCAGTACGCCGTCAGCAAGGAGCAGCTCGGAGATCTGTGGAAATACCTGGTCGAAGAGATGATGTGCGAGGTTACCTTCTACAACGGTAATCCGATCACCGTGACTCCTCCAAACCATGTCGAGCTCGAGGTCGAGTACTGCGAGCCGGGCGCCAAGGGCAATACGGCGACGAATGTGACCAAGCCGGCCAAGGTCCAGACCGGCGCCGAGATCCAGGTGCCGATCTTCATCAAGATCGGCGATGTGCTCAAGGTCGACACCCGAACGGGCGATTATGTTGAGCGAGTCCACAGGTAAGAGCGGCGGAGAGCCCCGGGGCGTCTCGGCCGAGGCGCTCAGGCTCCGGGCCAGGTTGCTGGCGCAGGCGCGGGAATTCTTTGCCCAGCGCGGCATCCTCGAGGTGGAGACGCCGCTGCTTTCCCGCGGCGTCGTGGTCGACCGCCATCTGGACCCGCCGGTGTGCCGCTACGGTTCCGCTGCCGGGGGAGGAGAGAATCTCTACCTGCAGACCTCGCCGGAGGCGGCGATGAAACGACTGCTCGCGGCCGGGATGGGGGCGATCTACCAGGTTGCCCATGCCTTTCGCGAGGGCGAGCGCGGCAGGCTGCACAATCCGGAGTTCACCATCATCGAATGGTACCGGCCGGGACTCAATCATCATGAGCTCATGGACGAGGTGGGAGCTCTCGTCAGCCTTCTCCTGCCGGAGCACTCGAAGGATGGCGGCTGGGAGAAGCTCAGCTATCGCCAGCTCTTCCGCGATCGTCTCGG
>CAUZHA010000003.1:0-76236 GCA_963579555.1 Planctomycetes bacterium UBA1146
TCTTCGGACCCGGGCGTTACGCTTCGTTACGGAGAAAAAAAGGGTCGCCTCCTGGTTCCGACCCGTGTGTTCGTCGGCTACCTGAACAAGGGCAAGGGAGGCAAGCACTTCGGCGACCATTACAGCAACGCGATCTACAGCGATGATGGCGGCCGCACCTGGACTCCAAGCAGGCCCTTCCCCCTCGGCGGCACAGGGGAGTCCTCCCTGGTGGAGTTGAAGGATGGCAGCATCTATTTCAACTCGAGAACCCATTTCCGGCCCGGCAACCGCAGGATCGCCTGGAGCCGTGATGGAGGGGAGACCTGGGTCGATGAGCACGAGGATGATGAGCTCTGGGATGGGCCGCCCGATGTCTACGGCTGCAAGGGGGGGCTGGCGCGCCTGCGTTACGATGACCGGGATGTGCTCCTGTTCAGCTCTCCCGGGGAGGGAAGCAAGCGCGAGGACATCACCGTCTGGATCAGCTTTGACGGCGGGGAGACCTGGCCGAACAGGAAGCTCGTTCGAAAGGGCCCCGGCAATTACACCTGGCTGGCGGTCGGGCGCGATGGTACTCCCAGCGAGGGGTGGATCTACCTGCTGGCCAACAAGGACTGGCTGGCCCGCTTCAACCTCGCCTGGCTGATGGAGAAGAAAAAATGAGACCGGGACAGTTAAAAGGGATCTGTGCAGCCTTTGCCTTCATCTCCCTGCTGGCTCTGCCTTCTTCTGCAGCCGGCCTCCGGCCGGCGAAGATCTTCTCCAGCCACATGGTGCTGCAGAGTGATCTGCGGGTTCCCATCTGGGGCCGATCGGAGGCGGGGGCGGTCATTGTTGTTGAGTTCTCCGGGCAGCAGGCCAGGACCATGGCTGATGGCAAGGGACGCTGGAAGCTTACACTCAAGCCCTTGAAGACGAGCGCGACCGGCCGGGAGCTGGTGATCCGGTCTGGAGATGACCGAGTGGTCATCGAGGACGTGCTGGTGGGAGAGGTCTGGTTCGCCGGCGGGCAGTCCAACATGGACTATAAGGTTGGGGCTATGGCTCGCCGTCTGGCCGAGGGAAGAGCGCTGGTCAAGGCTGCCGAGCTTCCCTCCATCCGGTTCCGTAAGATCAACGAGAGCAACTCGCCGACCCCCCAGGAAGATCTCAAGAGAGGCGGGGGCTGGGTCGTCTGCCGCCCGGGCAGCGTTCCCGGTTTTTCTGCCGTGGCCTATGTCTTCGCGCGGCGTCTTCACCGGGAGCTCGGAGTTCCCGTCGGGGTGATGGATTGCTCCTGGGGCGGCACCCCGATCGAGCCCTACATACCCATCGAGGCATTCAAGGGGCATCCGACCCTGGAGCGTCTTGGCGAGCTTGGCAAGGCCGGCGACATCGCCGGCGTCCGGGCACTCGCCGGTGGCACCTATGCCAGGAGCGCCGCCTGGCTGGCCGGGGCGATCTACAATGGCCGCATCGCGCCGGTGGCTCCCTACGCGATCCGTGGCGCCATCTGGTATCAGGCCGAGTCCAATTGCGGCCGGGGAGAGGATCCACGTGATTACGCCCACAAGATGCGGGCCCTCATCCGGGGCTGGCGCGGGGTGTGGGGCAGGAAGGACCTGCCGGTCTACTTTGTCCAGCTGCCGCAGTGGCCCAGCTACGCCTGGACCTGGATGCGCGAAGAGCAGCGCCGGGCGCTCGATGTTCACGGGACGGGCATGGCCGTCACCATAGATCTTGATTACGCCAATGACATTCACCCGCCCAACAAGATTGACGTGGGTGAGAGACTTGCCCGCTGGCCGCTGGCGAAGGTCTATTCCCGCAAGCTACCCGTCAGCGGGCCCCTTTTCCGGGGTGTAGAGCTTCGAGCCGGGACGGCCCTTGTCAGTTTTCTCCATGCGGACGGGGGGCTGCTGGCGGGGAAGCTCGCTGGTGTCATGAAGCTGGAGAAAGTGGAGGATGGCGTCCTGCACGCCTTTGAGCTGGTCGGTAAAGATGGCGCCTGGCACGCTGCGGAGGCGAAGATCGATGGGGAAACGGTGGTGGTCACCAGCAAGCAGGTTCCTTCACCTGTCGCGGTACGCTACGCATGCTATGCCGCCGCTCCCGCGGGTCGATCGGGAAATCTCTACAATACAGAAGGCCTTCCGGCATCTCCCTTCTGTTCGGACTGGACCCGGATGCCCTACGACCCCGCCCGCAACCCGATGGGTAAGTAGTCGCTGTCTATCTCCGCACGGTGACAGTTTTCGGCTTCGACGTATTACCGAGGATGTCGTCGCATTCAAGGCGCAGGTAGAGAGCGCCTTTTGGGGCATCCGGCGGTAGCTTCAGCTCTGCACTGCGGGCATGAGGAGTCGCGCTTTGAGCCTGGGCCAGCGGCTTTCCCTTTGCAGCTCGATCGGCGTGAACACTGAGGGTGTAGGCAAACTGGGGCAGGGTGCTCGGGTCGTTTTCCCAGGTGGCGGTCAGCTTGCCATCGGGGGTACGGTCTGCCCTGGCGGATTTGATCTGGATCGGTAGGTAGCCCGGTATTTTGTCGACACGTTTGATGTTATGGCTGGATGGGTTCTTCGTGGTGGGCTGTGTTTTTTTCCCACCGGCGATCATGAAGTAGTATTCGCCGGTCCGGTCCTTCGCGACGCCTCCGTTCCAGTTGGTGCGGAAGTTGAAGGAGCGCTTGCCGGGGTCGAGATCCCAGTAATTTACCGAGTAGCGTCCCTTGCCGAAGGGATGCCATTCACCCGAGAGCTTCCGCTTCCACCCGCCACGCAGGTGGCTTTCCCGGCGCTTGACTCCTGTTTCAGACCAGTCCTCCAGGAAGGCGTCGGTGCCGCCCTTGAACCAGGCGTCTTTCGCCGCGACATCCATGGTCACGAGGTGGGTCCACTGCTTCGTTTCACCTGAGCGAGTCCAGAGACCGTAGAAGGTATGGTCGCCCACCGGCCAGCACCTCGATATTAGCGTGTACCAGGTGTCCTGCTTCCAGCCGAGCTTGAAGTTCCAGGACTTGAGACCGGTGCCCTCGCCGCCGAACTTCTGCGTGATGGTGTCGGGGCCCTTGTGGACGGCCTTGATGGGGGCGGTGTGTTTCTTGTGGTCCCAGATCGAGAAGATGTAGAGGTGAGCCCTGGGGTGCACCTGGATTCCGCCGTAGCCGGCCGCGCCGCCGCGCCAGCCGAGCGTCTCGTAGTAGGTGTACATCGCCTCGCCGCCCTTGGGGACGCGCACCTCGTTGATGAGGAGGTCGCCATCGAAGTTGTCGTCAAAGACCATGTGCGAGGAGGGGGCGGCGTTCTCTCCACCCAGGGCGGAACAGCACAGCAGCAAAACGCAGATCGTGGTGATGGGTTTCATGATCCAGTCGAGTGTAGATTTACCTCTCGACCCTGTCAAGCTCACCCGGTCAGCGGGCAGCCTTACTTCTTCGCCTTGAAGGTGAAGCCTGCCCGGGCCGCGCCGGTAGAGTCGACGGTGATCTCGGCCTCCTGTTCGCCAAGCTCTTCGTGCCAGGCGGTGAGGGTGTATTTGCCGGGCGGCAGACCCTTGATCTGGTACTGGCCTTTTGCGTTCGTTACCGCGAAGTAGGGGTGGTCCATGACGAAGAGGTAGGCCTTCATCCAGGGGTGGAAGTCGCACTGGATCATGATTTCCTTTTCCTTGCGTTTGAAGACCTTCTTGCGGTCAGGGGCCTTCGGCGGCTGGGCGACGTTGAAGGGCCTGTTGCGCATGGAGAAGGAACGGACGTTGTGGATCAGCGGGTCGCTGTTCTTCATCAGGAAGTCCTGGCCGACCTGGATGCCCTGTACCCGGGGCTCGAACATGCACCGGTCCTGGTCCATGAGGGCTGCCTTCTTTGGTCGGGGATAGCTCTTCTCTTCGAGGCCTTCGCTGACGTAGACGAAGACGTTGGCGAGCTCTCCCTTTTCGCTGACGACCCGGTTGCGGTCGAGCAGGGCTCCCTTGTAGAGCTTCCTGCAACCGCTCGGCTTGCCGCCTTTTTCCGTCATCCGGATCGAGCGGGGTTTCGGCTGAGGGCCATCGAACTTAACGACACCTCTGACAGTCGGGCTGTCCTTGGCGCCGGGCACCTGGCGGTTGCCGTTCGCCACCAGCAGGCCGCCTGCCAGGAGCAAGGCGGCGACCACCGTCCAGTTGATTCGATTCGAGCTCATTTGTTCAATCTTTCTGTTCAGGTTATTGATCTTCGAGATCCCCGGTTGTGTCGAGCACCGTGGCCTCGAGGATCAGGTCTCGAAATTTTTCGTCCGGCACATCCTTGAGTAGGTCCAGGTACGCTACGAGTCCCGGGACATCTTTCTTGTCCAGGCGAATGGCCGAGTAGGCATCGTCAATTTCATCAGCCTCGCCCGCCTGTTTTAGACTGCTGGCCCCGATCTTCGCGATGATCACATTCTCCAGCTCTTCGCTGCTGAGGTCGAGGTTCCGCAGCGAGGGGGTGGGTACGGCCTTTCCACCCCTGGTGACCACATGCGCCTTCGAATCGGCGAATTCAGCCGGGCTGTGGCAGGCGGCGCAATTGCCGACCTGCTTCTTGCCCTCGTAACGGAAGAAGGTCTTGAAGGCAAGGTAGGAATTTCTGTCCATGCCTGCCGGCAGCTTCAACAGGACGCGTCCTTCCTGGTTGGCCAGGCGACCGAAGATACGTCCGGCGATGTCTTCCGGGGTCTCGCCCTCCTCGGGCTTCTCGGGGATCCGGTTGACGTACACAAAGGCATCGTAGATGGCGCGCCTGGCGCTCACCAGGCGATGGACCTTCGGCTTCGTCTCGGGCGTACAGGCCGAGAGTGCCAGCAGGGTGATGCCGAGCAGGATTCGCTGAGTCATCTCGAGACTTCCCCGGGTTCTACTTGCGTGCTGTCTTGAGCTCGCCGTCTTTGAGCTCGAGCTTGATGATGGAGCCGTAGCCGCGCTCGGTGTGGCGCGCAGGACCGTTCGAATTGCAGGTCCAGATGTTGCCCTCATCGTCAAACTCGATCTCGCGGGTGTAGGTGACTCGCGAGGGCATCCTGAAGTGAGCCATCTTCTCGGTCTTCGGGTCGAAGCGGATGAGCGAGTCGCTGTTGGTCCCGCAGATCCATACGTAACCCTTCGGATCGATATTCAGCGCATAGGGCGTCTGGTTCTCGGCGTTCGGGAGGGCGTAGAATTTCCACTTCTCGGTCTTCGGGTCGAATTTTCCAAAGTCGCCCGTGCCGAAGAACGGCACCCAAACGATACCTTCCTGGTCGATATGCAGGCGGCGGGGGCCGCGGCGGGGAGGATTCCATTCCTTGATGTCGCCATCCGGGGTTCTCGGGTCGATCCGGCCGATGCGGTTGCCGTTGAGCTTGGAGTACCAGATGGTTCCGTCAACCGGTGAGAAGTCGATGCCGTAGGGGGTGATGCCGCGCGATTCGCCCTTGCCGGCGCCGACAGCCTGGTTCTTTTTCAGGAGGTGGTATTCTTTCACCTTGTGGGTTTTGGGATGGATCGAGAAGCAGGAGTTTCTGCCCGCGTCCGTATACCAGATCAGGCCCTCGGGGTCCTTCGGGTTGATTCGCAGGGTGTGGGGGTAGGAGCCTCTCTTCTGGTGGGATTCGGCGCTCGAGACGATGGTGAATTCCTTCGTCTTGAGATCAAACCTGCCCATCTCGCCGGAGCTGCACAGGGTGACCCACATGCTGCCGTCATTGGCCAGCTCGATCGAGTGCGGTCCCCTGTACTTTCCGGGGAAGCGGTATTCTTTGCGATCGCCGTTTTTCGGATCGAGCGTTACCACCGCGTTGCGGTTCATGTCGACGGCGTAGACCAGGCCATCAGGTCCGAGCTCGAGATCGTGGACCATGACCTTGTACTTGTTTCCCATGTCCCACTCGGTGATCCGGGCTTTTGTTTCGAGTCCTCTTGGAGCGGGTGGAGGAACGAAGGCCGGCCACTGGGCAACGGCCGTCTCGGAGTAGGTCTCGACGAGGCGCTTGACGAGATTCTTCTGGGTGTGCCGGTACAGGCCGCCGAAACCATCCATGCGCCGGATCATGGTTTCCCAGTCGACCGGCAGTTCCGGGCTTCTCCAGCCCCTGGAGCCGGTCTGGTGGCAGTAGGAACACATCATCTTGTAGTTTTCCTTGTCCTTCTTGCTCGTCCACTTGAGCATGTCGAAGCCGCTGTCGGCGGTGCGCTGGTCCTCGAGGTCTTCCCCCGTTGCCGGCTTCATGGAGAAGGCGAGCTGGCTTTCGCCGACCTTCACATCTCTTTTCACCGCGTCGAGCTGCCCCATGAGGCGGGCGCGTACCTTGTAGTATTTCTCGTAGAACAGCCCCTCGATCGAGAAGGAGCCATCGGCCTGGCTGAAGACCGAGACGCTCTTTCGTTTCTTGGACTCCACGGTGAAGGCCGAGATCATCACGCCTTCCATGGCCTTGCCGGCGGAATCCACGACCTTGCCGCTGATCGTGTCGGCATTGGCGCTTAGAGCGACCAGGGAAATTGTCAGGGCTGCCAGGGCCGTTTGTGCAGTTTTCGTCATCAGGGTCTTCTCCGTGTGGTTCTTATGGGAGATGGGTTGTTCCGCCAGCATTTATAGTCCGCTACCCGCCGCGAATTTGGACATCCTTATTGGGCCATTCGACAGAAAATGACATACTTTCCCCCCGGGTTCACTGCGCCGGGCCCTTCAGGATTCCGTGCTAAACGGGCCCGGGAAAGTTAAACTCCTGTGAGAGTTATTCCCGCGACACTGGAGGCTTCGAGCCGGATATGCAGAAGACCGCACTCTTATCTTTTTCAATCCTGGCGCTTTGCCTTGGACTCGCTCCCGGCGCTCTGGCGCAAGGGGATGCCTTCGCGAAGCTCATCCGGCCGACCTTCTCGAAAAGCTGCGTGAAATGTCACGGCAAGGGAACCAAGGTGAAGGGGAAGGTGAATCTGTTCGCGTTGAAGAGCGCGGCTGATCTTGCGAAGAATCCCGAGCTGCTGGAAAAGCTCATCGAGGCGCTCGCTTCCGCAGAGATGCCGCCTGAAAAGGAGCCGCCGCTGGCGGCCGGAACCCGCAAGGGGCTCGTAGCGGAGCTGAAGGAACTCCTGCGCCAGGCTGTTGGTTCGCAAAAGTCCGTGGTGCGGACACCCATTCGGCGCATGAACCGCTTTCAGTACAACAACGCCGTGAAGGATCTCTTTCAGCTCAAGGTGGAGGTCTTTCCCCTGCCGGAAAAAATGATGCGCGACTACGGCTACTTCAAGCCGGAGACGGGCAAGATGGAGCCGAAGGTCAGGGTGGGGAGTCGTCCGCTGGGCAAGTCGCAGCTCATCGAGCCGCGGCTCGCCGGGGTGGCGCCCTTTCCGCAGGACCCCCGCGCCGAGCACGGCTTCGACAACCGAGGCGACCACCTCTCGCTCTCCCCGCTGCTGATGGAGTCCTTTCTCAAGCTCAGCCGGTCGATCGTCAACAGCCCCGACTTCAACACCAAGCGCTGCGGCATCTGGAAATCTTTTTTCCTTGAGCCGAAGAAGGCCGTCCGCGCGGCCGTGAAGGCCAGGCTCCGCGGCTTTCTGGGCAGGGCCTTCCGCCGGCAGGTGGATGAAGCCACCCTCGATCGCTACACCGCCTACGCAGGTAAGCAGCTGGACGCGGGGAGGCAGTTTACCGCCGCTATGAGGGACGTGGCGGCCGGGGTGATCTGTTCGCCCCGATTTCTCTATCTCCGCGAGCGCGGAGACAAGGGCGGGGATGATTACGATCTCGCGTCGAGGCTCTCCTTTTTTCTCTGGGGCAGTATTCCCGATAAGCCCCTGCTCGACCTGGCAGCCGCCGGAAAGCTGCGCGAGCCGGAGGCCCTGGTTCGGCAGGTTGACCGCCTGCTCAAGGACCGCAAGCTCAAGCGTTTCTGCGACAGCTTTCCCTCCCAGTGGTTGCAGCTCGACAGGATCATTTCCGTCATTCCCGAGCGAGCAGACAACCAGGAATTTTTCTTTGGACCCTACCGCGCCAGCATGCACATGATGCTCGAGCCGCTGCTGCTCTTTGAGACGGTGCTGATAGAGGACCGGCCCATCACAGAGCTTCTCGACTCAGATTTCAGCTACCGCAGCGACCTGCTGGAGAATTGGTACAAGGGGGGGAAGGCAGGTGGTCCGCCCACTGCCATTCCCTTCAAGCGGGTTCCGGTGACCGACCGCCGCCAGGGCGGCGTCATCACCAACGCCGCGGTCATGACCATGACCTCCAGCTCGACCCATACCAAGCCGATCACCCGCGGAGCCTGGCTCGCTACCGTCATCTTCAACGACCCTCCGGAGCCTCCTCCCGCGGATGTTCCCGAGCTGCCGGAAAAGCCCGTGAAGAAAGATGAAAACCTGACGATTCGCGAACGCCTGGCGGCTCATCGTGATCGCCCCGACTGTGCCGGCTGCCACGTCAAGATCGACCCGCTCGGATTCGCCCTGGAGAATTACGGTCCCACCGGGCTCTGGCGCGACAAGTATTCCAACGGCCGGGAGGTGGAGCCCGGGGGCACCCTGTTTCGAAAATACGAGTTCAAGAACATCATCGAGTTCAAGGATGCGCTCCTGGCTGAAAAGGACCGTTTTACGCGGGCCTTTGCCGGACACCTGCTCTCCTTCGCTCTGGGCCGCGGCCTGGTTGCCGCTGATGCGCCCGCTCTCGACCGGATCGCGGCGGCAAGCATTGCAAAGGGCTACCGGATGAAGGCCCTGGTTCGCGAGATTGCCCTCAGCGAACCTTTCCTGCAGAATAGTCTGAAGAAAGCGGCTGACTGATATGACCGATATCTCGAGACGATCTTTTCTGCGGGGGGCTACCGGGGCTACCCTGGCCCTTCCCTGGCTGGAGGCGCCGGCCGCGGCCCTGGGACGACTGGCGAAATCTCCCGCGAAGAAGATGGCGATATTCTATGTCCCGATCGGCGTTGTTCGCCGGGCGTTCTTTCCGGGTGAAAAGGAAGCCACCCTGCCGAAGTTCAGGGGCTTCGATGAGAAGAACCGGATCAAGGGCATCCAGTACCCGTCCGGTTTCAGCCCGATCGAGTGGACGCCGACACTGGGGCCCCTCAAGGAGCTCCAGGAGCACATCACCTTTATCACAGGGCTCGATCGTACCTTCCAGAGCGGTACCGATGTCCACGCTCAATGCGCCTCTTGTTTCATCAGCAGCGCGGCTCCCTTCACGATCAAGACCTCCGCCTGGCCGCTTGACCGGACGCTTGATCATCTCGTGGCCGACCAGGCGGGCAAAGACACACCCTTCAGGACGCTTGAGTTCAGCTGCAACAGCCACAAGGACAACAAGGAGTCCATCTACTTCGACAACATCTCCTGGTACGGAACCGGGCATGTCGCTCCCTCGTTGCGAAATCCGCGTGCAGCCTACCGACGCATGTTCCAGACCAGCGGCAACAGCCAGCTTCGAAACATCACCGACCTCGTGCTCTCCGATGCCCGCAGCTTCCAGCGTGAGCTCAGCAGCTCCGACCGACACAAGTTCGCCGAGTACTTCGACTCTATTCGCGCCATCGAGGAGAGGATGGTCAAGCTCGAAAAGATGAGGGGCGAGCTGCAGAAGACACCGCTGGACGAGCCGGCCGAGGCCTATCTTCCAAGGGGCGAGTACATCCGGCTGATGGGGGATCTCATGGTCACCGCGTTACAGACGGGCCTGACCCATGTGGCCACCCTGATGATCGGCCCCGAGCGCTGGGATACGCCGTATAAATACGAGAGCCTCTTTGACAAGCCCCGCAACCATCACCAGATGTCCCACAACCAGTCGAAGTTCGTTGAGGACCTTGAGAAGGTCGACCACTTCCACATGGAGCAGTTCGCCTATCTCATCAGGAAGATGTCGGCGGTCAGGGAATCAAATGGAACCACCTTGCTCGACAATACGATTCTGACCTACGGCTCGGGGCTCGGAGATGGAGCCACGCACCAGTACACCAAGCTTCCGATCGTGGTCGCGGGCGGCCGCGGAGCCGGGCTCCGCCCGAGCGGGAAGCATCTCAACTGCTCCGATGGAACTCCGCTCGCCAATCTCTGGCTCACCCAGGCGCGGGCCATGGGCCTGGAGCTGCCGCGTTTCGCCGACAGCTCAGGGCCGATCTCCCAGCTGCTCGGCTGAGCTACTCGGTTTTCAGCGACACCCGGGTATAGGGACTCGACAGGTAGGACGAGTGTTTCTCCGAGCCATGCCGGATGGTCTTTCGATGGTTGCTGAAGAAGTCGATCCGGGAGGCGCCCAGGGCCAGGTCGATTTCCGCTGTCCAGGCGTTCTTGTCGGAATCGAACTTCATGTCCTTCCACTGCTCATCCGGGAAGGTGTCGGTGATGTAGGCCGCGCTCCCATCGGGGCCCCGGTCGAACATCCACCAGATGCGGCCGCTCTCTGCGCGAGAGTCCGGCTTGAAGGTCACCGTGACGGAGAGGCGCTTTCCCTCGATGCTGGTACTGACAGCGGGCGGTTCGAGGAAGGAGTCCTTGCCGCCGAAGAAGTGGTTCAGCAGGAAGGCCGTCTTGTTTTCCTCGTCTTTTTCCCGCGCGGGATGTCTCTCCCGGATGCCGTGGCCGGAGTTGGTCCTGAGGTAGAGGGGGATGCCGGGATGATGCTTTCCTCCCCAGGCGATATCAAAGGCGACGAAGTCATGCGTTCCGGGATGGAAGAAGAGGTCGACCTTGCGAGCCTTCAGCGCTTTGAGATTGCGCGAGATGAAAACCTGGTCGGCCATGCGGGCCGCGAGCGCCTCGAGCTCCTTCCACTTCTTTCCCGCGGCGAGTGCCTCGTTGTTGTAGACCGGGCCGTAGGTGCCGCCGAGGAAGGCGTGCCGCAGAAGACGGCTGGTTCTCAGCCCGGGGTCCTTCTTCTTGAGCTTTGCAACGTAGCTCTCGTTGTACTTTCTCAGCTCATCCCAGGTCTTGCGGTCGCAGAGCCGCAGGGGGGAAGCCCAGATCGGTGAGACACCCGCGTGTACGGCGGTCATGCGCTTGTCGTGGATGATCGCGATCGAGGGCGAGGCGCCGTTCTTGGAAGAGCCCGAGAGGGCGGTCTTGCCGGGCTCGAAGTGGTCTTTTTCAGCGTAGGCCGCGGTTGTCGCGCGGACCAGGGCGGCCGGCCAGCCCCAGTACTGGATCGAATACCGCGGGTTCAATGTCTCGGCGAATTTCCTGCGCGCCGCGTCGCCCAACTCTCCTTGCCCCGATTGCCCGAGGACCTGCACCATGGTGTATACGAGGCCCACTCCGCCCTCGAGGAGATCCTTCTCGACACCCCTCGGGTGCGCATCCCGCTCGATTCGCGACTGCTGGTGTCCGCCGGTGAGGTGGAAGCCCTTTGCCTTGCGATCCATTGGAACAATCATGCGGACCGGCACACGGTATTCTTTTCCAGGGAGCAGCTCACCGACCCGGATGGTGATCAGCTTCTGGCGGGTGGGTACCGAGCTTTTTACCCGGTGCCAGTCCTGAACCATCTTGGCCTGGAGGGTGCTCGCGTCGAGCAGTTCCTGCATGTTCAGCAGTGGTTCTTCGGCTTTGATGTGCAAGCCGCCGGCGAGACAGCAGCTGGCCAGCAGGAAGCCGGGCATGAAAATTTTCATCTTCATTTCTCTCCAGGTTTCGGTATGTCAAAGAGAGCGTGGGGGTGTGAATAGCTCCACACCAGGTCTCCCTTTTCATTGTGCGCTCCTCCCCATTCATTGATGACGATCTTTCCGCTGTCGTCTTTCAGGTTCCAGCCGATTCCATAGAGCTGGTAGCGCCCGGTGGTTTCGCCTCCTGGGTGCGCGCTGTAGAGATAGGCTTTTCCAGAATAGGGGTCGGTGGGCAGGTCTCCTTCAAGCTCGTCCAATTTTGCGGGATACGAGCCCTTTTTTAATTTGCGGCGTTCGAGTTTGCAGGCAAGGAGCGCTTGATCGACGGCGGTCTGGATGTTTCCAAACTGGCGAACCAGCGGGCCGATGGACAGCACGATCAGGCTCGAGATCACATGGTCGGGCTTCCGCTTGTTTTCTTCAATGTATTTCAATTGTTCAGCCGCGACGCTCGGCTGGATGGTGCGTGTCCGGGTGTTGATGATGCGCCGGTTAAATTTCATGTAGAGCTCGTTGAAGCGAAGCTGGTTTCGGTCAAGCCATCCGATGGGGTCGGTGCTCGGCCAGTGCCTGGCAAGGTCAACCATCCCCTGGGCCTTTTTGTAGTCGGCATCTTTTTTAACCTGGCAGATGAACTGGTTGGCCATATCGCGTTCGCAGCGCAGAGCGCGGCGGCAGCTTTCAATCAGGTCGATCCTGGCGAGACGTTTCTCCAGCGTTACCAGCTGCCCGGCGGTCCATTGTTCCGCGGCGAAACCTTCCCAGACCGCCTGCAGGAGCATCTCGAGGTTGGAGATCCGCACCAGCTGGGAAAGCGCCAGCGGTTCAGCCGCCAGGCATTCAGTGAGAAAGAGACCCATCTCGACATCCGCGAACGCGGCCTCCAGCTTGCCAGCTTCCAGGCGGGCTACCGCGCGCAGGGTGAAGCATCGAGTGAGGTTCCTGAGTACCATGAGATGGGGCATGGAGGCGGCAAAGTGCGCCTCGTATTTGACGTCAAACCGGCAGAGTGGCCTCTCCCTGGCCGTCCGGGTGAGCTCGGCCATCTCGTCCGCGAATGCCTCGAGGGCCTTCAGGACATCCTCGGCGGGTTTTCCGGGTTTGGCTGGATGCGGCCAGGATCCTTCTTTGCGGAAAAACTCCTGGAAGGCCGCGAGGTCGATTCGCTCGCCCCTGGGCCAGAGTATGATGGCGGGAAGATCTTCATCGATTTTCAGCAGCCTCTTGGCCTGTTTGTGTTTTTCCGGGTCGGCGGGTTTTGACTCGGTCAGCTCGCTGTTCCATTTCTCCTCGAGCAGGGGCTTCAAAAGCGGCGTGTGGGCGAAGTTTTTTTCCGAAGGAATCGGTGCGGGAACGAATTCGCGATAGTCGAATTTTTCACCCCTGGCTTCCCATTCCCTGCGAAAGGAGCCCCAGGTCTTTTTCGGGGGACCGCATCCCTCCAGGAGGAAGCACAAGCCGGTCAGGGTCGCCAGCAGCAGAAGAGTGGTAGTCAGTTTTCGCATTCTCGTTCGCTCAAATGAAGGGTTTGACGATGGATGAGGCACGGTTCATCGGTTGGATAACACCTATTTTTCTTCGGCTTCCTCGATTTCAGGGAGCGTGGGGACAGGTGAATACCTCCAGACGAGGTCGCCCTTTTTAGGTTCTATATTTCCATCTTCATCGAGGAAAATCCTGCCGCCGTCATCCTCCTGGTTCCAGCCGACGCCATACAGCTGGTAGCGTTCTCCAGCTTCGGGGTCGGAGGCGGTGCTGTAGAGGTAGGGTTTGCCCGAGTAGGGATCGGTTGGCAGGGGCAGGGGTGACTGGAGCTTGGCTATTTCAGATGGATATTTTCCATTGCGCAGCTTGTGGAGCTCGAGGATGCAGGCGATCCTGGCCAGATCGTTCTTCGTCTGGCCGTCTCCGAATGTCTTGGTAGCTAATGCGGTCGCTGGCGAGACGAGGAGGGTAAAGAAGTTGTAGGGGTGGCGGTGACTCATTTCAGCAAAAGATTTTTCCTGTTCAGCCACAACGTCCAGCCTGATGGTACGCGTCTCGATATCGATGATCTGGGAGGTGAAGCGCATAAAGTTATCGTTAAAGCGGAGCTGGTTCTGATCGAGCCAGCCCGTAGACTGCCACCAGCTTTTATCCATAATGGCGCGGTTGAATTTTGCGACGCCGGCAGCCCCGCGGATTTTTTCGAGTTCCCCATTGGCCACATCCCGTTCCCATAGCTGCGTCTGGTAATAGTTCTCCAGCAGGTCAATTCGGGAGAGTCGCTTTTCGAGGGTGGCCAACTGGTCGGCATTCCACTTTTGATCGGTGAGTCCTTCCCAGACTGCCTGCAAGACTATAGCCAGGGAGCTGGCCTGCGCCAGCTGCGAGTGCAGCAGGGGTTCGATGGACATGCAGTCGGTGAGAAAAAGGCCCATCTCGACATCGGAAAAGGCGGCCTCGACATCGTCAGCGGCTAAATGAGCGAGCGCCCGGAGGGTATAGCAGTAGATGGCGTTATGAAGAACCATGAGATGTGGTATATCAGCTGACAGGAGCGCTTCGTATTTTACGTCGAACCGGCAGAGGGGCCTCTCTTTCGCGGCCTGGGTGAGCTCGGTCATGTCCTCAGTGAATACCCCGAGAGCCTGAAGGATATCCTCGGGAGGTTTTCCAGGTTTGGCAGGGCGCGGCCAGACCCGGGGGGGGGGCTCGGCCTTGTCGTCAGTGGATACACCGTTGGCCTCCAGCAACCCCTTTAAACGCTTGTCGAATTCGCCAGGTTTTCGAGGGGAGGCTCCTTTGCGGAAACTTTCCTGGAAGGCGGCGAGATCGACGCGCTGGCCGCTCTCCCAGCTCTCGTTGGGAGTGTCTTCAAGGTCCCGCAGGTCATCGAACAGGCGCCTGGACTGTTCATGTTTCTCGGGGTCGGTGGGTTTGAAAGTTCCGGAATCTTCATCATATTCAGTCTCGAACAGCGGTTTCAAAAGCGGCGTGTGCGCGAAGTTTTTTTCCGAAGGGATCGGGGCGGGGATCCACTGGCGGTAATCAAACTTTTCTCCCTTGGCCTCCCACTCCTCTTGAAAAGCTTTCCAGGCCCATTGCCCACGGATGTTTTCAACCGTTGTGGCCAGGATGAAGAGGACGGGCAGGGATATGATGATCACCAGGAGGATTTTCAGCTTTGACCATCGTCGTGGCTGCGCGCTCGGGGGCGTTATCTCTCCGTTATCGCCTTGGTCGGGCTCTCTGGCGGGTCCCATTTTCAGTCCTTGGGCTGGGCTGTCAGGGTTACATCAGCCGAGGGCATGGCGAATTGAAATGATCGATTGGTGGGGATCGCGATGTCAACTAGATGAGTGCTGGTCTTCCAGTAGTAGAACTTATCGCTGTCGGGGATGACGGTGACCACCTGCCCTGGTTTCGGGGAGGCGGGCTTCGCCTTGCCGCCGACCACGGTCAGCTTGTAACCTCCGCTGGCGTAGATCGCCGAGATAACCACATCTCCGCCGGCTGTTTTATAAGAGGTCGATCTCGACTTCGCCTTGGCGAATTGCCCCGTCGCGCCGGCCCACCTGGTGAAGGGCTTACCGTCCTTTGATTTCGGGGCGGTGATGTTCACGACCGTACCGGGCTCGTAGAAGCCGTGTCGGCCCGTGTCGGCGGTGAAGGGACGCTTGCCGCTCGAGATCTTAGCGATCCGGCCGTCATTGACCTGGAGAATGTAGTTGAAGGGGGTTCCGTAGGTCTGCGAGAGCATCCAGCTCATCCGCAGACTGAGAAACTCGTTGTCATTGGGCGGCCGGCTCTTGTGCCCCCTGCCGGGGATCATGGTGAAGCGGCCGTAGCCGCCGAGATCGACGTGGTTCTGAAAGAGCGGCAGCTGCTCGGAGATCTTGGAGACATGATCGAGGGGGCAATGCAGGACCCAGGTCGGGGTGTTGAGAGTCTTGCAGGTCTTCACGGTTTTTCCGGGCCGGACATAATGGCAGCCCCAGGCGCCCAGCGGCATCATCGCGGCGATCCGGTAGGAGGCATCGGTTCCGCAGGCGACGAACCAGGTTCCCTGCCCGCCCATGCTGAAGCCGGTGACGTAGATGCGGTTTCCATCGATGTTGACCTTGCTCTTGACGTGCGCCACGAGGCGTTTGAAGACGCTAGCTCTCCAGTAGGCGATCGGCTTGACCGGCGAGACGAGTATGTAGCTCTTCGAGCCCGGCTGGTTGCGGCTGTAGCCCGCATCGGTTGCGCGCTTGTTGTCCTTGAGCCTGGCCGTGAGCATGTTCCTGTGCCCCTGGCTGGGATGGGTGCGTCCATCGCCGCCGCCATGCAGGTAGAACACCAGGGGAGAGGGCGTCTTCGGATTGTAATCCTTCGGGACGAAGATGGAATACTGGTAGTTGTTTTTCCCGACGGTGCCATCCTCGTGAGAGTAGTTGTGAAGCTTGCCGGGGGTGTAGTCGGCGGCTGTTGCAATGCCGGCAAAGGAGGAAAGACTGCAGGCCAGCAGGCAAACGGCCAGGGATCGAAATCTGCTACGCATGGACATTTCCTTATTCAGGTTTCAGAATCAGGGGGCCTGTTTGGCCGCAACAGCCATTAGGCTTCGAGCCCGGCTGTTTTTCAAGATCTGAAGGATTCTGCCCCCGCACTCTTAGCGTAACGCCTCGACATCCTTTTCCCAGTCGGCCAGCAGTTTTTTCAGACGCCTGGCCTCTCCTGGCCGTGAGCTGCTCAGGTCGTTTTTCTCTGCCAGGTCGCTGGCAAGGTCGAAGAGCCACTCGCTGGTTTCTCCTTCGACTTTGCGAACGTATTTCAGATCGCCGGAGCGTACGGCCGACCAGGTGCGTTCGCCTCGTTTCCCACGCCAGAAGAGCGTGCGGGAGAAATCCTTCCTGCCTTCGGTGATGTGGTTGACGAGATCAAATCCATCGAGCTGCTCAGCCGGGGCCTCCGCGCCCGCGAGGTTGAGGATCGATCGGGTCAGATCGAAGGTCGCGCAGACCTGGGTGCTGGTGGTTCCCGGCCGGATGCGGCCCGGCCAGCGCATGATGAGCGGTACGCGGATGCCGCCTTCCAGGGTGGTGCTCTTGGCTCCACTCAGAGGGCCCATGTTCGCGGCCCGGGCGAAGCCGCCGTTGTCGGAGACGAAAACCACCAGGGTGTTTTTCTCGAGCTTGTGCTTCTTCAAGCTTGTCAGCACCCGCCCGACCTCACCATCGAGATCTTCGAGCATTGCCACGTAGGTCTTTGCATCCGGTTCGGTCCAGTTTGATTTGTCGACCAGCTTCTTCGCATCGCCGGGACCCTGGAACGGAAAGTGGGGGGTCTCGTGGGAGACGAAGAGGAAGAAGGGCCTGTCCTTGTTGCGCTCGATAAAGTCGAGTGACGAATCGGTGATGAGGTGGGTCATGTAGCCCTCCTCGTAGACCGGCAGCCTGCCACGGTAGAGCACGTGCAGCTTGCTCAGCTCGCGGTGGTTGAAGTAGTGAACGTTGCCGCCCATGTAGCCGAAGAATTCATCCCAGCCGTGCTCCAGCGGGTTGAACTGCGGCTCGTAGCCGAGGTGCCATTTTCCGAATACGCCAGAAGAGTAGCCGGGCTTCTTCAGCGCTGAGGGCAGGAGCGTCTGCTTCGCGGGCAATCCCAGCTGTCGCGCTTTCGCCAGGCGGATCGCATCGTCGTAGCGCCCGACGTTGCCGGTGCCGATGGCGCACTCCAGTCCGCCGGCGCGTTGCTGGTAGCGTCCGGTCAGGAATGCCGTACGTGTCGGGCTGCATTCCGGCCCGTTGGCGTAGTGCTGGGTGAAGCGTACTCCATCGCTGGCCAACTGGTCGATCACCGGTGTTTTCGCCTCGGGGTGTCCATAGCAGCCCAGGTCGCCGTAGCCCATGTCGTCAGCGAGGATGAAGACGATGTTGGGCTGGGCTGCCGGCAGCGCGGAGGCCAGCAGGACAGAAAACACAATAGCGAGGAGGTGCTTCATTTTCCGGGTTTCCAGTCCTTGTTGGGCGGCATCATTCGTGCCGAGACATTTTTTCGCCAGCTGCGCAACGCTGCGAGCAGCTCAGCCGCTTTCTTCGGTTCAGTCCGGGCCAGGTCATTCTGTTCACCCGGATCTTTCTGGAGGTTGAACAGCTGAACGGTGTTGTTCTCGAAATACTCCAGCAGCTTGTAATCCCCGGAGCGAATGGCGCCGCCGGGGCTCTGCATGCCGTGGTTACTGTAGTGGGGGAAGTGCCAGTAGATGGGGCTGTGCCTGAGGGCTTGCCCCTTCAGTGCCGGTACCAGGCTGGTTCCATCGAGGTGCTGGTCCGGCTCGGCCGGCAGGCCGGCCATCTCGAGGATCGATGGGTAGAAGTCGGTGCTGATGACAGGCTGATCACAAACCGCACCGTGTTTTCCCTTCCCCGGCCACTTGATGACCATGGGCACGCGAACGCCGCCCTCGTAGAGCCAGCCCTTGGCTCCGCGCAGGGGGAGGTTGGAGGTGGAGTAGGCGGAATCGAGACGATTGGGGTTCACGACCCGCTTGGGATTGCCGAAATTGGCGGCCGACATGCCGCCGTTGTCCGAGAAGAAAACCACGATCGTGTTTTCCTCGAGGCCGAGCGATTCGAGCTTGTCGAGAACCCGGCCGAGACTTTCGTCAAGAGCTTCGACCATGGCGGCGAACTGGATGTTGTCCTGGTGCTGCTTGATCTTGACTGCCTGGCCGGGCAGGACCCGGTAGTCCTTGTGGGAGGGTTGCTCCATCAGGGTGGCCAGCTGGGCGCGGGACAGGGACTCCTGCCTGTCAGGGTTTTCTTCCAGGATGAAGGCCGGTCCTTCAGGCTTCTTTCGCTCTGCCAGCTTCCTGCGGTATTTCTCGACGAGGTCGGCGCGGCCCTGGATCGGGTCGTGGACGGAAAAGTGGGAGAGGTAGAGGAAGAAGGGCCGGTCCTTGTTGCGCTCGATGAAAGCCAGTGCCTCCTCGTTCAGACGGTCTGTGAGGTAGTCGCCCTTGGAGTCCTTGAGACCGGTCAGGCGGAAGGGTGCGTGGTAGCCGGCTCGCGGCCAGCCCTTGTTCCACCTCGGGACCTGCACATCGAAGCCCTGCTGCAGCGGTCCCGCCGGGTCTTCGCCGAGGTGCCACTTGCCGAAATGGCCGGTGGCGTAGCCATGTTTTTTAAGAGCTTCGGCGAGGGTGTGTTCCTTGAGCGGAAGACGCTGGTGGATCTGGGCGTTCAGGAGCCTCTGGAAGCTGAAGTTCCTCCGTCCCGACAGCCAGTCGGTCAGGTGGAGGCGCGCCGGGTACTTGCCGCTCAGGATGCTGGCGCGGGTGGGCGAGCAGACGTGGCAGGCGGCGTAGGCCTGGCTGAAGCGAACGCCCGCCTTCGCCAGGCGCTCGATGTTCGGCGTCTCGTAGAAGCTGGTTTTCCCATAGAGCGTCGTGTCGCTCCAGCCGAGATCGTCGGCGAGAAAGAAGACGACGTTGGGCGGCCTGGCGGCGTCTGCCGGGGAAGCTGCCAGGAGAAGGGACAGCAGGCTGAGGAAAACGATCCCTGTCCGGGTTACCGTAACCATCGTGAATGGAGCTTCCTGTGAGGGCCCCGGCTTACAGCTCATCGAGAGTTTTCTTCCAGGCGGCCATTGAGTTCTTCAGGTTGGTGCGCTTGTCGCCCCGGACGGCGTAGCATTGAAGGCCTACCGGGCCCTTGAAGTTGAGTTTCTTCAAGGCCGCGAAGAGGCGCTTCTGCGGGAAAGATCCCTTGTGCAGAGGCTGGATCAGGGCGCGCCAGCTGCGTCCCCCGAGATCGGCCCCGGCGGTGCTGACGGCGAAGAGTCGGTCGCCCGCCTTTTCGAGGACGGCCTCCATGGTCTCGGCCTTCTCGTCCATTAGAAAGTGGCAGAGGTTGAACATGACCCCGAGGTTGGGATGGTCCACCTTTTTGATGAGGTCCATGGCCTGGGCCATCGTGGCGACCGCGTTGCCGTGGTGGGGGTAGAGGGCGACGCGGATTTTCAGCTTCGCGGCCATCTCGGCTGTCTGGCGAACTGCCTCGACGGTTGTCGGGGTCATCCTGTTGACCGTCAGCTCGATCATCGCGCCACGGTTTTCAAAGGGCTTGACCACCTCTGCGGCGATCGGCTTATCCCTGACGTGGAGATAGATACTCAGCACCTTGAGGCCGACCTTGTCGTAGGCGGCGATGCGGGCGGCGAGCTTCGCTCCGCCGTGCTTGACCTGGTTGATGCCGTCGTAGCCGAGCTCCTTGAGGGTCTTGGCCTCGTTCTCGAGTGAGCCGAAGTTGACTCCGTTCTGGAAGGCGTAGAAGGCGGGCTTGAAGGGGGCGGGCTTCGCGTCTTCCGCCCGTGCAGCGCCGCCGGCCGCCAGCAGCAGGGCGAGGAACAAGCTGGTGAATCTGGTCATCGTGGGGCTCCTTGCTTTTCTTCCAGGGAAATAGTCTTTCATCACAAGAGAGCAGTTTATTCTTTCTCGGGCAGGAATGGGATGCGAAATCAATGTGGCTTGAAGGCTGAGGCATGCCTTTGGGCCGAGAGCTAATTTTGGTATGATGCCGGCTTGTAGCGTGAGCGGCTTCACGCTTTCCCCTCACCATGGTTTTAACGATAGGTTTAACTCAGATGAAGCTTCATGCACTGACCTTCCTCATCATCCTGGCGGTCTCCGTTTCCGTATCAGCCGACGTAACCCTGCCGAAAGTTCTTGGCAGCAACATGGTCCTGCAGCGCGACCTGCCCGTTCCCGTCTGGGGCTGGGCCGAGGCGGGTGAGAAAGTCACCGTTTCATTCGCCGGGCAGTCGAAGGCAGCCAAGGCGGGCGACGATGGCAAGTGGATGGTGAAGCTCGATCCCCTCAAGGCCAGCGCAAAAGCAGCCAGCCTCACGATCCAGGGCAACAACAAGATCGCTCTCGATAACATCCTCGTCGGAGAGGTGTGGATCTGCTCCGGCCAGTCGAACATGGAGTGGGCTATCAGAAGCAGCATGAACGCCAAGGAAGAGGTTGCGGCCTCTAACCACCCGAACATCCGGCTCTTCAACGTGCCCGGTCATACCACCAGTCCGGTACCCAACGAAAAAGCCGCCCGTGCGGGTAGCTGGCAGGTATGCTCTCCTAAAACATCGTCCGGATTCAGCGCGGTGGGGTATTTCTTTGGCCGCAGGCTGCAGAAAGAGCTTGGCGTGCCGGTCGGGCTGGTCGGCTCCAATTGGGGCGGCACCCGGATCGAGCCCTGGACCACACTGGCCGGTTTCGAGTCGGTTCCCGAGCTCTCAAAGATCGCCAAGCAGGTGAAGAACTACAAGGCGGACACCAAGGTGGGCGGTGGATCTCCCGCGGCGATCTACAATTCGATGGTTCACCCGCTCGCGCCCCTGGCGATGCGCGGAGGCATCTGGTACCAGGGCGAATCCAACGGTGGCGAGCACATGAGCTACTACCATAAGAAGCACGCCCTGGTGAACGGCTGGCGGAAGATCTTCCAGAATGACAAGCTCGCCTTCTACTGGGTGCAGCTGGCCAACTTCCAGAAGGAAAGCCAGAAGCCCGAAGGCGGTGACGGCTGGGCGAAGATCCGCGAGGCTCAGACCAAGGCGCTCGATATCCCCGGTACCGGCATGGCGGTGATCACCGATATCGGCGCGTCCAACGACATCCACCCCAGGAACAAGCAGGATGTCGGCTCGAGGCTCGCCCAGTGGGCCCTGCACCAGACCTACGGCAAGAAGGATCTCGTTCCCGCCGGCCCGCTCTACAAGAGCCAGAAGATCGAGGGCGGCTCGATCCGCCTGTCGTTCGACCACGTTGGCAAGGGGTTGATGGTCGGTAAGAAAACCGGTCTCGAGCCCACCGCCGAGGTGAAGGGCGGCAAGCTGGCCCATTTCGCCATTGCCGGTGAGGACAAGAAGTGGTTCTGGGCCGAGGCGACGATCGACGGTGACACCGTTGTCGTCAAGTCAGCCGATGTCGCGAAGCCGGTCGCTGTTCGCTACGGCTTCACCATGAACCCGGCGAGGGCCAACCTCTATAATAAGGAAGGTATCCCAGCGAGCCCGTTCCGTACCGACAGCTGGTAAGAGCCGTCTATCGACCGGTTGATCCGGCAGGCAGGATCGGAACCTCGCAGAAGGTCAGCGCGGCGATACCGTTTTCGCCGCGCAGCAGGTTCTTCGGGTGCCAGGATTTGCTGTCGAGATAGGTGAGCTGTTTCGCGGTGGAGGGGGCATCGAGCTCGAGGACGAGTGTTCGTCCATCCGCCGCTCCCGAGGTGACCCGGCCCCTTTCGCCGTCGAGGTAGAACTGGTCGAGGAGGGTGACGGTCCATTTTACAGGCTGGTCGAATTCCAGGGTGATCGAGTTCCTTTCTCCATCGGAGAACGATGCGCTTCTGAGATTCGGCGCGGTGATGGAGCCGGTTGGCTTCCCTCCGTAGTGGTCGCGTTCGATGAGCGGGTAGAGGAGCCGGGCAAACTCGGCATAGCCCGCCGCAGGGTAGTGGCAGGTTCCCTGTGGGGTGATGCCGAGTGTTGAGAGGACGTCGAGGTTGGAGAATGCCGTTGGCAGGTTGCGCTGGACCTCGCGCAGCCGGTTGTCGGATCCCCTGGTGCCCATGGCGCAGGATTTCGGCCAGATCTGGAAGGCGTAGTAGTGCCTGATGTTCGGATAGTCGAGCTTCCAGGCCGCCGCCAGCTCGATGAAATACCGCCGGTAGGTTTCCCATCCATAGCCGCCGGTGGGGCCGGCGGCGCCCTGGTCGTTTTCACCCTGGTGCCAGATCACTCCGCGGATTCCGTGGGTGAGCTTCGCCCGGCGCAGGCGCCAGAGCAGGCGGCCGTAGATGGTCGTCGTGTCCTCGGGGTTTTCGGGATTGCGTTGATGCTGGTCGACGCGGGTTCCGCCGACGGCGCCGTTCACCAGGAAGATGGGCACCTTGTGTTTTTCGATCAGCATCCGCCCGAGTTCCATCGCCCAATAGCCGACCTGGAGGTTCTCGTTGCGGCTGCGGTGGGTGGCCTCTCCCCAGAGCTCGATTCCACGGGGGCTGCTCGAGGAGCAGCCGAAGCTGCGCAGCCATTCACTGCGGAAGGTCGGCTGCCCCTTGCCCCAGTCGGTCGCCACCGCGTTGGATTGTCCGTTGATGAGGTAGGCGTCGCCGCAGACGAGGTTTTTCGCTGAACGCAGCACTGTCTCGCGCCCGGCGGTTTTCACTCCGAGCTCGGCCCGGTAAATCGTGAGGCCTGGCTTCAGCTTGAGCGAGAGGTGATACGATCTGTCCGCGGCCGGGGCCTGGCTCTCGGTCTTTAGCAGCCGGTCCTCAGCGTAGAGCTTCACGTAGACTCTCTCGGCGTCTCCCTTGAGCTTGCCGATGCAATAGAGTGTTCCCTGGTTGCGATCATCCCGGGCGAAGAACTGGTTATCGACGGGGTGCTCTTCCGCCGCCGGCTTGCGGGGGACCCAGGCATCCTTCCGGGGTTCCTCGACCTGGATCTCCAGCGACCGGGTGGTTGGTTTTCCTCCATTGCTGATGGTCGCCGTCACCGTCATCTTTCCGCTGTTGAGGGCGCGGTCCAGGAGCAGCCTGCCGGGAGCGGTTCGCTTGATCACGGCGATCGGGGCGACCTCCCAGGTATAGTCGAGGTTCTCGCCTCCGCTGGTGACGCTGGAGATGACCTCGATCGCTTTGCGGCCATCCCATGTTTTCGGCGCTCGCAGGGTAAAGGCGGGCTCGGGGATGCGCTCCAGGATCGTGATCGCCACATTCCTGCTTTTTACCGTGCCGGGGTACACCGCCTTGAACTGGAGAGTCGCCTTCTCATTCCCGGCGACTCGCCCGGCCTCGAAGGTGAATGCGAAGCGATCGGTCGCGACGACCTGTTCCCTTCCATCCCGTATCAGCGTCCAGTAGATCTTCTGGGCTCCTCCCGCCTGCGCGGTGATGGAGACATTCTCTCCTTCATTCACGGTGAGGTCAGTCTTCGATACGGAAAACGTTTTGCCTTCCTGCGCCACCGGCCCAACAAGCGTCTGCAGCCGCTTCTGGTTCTCGTACTCGAGCCGGATCCAGTCCGCCGAGCGGGCCACTCTCGAGATGCGCACCTCGTCGATGTCGCCGACGTAGTCGTAGTGGTGGTACCAGCCTCCAAGCCAGAGCCGGGATGGAGTCTTGATGTTGAGGAGCGGGTTGTTGGCGCCATCGAGCTTACCGTTGATGTAGATCCTGCCATCCTTGTGGTCATAGGTGTGGGTGACGTGTACCCACTCCCGCATGGTGAGAAGTCCTTCACCCTTCACGTCCGAGAAGTCGCTGTCGATGTGGATATGCGGCGGGCTGCGGTATTGCATTCTCACCTTGGAGCCGCGGCCGCCGCCCTCGTTGCCCCAGCCGATGACAGTGGAGTTGGGTTTTGTCGCCCGGAACCAGGCCTGGGTGCTGTGGGATCGGTCGCCCGATGGGTAGTCGGGGATCTTGTCGCCGCAGAAGACGCCCTTCTTTCCGGGGAAGTGCCGGGCCTTGCCGATCATGCCGGGAGCCGGCGTTGTGCCGAGGTCCTTCGATTCCAGGGTGCCGACCTCGTCCTTGACCACGTCACCGAGATGCCAGACGCTGACATAGCCGTTGGATTCGTTGAAAACAGCTTTCCCGTCTGATTCACTCTTCGCCTTCGCATTGCCCCAATGCATTCGCAGCTGCTGGCGGGAATTGCCTTCGATACGGGGTATCCGAACCCAGATGCTCGCATTCCCACCTTCGGCATCCCATTCTTCCATCTGGTAGGCGAGGGCGGCACCCTTGCTGTCAGAGAACCGGATATCCCCGCCACCGGGAAGAGCCTGGCTGAAATTGAAAAAGTCACTGTGGAGCCTTACCAGGAGCGGGAATTCGTTCATCGATTTCCCGGCCGGCAGCTCGGCGCCCTCGGGGGTGGTCAGGATCGTAAGGGGCCCCGAGTGTCGCCAGCCGGCCTTTTCTTCTTCGGCTGAGAGGGGCGCGCAGGCAAGGATGAGCAGGGCGAGGAGCGAGGGATGGAGGTTTTTCATCGGTGCCTCGTTACTTTTTCCCGAGCCAGCCGCTGGAGCGCAGCCAGTCGCCGAGGCGGTCCGGCCAGCTGGAGACCGGGTTCTTGCTGGGTCGAAGGCCGTAGCCGTGGCCTCCCTTGGAGTAGATGTGGAGTTCGGCGGGGACGCGGTTCTGCCTGAGCCTGGCGTAATAGAGCGCGGCGAAGAGCGCCCGGTCGCCATCGTCGTGGGTGATGGCGATAAAGGTCGGCGGCGTCGAAGGGCTTACCTGGACGAGCGGGTCGAGCTTCTCGGGGTCGGTCTTGGCGTTGCCGAGATAGGCGGGGTAGATCAACGCCACGAAGCTCGGCCTCGGATCGAGCTTGTCGATGGCATCGACAGGCTTGTAGCCCTGCCCGACGTAGAAGGCTGACGACATGGCGCTGAGGTGTCCGCCGGCGCTGAAGCCCATGACGCCGAGGCGCTTCGGGTCGATCTTCCATTCCTTCGCCTTCGAGCGCACGATGCGAATCGAGCGATGGAGGTCCTGCAGGGGCAGGAGATACGGCTTCTTCCCATCGCGGCGGGGAACCCGGTATTTCAGGACAACAGCCTCGACACCGATGGAGTTGAGCCACTCGGCGATCTCGGTGCCCTCTTTGTTCCAGGCGAGGATGTTGTAGCCGCCGCCGGGACAGATGATCATGCAGGTGCCTGTGGCCTTGTCGCGCGGCGCGGGGAAATGTGCCAGCTCGGGCGTGTCGACGTAGCGGATCCGGATGACCCCGTCTGCGCCGGTTACGGTCTCGGCCTTGCGGGACTCGATGCCGGGCGGCTCGCTGGGCGCCTTGCCGGGCCAGACGCGCAGGGTCTTCTTTTCATCGGAATAGAGGGGGCCTATGCAGCAGGCCAGGAAAATGAAACCGGCCAGGGGCAATTTGCTGGAGTGCGGCAAGGTAGCTTCCTTTATTTCTTTTTCAGGACGAGGGGCGCCGAGGTGTTGAGTGTCAGAGCTGGACGGGTCTCAGAGCCGACGGCTGCGTCGTTGCCGATGCTGGAGACGGCCTGCTTCGCAAGCTTCCGCATCTTCTTCATGACATCAGGCTTGTCTTTGAGCACGTTGTTCTTTTCGCGGACGTCCTTTGCAAGGTTGTAGAGCTTTGCCGGCCGGCCCCTGCCGGTAGCTTTCGGGGTCGTCCAGTTGGGATGGGTCTTTTCAAGCGGCAGGTGCCACTTCCAGTCGCCCCAGCGAATCGCCTGCAGCTGCCGGCGGCGGTAGTAGTAGAACGCCTCGTAGGGGGAGGTCGCGTTCTCCTTGCCGAGAAGCAGCGGGGAGATGTCGAAACCGTCGATCTTCGCGCCCGAGAGCTTCGCCTCGCTGATGGCGGAGAAGGTGGGTAGGAAGTCCATCGTCGAGGAGAGCTCTTTACAGGTCGAGCCGGCTGCAATGCGACCCGGCCAGCGGGCGATCATCGGCACCCGCATGCCGCCCTCCATGGTGGAACCCTTATTGCCGGAGAGGGGGGCGTTGGAGCCGCCGTTTCGGCCGTTGGAGCCGTTGTCGGAGGTGAAGATCACGACGGTGTCCTTTGAGAGCTCCAGCCTGTCGAGGCAGTCGAGGATCTGGCCGGTCGACCAGTCGATCTCTTCCACCGAGTCGCCGTAGCGCCCGTTGGCGCTCTTGCCGTGGAAATCCTTCGATGCGAAGAGCGGCAGGTGGGGGAAGGTGTGCGGCAGGTAGAGGAAGAAGGGGCGCGCCTTGTTCTTCTCGATGAACTCGACGGCTCTTTTTGTATAGCGCTGGGTGAGGGTCGCCTGGTCAGCGGGCGCCTCGATGACTGTCTTCTCATCGACGAGCGGCAGGGGTGGATCTCCGCGCCGGGCGCTCTGCATGTCGTTGGAATAAGGGATGCCGTAGTATTCATCGAAGCCGTGCGCTGTGGGGAGATGCTGCGGCTGGTCGCCGAGATGCCACTTGCCGATGCAGATCGTGGCGTAGCCCTTGGCCTTGAGCGCCTCGGCCACGGTCAGTTCCTTCGGGTTGAGACCGCGACGGCTGCGGGGAATGAGCACCCAGTGGCCGGTGAAGTCCTCGTGCATGCCGACCCGGCGGGCGTAGCAGCCGGTCATCAGGCTCGATCGCGACGGCGTGCAGACCGGGCTCGAAGAGTAGAAGTCGGTGAAGCGCATGCCCTCGGCGGCCAGCTGGTCGATCCGCGGGGTGCGGTTCTTCTTCGAGCCGTAGCATCCGAGATCGCCGTAGCCGAGGTCGTCGCAGAAGATGACGATGTAGTTCGGGGCCCTGGCGTAAAGGGGCGCGCTGAGCAGAATGGCCGCGAGGATCAGTAGAGGTGTTTTCATGATGTTTTCATCTCCGGTTACTTCTCGGCTGGCCCGATCCGTCGGCTGCGGATTTTCGGGCAGATCTCCTTGCCGTCGGTGAGGTCGGGTTTCGCCGCGATTCCGAGCTGCGAGGGGGATTTCCCGACCCACCGGCTCTCACGGCCCTTGACGTCGATGCGTCCGCTCTCAGGGTCGATGGTGAGTGTGGTGAAGAGGCTGTCGCGGTAGGGACAGGTGTACTCGACCCAGGGGAAGCTGGAGTGGACCTCGGCCGGGTAGCTCTTGTTGCGGTGGGAGCCGCCGACCCATTTGTAGGATGCCGAGTTGACGTGCAGGCAGGAGAGCTTGCCCGCGCGGGCCACGTGGTCGATGTGAGTGTGTCCGTTGACAGCCAGCAGGATCTTGTCGGCGGCTGAGTTCAGCAGGGACCGGACCTCTTTCGCGTTATCGATGCTCGATGGGCCCGCCAGGGGCTGGTGGCTGATGACGAGAATCGGACCCTTGAGAGTTTTCAGCTGTTTGGCGAGCCACTCGAGCTGTTTCTCCCCGATGTGGGCGGGATAGCCGCCCTTGTGGTTCTTGGGCTTCTCGTTGGCGTCGAGGACGATGAGGTCAAGGCCATTGACGTTTTCGGTGTAGTAGCGTCCCTTCATTCTCCAGAGCTTGGCGACCGCGTCGAAGGAGTGCCCACCATCGATCTCGTGGTTGCCGAGGACGTGCAGGGTCCTGGGGTGCGCCTTTTCAAAGGCCTTGGTTACCGCCTCGTTTTTCTTCGTCGGATAGGCGAAGTCTCCGAGCTGCAGGAGGGCATCGGGCTTTTCTTCCTTCATGGCGTCGAGGAAGACTTTCAGTCTCGCCGGGCCATCGTGCATGACGTCCTGGTGCAGGTCGGCGATCATGCCGAGCTTGATGGGCTTTTTGATTCTCTCCAGGCAGGCTATGACCCGTCGGGGCAGGATGATCGAGATCGCCGCTATGCCGGTGGTACGGAAGAAGTTACGCCTGGATGGGATGGATTTTTTTTTCATGGTGATAAGGTACGCGGGGTGGACTGCCAGCATTCTGACTGCTGGGCGTTTTCTATTCAAGTGCCGGACTATCGGCTTACTTACACAAGCTTACACAAGTTTCTCATGGCATTTCTACTTCCCCGGGGCGAAATTGAGAAGCTTAGCGGAAGGCCGAGTACAGAAATTGGCAACCATCTGGTCTCCGCGGTGTTTGACAGGTTGTTTATTAGTTTTGCCTCGTCACGGTGGGCTGAATAAGGGTTTGTCCCAGGCGTGCGGGGAAACAGGTTCAATTTGGGAGATGTCTGATGAGCAGAATTCTTACAGTCGTTTTATGTTCCGTCGCTCTTTGCGGCTGGGCGAGAGCCGAAGACAAGCTCTCCCTCGGCGTCAAGAAGGGCCAGGCCGTCAGCTACAGCAGCCAGAGAACCTCGGACGTCAAGTTTGAGCGCGATGGCGAGACCAACGAGATGAAGAGCGATACCTCGGCTCAGTTCACCCTGAGCGTCAAGGATGTCGCCAAGGACGGAAAGATCACCCTCGAGGTGAACTACACCGCCCTCAAGCTGAGCAACAACCGTGATGATGGCTTCGAGTTCGACTCGAGTAAGAAGGCCGAAAAGGAAGGCGACCAGGCCGCGTATCTGCGCAAGGTTGTCGCCAGCACCATCACTGTCGAGGTGACCCCGGACGGCAAGATCGCCGGCATCAAGGGCTTCCCGACCTACGAGCGCCCCCGCGCCGAAGGCCAGGAAGAAGGCCGTCGCAGCTTCCGCGGCAGCAGAGGTCCCATGAGGGCCTCCGACCTGGTTCGTGATCTCAGCTACGTTCTCGGCTCGGGTGTCCAGGGCAAGGAGCTCAAAGATGGCGAGCTCTACCGGATGAGCACCAACTCGAGGTCCGGCTCGAGCCGCGGACGTTCAGAGCGTGGACGAGGCCAGCGTGAAGAGAGCATCTCGACCCACGAGGTCTCCTTTCTCCAGGATCGTCCCCAGGAACGTCCCGAGCGTCGTGGTCGTGAAGGTGGCGCTGAGGGTCAGGACCGCGCGCGCGGTCAGGATGAGGGCGGCCGCTCACGCGGCAGGAGCTCCAGCTTTGGTGGGAGCACCTCCCTCAAGTACAGCGCCGCCAAGGATTCAGCCAGCCATGGCTTCGAGGTCGTGCGCACGGGGCGTGGTGAAGATGCCAAGCCGGAATCTCTCGGCAAGGTCTCCTTCAGCAAGAAGGACGGGCTGCTCGATAGTCTTCAGTATGTTTCCAAGCGCTCCTCTTCCCGGGAAAGCTTCTCCTATTCTTCGACCAGCACCCACACGATCTCGAGGGTGAAGGCGAAGGCTAAGGCGAAGGAAAAGAAGGAAAAGAAATCAAAGGAGCAGAGCTTCTGAGATATTTCCTTTAACTGAGAAAAACAAAAAAGCCTTCGCCCTCATCCTGGGGGCGGAGGCTTTTTCTTTTTTGGGCCGGGTGCCTTCCTCAGCCGAGCAACTCCTTCTGCTTGGCCTCGATCGCGTCGAGGAAGTCGTCGGTATAGACATAGGAGCCATCTGGAGGGCTGGTGGTGCCGTGGATCGCCACGGCGAGATCCTTGGTGAAGGTGCCGCCTTCGATGGTGGCAACGCAGGCTCTCTCTAGGCTCTCGGCGAAGTCAGCTACCTCCGGGGTGTTGTCCAGGCGCGCCCGGTGCGCGAGCCCCCTGGTCCAGGCGAAGATGCTCGCTACGGGGTTCGTGCTCGTCGGGTTGCCCTTCTGGTGCTCCCTGTAGTGACGCGTGACCGTTCCGTGGGCGGCCTCGGATTCGATCGTTTCTCCATCGGGACACATCAGCACGGAGGTCATGAGACCCAGCGAGCCGAAGCCCTGGGCGACGGTGTCGGACTGGACATCTCCATCGTAGTTCTTGCAGGCCCAGACGATGCCGCCGTCCCACTTGAGGACCTGGGCGACCATGTCATCGATCAGCCGGTGCTCGTAGGTGAGGCCGGCGCTTTCGAACTGGTCCTTGAACTCGTTCTCGAAGACCTCGGCGAAGATGTCGCGGAAGCGGCCATCGTAGGTCTTGAGGATAGTGTTCTTGGTGCTGAGGTAGACCGGGTAGCCCATCTGCAGGCCGTAGCTCAGACAGGATCGGGCGAAACCGGTGATGGACTCGTCGGTGTTGTACATTCCCATACCGATCCCGGCCGAGTCGAACTCGTTGATGGTCCATTCCTGCGGTTCGCCGCCATCGGAGGGCTCGAAGGTCATCTTGAGGGTTCCGGCTCCGGGGACGATTACATCCGTGGCCCGGTACTGGTCGGCGTGGGCGTGGCGGCCGACGACGATCGGTTTCGTCCAGGCTTTGACCAGCTTCGGTATGTTTTCGCAGACGATCGGAGCGCGGAAGACCGTGCCGCCGAGGTAGTTCCGGATGGTGCCGTTCGGGCTCTTCCACATCTCCTTGAGATCGAATTCTTTTACGCGGTCTTCATCAGGGGTGATGGTGGCGCACTTGATGCCCACCTTGTGTTCGGCGATGGCCGCCGCCGCGTCCAGGGTGATCTGGTCATCAGTGGCGTCCCTGCTCTGGATCGAGAGGTCGAAATAGCGCAGATCCATCTCGAGGTATGGAAGCAGCAGCTTGTCCTTGATCTTTGCCCAGATAATCCGGGTCATCTCATCGCCGTCAAGCTCGACGACCGGGCCCGCTACCTTGATCTTTTCCGCCATGGGAACTCCTGTCAGCATTCTGGGAAAGGCGACAATCTTAACCTTTTCCCGGCTGGCTGAAAAGGGGCCGTCGGGAGGTTCTTGGGCTTATGCGTGGCGGTATTCAACGATGGAGCGGCTGCCGATCCCGCCTGGTAGATCGTAGGCAAGGATGATTTCATCCCTGAGCTTCAGGTTGCTTGCAATGTTCCTGGCCTTGGCGAGCTCCGCTGTCGGGTCAGGCCCCTTGTAGAGCAGCAGCCTGCCGAAATTTCTGGTGACTCTTTCCAGCATCTTCAGCAGGCGCTCGGCCGGCCCTACAGCGCGAGCGAGGACGGTATCTACCTTGACCCTCCTGAGGATTTCCTCCCCGCGCTCGCCGAGCACCTCGATGGAGGGCAGCGCGAGGTCATCGGCCACCTCCTGCAGGAAGCGGGCTTTTTTGAGGGTCGATTCAGCGAGGATCATTCGCTTGAGATCGAGGGCGCAGGCCAGGGGGATCCCCGGGTACCCGGCCCCGCTGCCGAGGTCGAGAACTCGCTCGCCGGGTTCGAGCAGGGAGTGCGGCGCCAGGCTGTCGAGAAAATGCTTCAGGGCGACGTCGCGGGGCTCGACGATCGAGGTCAGGTTGAGCCGTTGGTTGGCGGCAAGCGTCAGCTCCGCGTGGCGCAGGAGCCTGTCAGCCAGGCCCTCGCGGCCGGCGATGCCGACCACCAGGTCGTTCGTCAGCATCGACTCCAGCTCAGTCTTCAGGGAGTCGCTCCCGGGTGTGTCCATCTGTTCAGGCAAGCTACTCAGCCCAGGGGGACCCGCTCGAGCTCGCGCACCCAGATGTTGCGGTAGCTGACCAGGGATCCGTGGTCCTGAAGGAAGAAGGCCTGCTTGTAATCCGGCGACACCGGCTGGTTCGAGTTGGTGCGGCCTAAGATGTTGGCATTGTCCTGCACGAGGATTCCGTTATGGAAGACCGTAAAGGTTCCCATCTTGACGCGCTTGCCGTCCTTGTCGAAGTAGGGCGAGCGGAAGACGATGTCGTAGGTCTGCCATTCACCCGGGGGGCGGCAGGCGTTCACCAGCGGAACGTGCTGCTTGTAGACCGAGCCGGCCTGCCCCTTGGGATTGGACTGGTTCTTGTAGTTGTCGAGCACCTGGATCTCGTAGGCGGAGTGGAACTTGATGCCGCTGTTGCCCTTGCTCTCGCCCTTGCGCTTGGTGGCCACCGGGGTGCGCCATTCCATGTGGAGCTGGATATCGCCGAACTTTCTCTTGGTGTACATGTCGCCCTGCCCGGGGGCGATCGTCAGGATCCCATCCTTGACCGTCCAGCTGGCGGCCCCTTTCCTTCCAACCCACTCATCGAGGTTCTTGCCATCAAAGAGGACGATCGCGTCGGAGGGAGGCTTGGTCGCCGAGCCGGGATCGATGATCCGGGGCGCCTTGACGGCCTCGATGTTCCAGGCCACGTTTTGCATGCAGAGGGCGAAAAGAATTACAGCGGCGAGGGAGCCAGCCGCGAAGAGTCTACCGGGAGTCATCAGCTTCTCCTTTGATTTGCGTAAATGTGCGTTCCGAGGACCCTGCTTCGGGACGACCTCGTTGTTCAGGAAATGATCTCGTTTACCACCCGGCCGTGAATGTCCGTCAGGCGGAAATCGCGTCCGGCGTAGCGATGGGTCAGGCGCTTGTGGTCCAGGCCCATCAGGTGAAGGATTGTAGCGTGCAGGTCGTGAAAATGAACCTTGTTCTCTACGGCGTAGTAGCCGTAGTCGTCGGTCTTGCCGAACCTGAGGCCTCCGCGGACTCCGCCGCCGGCCATCCACATGCTGAAGCCGTGCGGGCTGTGGTCGCGGCCATCGCGTTTTCCCTGCGAGGTGGGTGTCCGGCCGAATTCTCCTCCCCAGACCACCAGGGTGTCCTGGAGCAATCCGCGCTGCTTGAGGTCTTCGAGGAGCCCGGCTATGGGTTTGTCGACCTCTGCGGCGTTCTTGGCATGGTCTTTTTTCAGGTTGCCGTGCTGATCCCATTTATAGCTGTGGGTGCACTGGATGAAGCGGACGCCCGCCTCGGCAAAACGCCGCGCCATCAGGCACTGGCGTCCGAAGTTCTTCGTGTTCCCCTTGTCGAGCCCGTAGAGCTTTCGAGTGGCATCGGATTCTCCGGAGATATCCTGGACCTCCGGCGCGGCTGTCTGCATGCGGTAGGCCAACTCGAAGGAGCCGATCCGGCTCTCGAGGTCGGTGTCCCTGCCGAGGTGGCGCAGCTGCTCCTCGTTCATCTCACGCAGGAGGTCCAGCTCGATGCGCTGGATGCTGGCGGGGGTGTGCTGGTTGGAGATGTAGGGGATCTTGGCCTTGTCCGCCGGGACGCTGGTATAGCCCACCGGGGTACCCTGGTAGTGGGCCGGAAGGAAGGATGAGCTCCAAGCGTTGACCCCGCCGTGTCCAAGGGTCGGACAGATGGTGATGAACCCGGGGAGGTCGTCGTTTTCGCTGCCAAGGCCGTAGCAGATCCAGGACCCCATGCTGGGGCGGATAAAGGTGTCACTGCCGGTGTGGAGCTCGAGCAGGGCGCCGCCATGGCGCGAGTTGGAGCCGTAGATGCTGTTGATGACGCAGAGGTCGTCGACTCGGCTGCCTACCTCCGGGAAGAGATCGCTGACTGGAACGCCGCTCTCGCCGCGGGGCCTGAATTTCCAAGGCGAACGCAGCAGGTTGCCGGTGGCGCTGGAGACGATTCGCGGCTTGGGGAAGGGCAGCTTCTTGCCGTCGTCGCGGTCGAGCAGGGGCTTGTAATCGAAGGTGTCCACCTGGGATGGGCCGCCGTGCATGAAGAGAAAGATGACCCGCTTGGCCCGGGGCGTGTGGTGCCCCCGGCGCGCCGCCAGCGGATTGGAGCTCGAGGCCTCCTCGGCAATGGCTTCCCGTCCGAGCATCCAGTTGAGCGCCAGGCCGCCAAAGCCCGCGCTGCTCTCCTTGAGCATCTGCCGCCGGGTCTTTGTTTTACCGATCAAGCCGGTCCAGTGGTGATTCATTCTTTTCGATTTCCGAATTGCGTGGTTTTCTCTTCATTCATTCTACATAGATGAACTCGTTGGAGGACAGCAGTACTCTCGTAAAGCTGCGCCAGGCCCTCTTCTTGGCCTCCTTTTCCCCGGCTTCCCGGTAGCGGTCTTCGAGATTCACGAGCATCGAGATCCAGCGGTTCTCTTCGCTGTCGCCGGGGGAGCGGCCGAGAACCTCGAGGAAGGCTCGCCGAACGAGGGCCAGGTTATCCGCGGTTCCTGAGTCCAGCAGGCGGCCGGCAAGGCCTTTCGCGGCCTGGTCCATCAGGGCTGAGTTCATCATGACGAGGGCCTGTGAGGGGATGGTCGTCGTGGATCGGTCGCCATTGACGACGCTCGGGTCTGGGAAGTCGAAGGATTGCAGGACATCGTAGACCGCGCTGCGCAGCACAGGCAGATAAACCGAGCGCCTGGGGGCCTCGTAGGTGTTCTGCTTGGATGCCGTACCTGTCACATAGGCCCGGGCTCCCGCGTTCAGCAGCTGGCCGCCCATCTTCCTGTCGATCTGTCCTCCCAGGTCGAGGAGGGAGTCACGGATGGATTCCGCCTCGAGGCGTCTTCTGCTCCATCTCCAGCGCAGCGCGTTGCCCGGGTCCACCTCCGCTGCGGCGGGGTTGAGGCCCCCTCCCATGCGGTAGGTGCTGGAGGCGAGGATCTCCTTGTGGAGGCGCTTCACCGACCAGCCCTCGTCGATCAGCATCGAAGCGAGCCAGTCAAGCAGGTCCTTGTGGCTCGGGATCGAGCCCAGCCTCCCGAAGTTGTCGGTGCTCCTGACGATTCCCTGGCCGAAATGCCAGCGCCAGATCCTGTTGGCCATGACCCGTCCCGTGAGCGGATGCCGCGGTTCGCTCAGCCAGCGGGCCAGCTCGAGTCGTCCGCTGGTGGTCTTGATCTCGGGCTTGCTGAAGCTGGCCAGGAAACGCGGGAAGCCCTTGCTGACCTGCTCGCCGAGGTTGAGGTAGCTGCCTCGAAGGTGAACCTTCAGGTTCTCCGCCTTTCCCTCCCTGACTCCCATGACCTTGAGCTTGCCGGCCATTTTCTTCTTCAGCTCGGCGTGGGCTTTCTCAAGCGCGGCGATTTCTTCCCGGGCTTTCATCGAGAAGAGAACCTGGCGTTTGTTGCCGGGCAGGGCCAAGCCGAGCGCCTCGGCTGACTTCGCCGTGGTCTCGGCGAGCAGCTTCTCGCCAAGAGCTGAGGCGAGCTCTCCGGTAGACAGACCGGCCATGGCGGCCTCATCGAGTTTTTGCAGGAGGGCGGGGTTCCGGGAGATGATGCTCTTCCATGCGCTGAGAAGCTCGGCCTGGAGTCCGAGAGATCGGGCGATCTCGGGGGTGCTTCGGTAGAAATCCCGGCTGCGGGCCGCGGGGTTTCCAGGCTCGATGCGCTGGAGCGAGACCTTGTCCAGGTGAGGCAGCGGGCCGTCGAGCTTCTCGATGCGCAGCCTGTTTTTCCCTGCTGGAAGGTAGAGGACACCCTGGGTGAACCAGCGCTGGCTCGACGGCTCCCAGCCGCCCGTGACCTGCTGGCAGGCCTCCCCGGCAAGCTTTCCATTGAGGAAGATGCGAACGGGTCTCGATTCCTTCGCGGCGTGCCGGATCCTCAGGAGCCGGTAGCCACCCTCGGCGGTAGCCAGCTCGAGCTCGGCGGAGGCTCTCTTTGTGCTGGCCAGGATGCCGATGCCCTCTCCATTTCCATCTCGTTGGATGACGAGATCTCCCGTTGTCCGTGGAGCATCCTCCACCTCGATAACCACCGGTCGGTTTTTCTCCGGAGCCGGAGAGCTTGGTCCGGAAGGAGGTTCGATCCTGCTGAGGAAGAACTTGTCGAGATGGGGGATCGGTCCGCCGGAACGTTCAAAGCGCAGAACGTTGCGGCCCCGCGACAGGCGAATGGCTGCCGCGGGGAACCATCTCTGGGTGTCGGGGTACCAGGTTCCGGTTATCTCGCCGGCTACGCCGGGGATCTTCCGGTCGCCGTTGACCGTGATGATGATGGGCCTTGATTCGGCCGCCGCGTGGCGGATGTCGAGCTGGTAGATTCCCTGCCGGGGGATATCGAGGTCGAATTCGGCGGCGGCATTCGCCCTGCTGAGCAGGACGCCGATGCCTTTTCCGTACCCGGTGGTGTCGATGACGAGGTCTTTTTCCTTGCGCTGGAATTTTTCCATCTCGACGAGTATTCCCCGTCCCTGGAGCTCGGCGGCCGGTATCTTCGCGGCGACAGCTTCGCCTGGTTTCCCGGGAACCAGGGCCGGGAAGCGAAGAAGCTCCCAGGCTCCCTTGAGGTAGGGGGCCAGCGTGTTCCTCAGCGCCTTTTCCGCCTCCGTTTCAGCTGCCTTGCGACGCGTGTCGATCTCGACCCGTTTCGCATTGACCACCTTCTGCAGCTCAGCCTGTTCCCCGGTGGGAAGCTCGTATTCGTGCCAGGCGGCGACGACCTTGAAGTTCTCCATGGTCTTGGTGCTCTTGAAGATCGATGCCATGGAGTAGTAGTCCCTGGAGGAGATGGGGTCAAATTTATGGTCGTGGCAGCGGGCGCAGCCCAGGGTCATGCCCATGAAGACCCGGCCGACCGTGTCGACCTGCTCGTCGATAATATCGAGCTCCATCTTCCGGCCATCATCCTCGGCGAGCATCTTCGGGCCGATGGAGAGGAAACCTGTCGCGACCTTGTCCTCGTAGTCGCTCTGGGGGTCGGAGTTCTGGAGCAGGTCGCCGGCGAGCTGGGCGCGGAGGAATTCATCGTAGGGCTTGTCCCGGTTGAAGCTGTCGATGACCCAGTCCCGGTAGCGCCAGGCCTGGATGTAGGCGATGTTCTCGTCTAATCCGTTGGAGTCGGCATAGCGGGCGACATCGAGCCAGTGACGTCCCCAGCGCTCTCCATAGCCGGGGGAGGCGAGCAGGCGATCGATGATTTTTTCGTAGTTGTCCGGCGAGGTGTCGGCGGCGAAGTCCCCGATTTCTTTCGGGCTGGGAGGCAGGCCGGTCAGATCAAAGTAGATCCTCCGGATAAGTGTCTCGGGAGTCGCCGGCGGGCTGGGTTCGAGCTTCCTGCTCTCGAGGGCGCCAAGTATAAAGCGGTCGATCGGGGAGCGAATCCAGTCTTCTTTCTCTACGGCCGGGGGAGGCTCGCGGCTCAGCTGCTGGAAGGCCCAGAAGCTCCCCGATTCGCGCACGATGGCATCGTAGGCGGAGGGGCTTCCCGTTTTCGCGACCGGAGCCTCACCGGCAGTCTCGCCGGGCCAGGGAGCGCCCATCTTGACCCAGGCGGCCAGGTCGGCGATCTCCCTGTCGGAGAGCCGCTTCTTTGGAGGCATCTTGAGCTCTTCGCGGTATTGGACCGCCTGGATCAGCAGGCTCTTTTCCGGCGCTCCAGGGACAATGGAGGCGCCGGATTCTCCGCCGTTGAGCAGGGCCTGCAGCGAATCGAGGCGCAGCTCGCCGCGCTGCTTTTTTTCACTATGGCATTTGTGACAGCGCTCGATGAGCAACGGCCGGATCCGTTGCTCGAAAAATTTTATGGATGGACCGTCGGGCTGTGCCGCCTGGTCTTCTGCCCTGGTGAGGGGTGTTTGAAGAAGCAGGGTGATAATAATCGGCAGCAGGGCTCGAATCATCAGCTGGAGAGGTCGTGTCGCGAGCTTCACTTCCATCATAAGTGCTTTCAGCATAATATTCTTCACTTCCATGTTCCAGTAATTTGAAGGTTCCTGCCCTGGCGCAGATGTCAGTGAGGTGAGCTTTTAGTGATTCTTCTTGAACTCAGGGAACCAGAATAGAATGATCGTTCTTTTGGCGGCCTGCTCTGCGGGTCACGTACTACAACCGATTGACTTGATGAGGTGACAGAAGTGACACAATTCCGAGCTCTTGTTTCCGCCGGCTGCGTTTTATTCGTGCTGGCGCTGACGTTTGTATCGACCGTTTATTCCCAGGACAAAAAGGCCCCGGATGCTGCGATCGCAGAGATAGATAAGTTCATCTCTTCGAAAAAGATCGACAAGTCATCGCCTCGCTGGCGACTCGGATTGCCGAAGCCGCCCCAGGCCGACTTTGGAACAGGGGATACGGATTACTTCTGGAATATTGAAACCAACAAGGGCTCGATGAAGGTGAAGCTGTGGCCCGATGTCGCTCCGATGCACGTCTCCAGCACGATCTACCTGACCCGCCTGGGGTTCTACGACACCCTGCCTTTTCACCGTGTCATCACGGGGTTCATGGCCCAGGGCGGCTGTCCTCTCGGCACCGGCACCGGCAGCCCGGGGTTCAAGTACAGTGGCGAGTTCTCGTCCTCGGTGAAGCATGACCGCCCGGGACTCCTCAGCATGGCGAACGCGGGACCGGGTACCGATGGCAGCCAGTTTTTCCTTACCTTCAAGGCGACTCCCTGGCTCGATAACCGTCACACCCTCTTCGGCGAGGTGGTGGAGGGCATGAAGGTACTCAAGGATATCGAGTCAAAGGGCTCGCGCACGGGGAAACCTTCGGAATCGATGATGATGAAGAAGTGCACCATCTCCACGGCTACCATGGTCAGGGAAGAGTTCAGCTTCGCGGCGATTGACAAGTTCATCGCCGATGGCAAGGTCAACAAGTCCGTCCTGAACTGGCGTAAGAAACTTCGCCAGCCGCCGAAGTACGTTTTTACCAAGGGCAAGAGCCTGTTCTGGGACATGGAGACGAACAAGGGCAAGATCCGTATTCGTTTCATTCCCGAGGTCGCGCCCATGCACGTCTCGAGCGCGATCTATCTCACCCGTCTCGGATATTATGATGGCCTGACCTTCCACCGGGTCATCCAGAAGTTCATGGCCCAGGGCGGCTGTCCTAGCGGTACAGGACGGGATGGCCCCGGCTACCAGTTCAGCGGAGAATTTTCGAAGGACCTGAAGCACGACAGCGCTGGCGTGTTGAGTACCGCGAACTCTGGACCAGGAACCGATGGCAGCCAGTTCTTTATCACCTTCGGTCCCACCCCCAGTCTCGACGGTAACTATACGATCTACGGCAAGGTGGTCGCGGGGCTTGACGTGGTCAAGGCGCTCGAGAAGGCCGGCAGTCCGGATGCCAGCGGCAAGACCTCGGAAAAGCTGACGATCACAAAGTGTACGGTGACTGAGGAATAGGCGCGGAAAGGCCCGCCCTGCTAACCGGGCGGGGCGACGGCCTGCATCATGAGACCGCAGAGCCAGGCAGCGTAGGTCCCCAGGGCGTAGCCCAGGACAGCCAGCAGGACTCCGACCGGGGCCAGCGATGGGTGGAAGGCCGCCGCCACGATCGGCGCGGAGACCGCGCCGCCGATATTGGCCTTGCTGGCGACAGCCATGAAGAAGACGGGGGCTCTGATCAGGATGGTCACTCCGACCAGCAGCAGGATATGGATCAGCATCCAGATTCCTCCAATGACGAAGACGCCGGGATTTCTGAAGATGGAGAAGACGTCCATCTTGAGCCCGATGGTGACGACCAGCAGGTAGAGGAAGACGGTGGCGATGCGGGAGGCGCCGACGCCTTCGAGGTTCCTCAACCGGGTGAAGGAGAGCAGCACCCCACCGGTCGTGGCGAGAACGACGAGCCAGAAGAAGGCGCTGGTGAGGTTGAAGTCTTTGATCCAGGGGTTCGTGAGAGCCAGCTCTTCGCAGTCGGCGGCGATGTTTCCTGAGAGGAAGTGGGACGCGGCGGTCACGGCGAAGCCTGTTGCCAGCACCATGAGAGTGTCCACCGTTTTGGGAATGCGGAGAGTCTCGGCCTGGTAGGCACTGATGCGGTCTTTGAGGGTGTCGATGGCGCTGGTGTCGGCCTTGAGCCAATTGTCGATCTGGCGGGATTTTCCGGCTATGACCAGGAGCCCGGCCATCCAGACGTTGGCCACCAGGACATCGACCGTGATCATGGCTGAGAAGATCCGGTCGCCGACACCGAAGACCTCTTTCATCGCGACCTGGTTCGCGCCGCCTCCGATCCAGCTTCCCGCGCAGGTCGCCATTCCGCGCCAGACCGACTCGGGGCCGTCACCGGCAACCATCTCAGGCGAGAAGGTCGAGACGATCAGGATTGCCAGCGGTCCGCCGAAGAGGATGCCGGCGGTGCCCACCAGGAAGAGAATGAGCGCCTTGGGACCCAGGCCAAGGATGCCCTTGAGATCGATGCTCAGGGTCAGGAGCACCAGGCTGGTGGGCAGCAGGTAGTTTTTGGCGACAAAGTAGAGCTTCGAGCCATCCTTGTCGGTGGCGACGATGTCGAAGCTGCCAAGCAGCGCGGGGATGAAGTAGCACAAGAGCAGCACCGGGCAGAAGGTATAGAACTTTTTCCAGAAGGGGTGTTTGAGCGAGGCCGTCTTGAAGATCAGCGCCAGCACCACCAGCAGCAGTCCAAGGATCACTGCATCTTCGGTGATGAGGGGGGACGGTTTCCCTGCGCTTTCAGCGCCAGCCTGGGCGAGGAGCGTTGAGTTGGAGATGAGCCGGGCGCTGAGGGATAGCATCATCTATGGGCCAGGGTGCTTCGCTTCAGGGTCCTTGAGAAGACCTCTTTGCCGTCGATGTTTCGGATCGCGTAGGTGACGGTCGGGTCGTCGATGGTCGTATCAAAGCTGACGATCCCGAAGGACTGCTTGGCGTTGTAGGAGAACTCGGCGGCCTTCATCGTCGCGTGGACGTGGATGTTGGTGAGGCGCGAGCTGTTGAACTCCCACAGGGGATAGGCCCCCTCCCGTTGAATCTTCCACAGGTCGGAGCGGTGCCGGTCGGCCGACATCAGGAGCACGCCCTCGATCTTTTCCTTCGAGAGGAAGGCGAAGATCTCGCTTCGCTCCTCCTTGAACCCATTCCAGGTATCAAGGCTGTCTCCCTTGGCCGCGAAGACCCAGGGCACCGGGGAGCAGAGTACCCGGAAGGTTGCCTTCGAGCCTCGCAAGGCCTTCAGCAGCCACTTTTTCTGCTGCTTGCCGAGCATTGAGGGCGCGGCCTTCTTCGGTGCAGGATCCTTCTTTTTCTTCTTCACCTGCTTGTCGCGGTAGAAGCGGCCGTCGAGCATGATGAAGTGGATGTCGCCGAGGTGAAAATCGTAGTAGCAGCCGGGAACCCTGGCGGTGCCGTAGCCCGGGTTGACCCAGTTATTGCTGAAGACCTTCCAGACCGGCTTTTTCCAGGCGGGGATGTGAATCTTCGGTCCATAGGCGCAGTCGTTGACGCCGAAATCATGATCGTCCCAGATCGTATAGACCGGTGTCGAGGCGGTCAGCTTTCTGAACTCCGGGCGAGATTGCCGGCGGTAGTAGCAATAGTGCTGCATCTCAGGACTCTGGGGCGCGTCACTGTAGATGTTGTCGCCCAGGAGCAGCAGGATGTCGGGCTTAGAGTCGTTGATGGTATTCCACATGCGCTCATGCTGGGGGGTGTAGCCGGCGCCGCCGCCGAAGGCGAGCCGGAGCGACAGTCCGCTCCCGGGAGCTTCGACTGTTCGGAAGGCGCCCGCGTTCGCAGGCTTTGTTCCGTTGATTCCTATCCCGTAATGGTAGGCCGTATTTTTCTTCAGCCCGGAGACCTGCAGGACGGCGGTGAAGTCGTCGCCGCTCTTTGATCGCGCCTTCGCGCTGGCTACGGGCGCCGAGAGATCGCTCGTTTCAGAGACGATGACCTCTATGTTCGCTTCACGGGCGGTACGAACCCAGACCCTGACGCTGTCAGGGCCGATGCAGCCGAGCATGGGGCCGTGAACTATGGAATCGAGGTTTTCAGCGAGCAGTTTTTTGTAGAGGTCTGTTTTCGCCAGGCGGTCAAGACCTGTGCGGGTGCCTCCGACGATTCTTCCCGGGGGAAGTCCGCTGTCGAGAGCGCCCTGGAGCGCCTGCTCGGCCTTTTTCTCCTGGCCGAGATTTGCCAGGGCCACCGCGAGCATATAGTGGGTCTCGGCATCCTTCGGGGTCTTTTCAAGAAGAGCCTGGAGCGATTTGACGGCCGCGGCGGCCTTGTTTTCCGTGATCAGGGCGAGAGCGGCCTGGTGAGTTCGCTTGTATTGCTTGTTCTTGATCTTGACCTGGAGAGCGAGGACGAGGGTGCTGAGCAGCGTCAGCACGATGACCATGAGGACTGATTTGTATCTAGGCATGCAGACATACTTCCATCTATGTGCGGAGGTGTCCAGTACGCCATGAGGTTGTCGATTTGACTGCGGGACGGTCAGGAAGTAGCCTGATGAGTATCATGCTTCGCATACCGAATACGCGGGTTCTTTTATTCTGTTCGGTCTTTCTGTCGGGAGTGCCGCTTCAGACTGCTGAATTGCAGAAAATACCGGCGGTCGGCCAGGGCTTCAGCGGCCGCATCGGGCTGAAGGAATCCCAGGAATTCATCGGGCATTGGAGCCGTGAGCCGCGTTTCTCCAGGCGTTTTGAGCTGGGAGCCGAGATTGCCTGGAAGGTCCTCAAGGTCAGGGAGGACGAGATCCTGCTGGAGGGCCGGGTCTTGGACGGACACTACAGGCACGCGCTGGCGGGCTTTATCGAGCTGGAGGAGGTCTATGGCCTGATCCTGGATGACCTGGTGTTTCAGGTTCGCTTCGGCCGGCGCGAGTGCCGGGTGCAGCCTGACAGGAAGAGCCTGCAGCGCCTGGTCAATCGTTTTGAGAAGGGCCAGGCCAACAGGCGATTGCCCGAAGGTCTCAGGAAGCAGATTGTGGCGGCTCTCCTGGATCGTCTCCAGCTGGCACATTGGAGCGTTTTCTGGCCGATCCTGAACAGCTCACTGCGCGGCCCGGAGAAGGTGGAGTTCTTCAGTCGCCGCCTAGCGTCAAGAGCGGAGAAACCATCCGGAACCCTGTCTTTCTCCATCTGTCCCTGGTCAAGCCGGTCCTTCGCCGGAGGAAAAGGGCGGGAGGTGCTGCTCAGGCGGAGCCATTTCCCGACCTCGGGAGGCGACAGGAGGTCGTCCGGTTACGGCACCTACGCCTGGGCAAGCGGAGACCCCGGTCCTCCCTGTCGCACGCTCCTCAGGCTCTCTGGAGATTACCTGGATGAGGATGAGCTCAAGGGGGTGGTCGATTTCCCCCAGGGGTATCGTCAGCGCCACGCCCTGGAAATTTATCTGGGAGCTTCCGGAGAGGAGGCTCCGCCAGGCGCGCAGTTTACATCGCTCAGCCCGAGACTCGAGCAGCCGATGATCGCCGTCGATTTTCTCACATCCGCTCAAAACAGGGAGCTCCTGCGCATTGCCGGGAAGGCTGGGCGGGGCCAGGATGAACTGATCAAGGCTGTCTCCGACTATGCCCGCCAGGAGAGGGGATCCGACGGGGGCAAGCCGTTCGCAGCCGCTGTCCATTTCACCCTCTGCGAGCTCCTGGCGCGGTCTCTTCCTGCTGAGCGCGGGCCGCTTGTCGATTTTACCGAGAGGGTGATTCAGAGGGGACGAAGCCTGCCGGAATACCTGGTCGTGCTGCGCGCGGTGGCCAGCCCTCTTGCCGGATTTACCGATGCCGAGAGGCTGGAATTTTTTCGCGTCGCTCTCTCTCGCCGGGAGTACAGGTTCTCCAGGTGGGGAGGGATGCTGCTTTCCCAGGGGCGCTGGAAGGGGACGGTGGACCTGCTCCTCGAAGCTCTTGCCCGCGAGGGAGGCGCCGCCGGGGAGGGCGCGGTTCCAGGCAGGAAGGTGAACCTCGAGCTCGACCTCCAGCGGCTCACAGGCAGTCCTGTCGCCGGTCTTCCGGCGGCGAGGATCCGCGCCCTGGCAGCCGACAGGGAGGGCCGGGCCGCCAGGCGCTCCTTTTCGATGATCCTGCCGGGGGACAAGGCGAAGGGATTTTATTATACCGAGGCCGGGCCGGGAGCTGTCTTTCTCTTCGATGCTTCGCGGCCCTACGAGCGCGACTCCCTCACACGGAAGCGTGGAACCCGGCGCCCCCTTATCGAGCGAACCCGCCTGGCCTACCTGGCCCTTCGTGAAGCGCTCGAGAAGCCTCCAGTCGATCTGCGGTTCGCCCTCGCCCTGTTTCATTCGACCGCCCTGCTCCGCTCCGGCTGGGCTCCCGGTACAGCTCCGAATTGGCGAAAGGACACTCTCGATTTCGTCGCTTCCGAGCTGTCCGCGGGGAAGAACCCCCGCGATGAATCCAGGGCGCGCTACGGAGTCGGTCTCAAGGCCGTCATCTCGGGGCTGCCCGATGCCGAAACGGTCGTCCTGACAACGGATTTTGACCGCGGTGATTACTGGCAGCTCGAGTCGAGCCTGCTGGGGTGGAATTATCTGCGCGGCGCGCGGGTCATCACCTATGGGCTGCGGGAGGAAGGCAAGGCGGATTCGGCAGCCCTGTCTTTTCTCGAGCGGCTGGCCTGGAATCACCACGGCTGGTTTCGCTTCCTTGATTGAGTCGGTCGTTTACCGTTCCAGCTAAATCCCTTACCATGCCGGACGCTTCAAGAACTGTCCGTATTGTTGATCCTGGAATAATAATGGAGTCCGGCCTGGCCGGATGAACCTGGTATGAGTACGAAAATCGGCTTTATCGGCATGGGAATCATGGGCCGACCGATGGCGAAGAACCTGCTCGCCGCGGGCCATGAGGTGACCGTTTACAACAGGACCGAATCGAGGTGCGATGAGGTGGCCGAGGCGGGAGCCGCCAGGGCCTCTACCCCTGCGGAGTGCGCCGCCGGCAAAGATGTCGTCATCACCATCGTCACTGATTCCCCCGACGTGGAGGAGGTTCTCTTCGGCGAGGATGGCGCCGTCAGCGGGGCGGACGGGGGGACCCTGTTCATCGACATGACCACGATCTCTCCGGACGTCACCAGGGACATCGCTGCGCGGCTCGAGGAGGGCGGGTTCCAGTTTCTCGATGCCCCGGTCTCCGGGGGCGATATCGGGGCTCAGAATGGCACCCTCACCATCATGGTGGGTGGCTGCCAGGAAGCCTTTGAGAGCGCCGAGGCGGTCTTCGAGGCGATGGGCAGCCGGATCACCCTGGTTGGCGAGAGCGGAGCCGGGCAGGTCACGAAGGCCTGCAACCAGATCCTCTGCGCTGTGAACCTGCTGGCTGTTTGCGAGGCTGTCTCGCTCGCCGCGCGATCGGGGATCGACCTGGAGAAGATGCATCGCGTGGTTACCGGCGGGGCGGCGGCCTCCTGGTCCCTCGAGCATCTCGGCAAGTCCATCATCGAGGGAAACTACGACCCGGGCTTCATGGTCAAGCTCATCCAGAAGGACCTGGATATCTGCATGAGCGCCGCGCGGGAGCTGGATCTTCCCGTTCCCGGAACAGCCCTGGCAAACCAGTTCTTCCGCTCTAACGAGGCTCACGGCGAGGCTGATCTCGGCACGCAGGCCATGTTCAAGGCGGTCGAGAGAATGGGTAACTTCAAGGTATGAATAGCATCCTCCCGCGTCGCCATGTCTTTTGTCTCTACGCCCTCGCGGGCGTGCTTGCCTGTTTTTTTCCTGTCGGCTCGGGCTTCCGTATGGCCGGGGCGGATGAGAAGAAGGGCGCCGTGAAGGATGGGGCGCAGAAGAAGCACAAGGGGAAGCCCAATCGCCTTGCAAAGGAGAAGAGTCCCTACCTCCAGCAGCATGCCTACAACCCTGTGGACTGGTACCCCTGGGGAAAGGAAGCTTTAGAGAGGGCCCGTGCCACCGGCCGCCCCATCTTCCTGAGCATCGGCTATTCAACCTGCCACTGGTGTCACGTTATGGAGCGGGAGTCCTTTGAGAACGAGGAGATCGCCGCCTATCTCAACGAGCATTTTGTCTCGATCAAGGTCGACCGTGAGGAGCGGCCGGATGTCGATGGGGTCTATATGGATGCCGTGCAGGCGATGAATCAGCGCGGCGGGTGGCCGCTCTCAGCCTGGCTCTTGCCGGATGGAAAGCCGTTCTTTGGAGGCACCTATTTTCCGCCGGAACACTTCAAGAAGCTGCTCACGAGGATCGTCGAAGTCTGGCAGAAGCAGCGTCCGCTGCTGGAGCAGCAGGCCGGCAAGCTCACCGAACATCTCTCCAGCAAGGCGGGTAAATTCCAGGCTATGGCGGCGGTGCAGCCGGGGATCAGCGAGGGCGTCTTCGGCTATCTTGACCAGGCGCACGATGATGAATACGGAGGCTTCAGCGGGCCTCCCCGGTTCGCTCCGAAGTTCCCGAGGACCTCCAACCTTGATTTCCTGCTGCGGTACTCGAGCCGAAAAGGCAGTAAGCGCGGGGAGACGATGGTTTACACGACCCTCGACAGGATGGTCGCCGGGGGGATCCGGGATCATCTCGCCGGCGGGTTCCATCGGTATTCCACCGACAGGGTCTGGCTCCTGCCGCATTTCGAGAAGATGCTCTATGACAACGCCCTCATCTCCCGGACCCTCATCGGGGCCTACAGGCGCTCGGGAAACGCCAGGTACCTCGAGGTTGCCCGCGAGACCCTGGACTATGTTCTGTCGAGGCTCAGGGACAAGGATGGAGGCTTCTATTCGGCCGAGGATGCCGATACCGAAGGGGTCGAGGGACTCACCTACGTCTGGACCCGCAAGGAGATCCTCGGGCTGCTGGGAGAGAAGACAGGCGAGCTCTTCTGCGATTTCTACGGAGTCAAGGAGGAAGGGAATTTCAAGGAGGAGCGTTCGGCTCCCGGGAGCCCTGAGCATGCTAATATTCTCCACCTGCCGTTCGCTGACTGGGGCGCCGACCTTGCGCGCAAGCGGGGGCTGACCCGCGAGGCGCTCACTTCGCAGATCTCCGCGGCGCGAGCCAGGCTGCTCGAGGTGAGAGACAAGCGAGCGCAGCCATTTCTCGATGCCAAGGTGCTTGTTGAGTGGAACGGCCTGATGATTTCCGCCCTGGCCCAGGCCTACCAGGTGAGCGCCGAGGGGAGATACCTTGCGGCGGCGCAGGCAGCGGCCGGCTTCATCTCATCCAGGATGATCCGAGATGGAGTGCTCTACCGCAGGTACAAGGATGGAGAGGTTGGAATCCGTGCCTTTCTTGAGGACTATGCCTTCCTCATCGATGGCCTGCTGGATCTCTACGAGTCCGATTTTGACAGGAGATGGCTCGACCTTGCCCTGAAGCTGGGTAAGGAGATGGTCGCCTCGTTCTGGGATGAGAAAAACGGGGCCTTCTTTTCTACAGCTGAACATCATGAGAAGCTGATCCTGAGGAGAAAGGAATTTTACGATGGAGCCCTTCCTTCGGGCAATTCCGTCGCCTTGCTCGACCTGCTGAGGCTCCAGGAGTTTACCGGGGACAAGGCCTTCGAAGAGCCGGTCAAGGTCTTCAAGAAGCTGGCTGCGGGTCTTGTCGAGAAGTTCCCGCATATGCACCCGCAGCTCTCCTGCGCGATCGAGTATGTCCTCTTCGACCCTCTCGAGATCGTGGTTTGCGGCCCTGCGGAGGATCCCGTGACCCGCGCCATGCTGAAGGAGATTCGCGGCAGGTTTCTTCCGGCCAAGGTGGTCGTTCACGTTTCAACTGCTGAGGCGGCGACCGCGCTGAGCTCGCTGGTTCCGCTCACGGAGGCCAAGATCCCCATCGGAGGAAAGCCGACCGCCTTCGTCTGCCGTAACCGGGTCTGCAAGCTTCCCGCCCGGAATCTCGCGTCGCTGAAACGGCAGCTCGATGAGGCTGTGGCGAAGAAGAAGGCGCCAGCGGAATCGAAATGAGGCGCGGCCCAGCTGGCGTCAGCCAGCCGGATCAGATGCGCTCGGGTGAGAGGAGCCTCATTCTCTCGGCTATGTGGCCGAGGTGGGAGGCCACCTGGAAGAGCGCATCGAAGGCCTGCTGGTAGGCGCTGGTCTGGACATGAAGCAGAACCTGGTCTTCAGAATTTTCGTTGGCCTGCTCGATTCGCTGTTTCCACTGGGCCTCGAGCCGGGAACGGAACTTGGCCAGGCGCTCCACCGTCTTGACGGCGGATTCCTCGAGCCGATTCGTGGGGCTGCGAAGGAGCACCATGATGTTCGAGAACTGTTTCATGATCAACTCGTAGATCTCTCCGAGGTCCCGGTCCATCTCTTCAGCGGGTTGAATCTTGTCTTCGATTCTCCTCGATGCGAGATCTCTGAGGAACTCCGCGGCCTCGCCAACCCTGCTGAGGCCGGCGACGCTTGACTGGAGCTTCTCGATCTCAGTTGATTCCCGCCGCGAGAGCTGGTTCTCCTGTACTAACACCAGGTAGCGGCTCGCTTCGCGATGGATGCCGGCGATGATCTCTTCGCGCCGGGCAACCTGTCCGGCAAGGTTCATGTCGCTATAGCGGAAGGAATCAAAGGCCTCGGCTATGTTTTTCTGGCAGAGCTCCGCAAGGTAGCAGATCTCCTCGAGGACCTGCCGCAGGGCCAGGCCGGGGACAGGAATCAGGTTCTCATCAAGGCGGTAGGGCTTGAGGTCATCGGAGCCTCTCTTTGCCGGCAGGACCAGGGAGGCCAGGCCAGTGGCTATTCCCGGCAGCGCCAGGAAGGTGAGGCTGGCGACGAGGTTGTAGAAGGTGTGGGTCATGGCAATGTGGAACCCGACGTTTTCCCGCAGAGGGTGGAAGAGGCTGCCGGGAGTGACCTGGTCAATGAACCAGAGCAGCAGGGATGTGCCCTCCCGGGGCATCAATGAGAGGACGGAAAACAGGATCGTTGTCAGCAGGTGAATCACCAGGAGGCAGATGCCCAGGCGGCAGGTGTCGCGATTCTTGAAGAAAGACCGAAAGAGGCTGCTCACTCCCGAGCCCAGGTTGGCTCCGAGGATCAGCGGCACCATGGAGAGGGGGCCGAGGATTCCTTGCGAGGCCAGGAGTATCGCGATGATGACCACCAGGTTCGAGGTGCGAAGAACCAGGCCGATTCCGGCGCCAGTCAACAGAAGATAGGCGAAGCTTCCGGCCATTACCGCCAATGGTTGCTGAAAGGACAGCGAGGCCGGGAGGACATCTGATTTGAACCTGGAGCTCATCTCGAGCTGCTCAATGCCCGAGCCGAGGAGGCTCCAGCTTGCCAGCGCCAGGCCGGCGCCGAGAAAGATCCTGCTCCAGTGGGCCAGGCCGAACGAGCGCGGCAGAACGACCAGCAGGAGGCCGAGGCCTGCCAGGGGCGCGATGAGGAAATCGATCCGCAAGGCGAGTATCTGGGGAAGGGCTGTCGCGCCCAGCAGGGCTCCAAGAAGGAGCCCCATGGCTCCCCTGGATTTCAGGAGGCCTCCGTTTACGAAGCTCATCAGGTGGGAGGTTACGGTCGAGTGGGATTGGAAGGTGATCCCGGCAAGAATTCCGCCGAGATAGCCAAGGATTCGGTTCTTTGCCATGCGGCCCGTGGCATGGTGCAGGTGAGGACCGAGGACAATCAGGAAACCGTTGGCAAGAAATCTTACGCCGAGCAGGAAGAAGATCAGGCCAACCGAGATCTCTACAGCGATCCGCAGCCAGTCGATCGCCATGACGGTGAAGATGATTCCCCTGATGGGGGGGTCGTCTTCGTTTCCTTCAATCTCCGCGAGTACGCGATAGATTCCCGCGCGATCGCCGAGTGTAAGATCCGTTCCTTTGCGAACACCGTCTTTGCCGGTCTTGGCGCGCCTGTTGTTCAGGCTCGCCGGCTCGCCGCGAGCCGGAGGTTCTCCCGCGATTCTCATATGGACAGTGCGTCCCTCGAGAGGCGCCAGCTCTCCGTTGCCCTGGCGGGCCTGCAAGCGCAGGGAGATGGGGATTTCCGAGCCTACAGCGGCCTCGATATCGTCAGCCAGCTTCTCCACGCCGCTGACTACCCGGAACTGTTCGTCCAGGTCCTTTCGGCCCTGCCTGGAGATGGAGGCTTCTATACGCCAGTCGCCGTTCTTATTACCGAGCCGTATTCGCACGCTGGCGGTTCCGGACGCATCGGTCTTGACTTCGACCTTGTCGAGGCGTTCAGCCGTCTCTTTTTCCCCATCCAGGATGAAAGATGGTGAATCTTCTGATGGGTCCTTCCCGGAATCGGAATCTTTGGCGAGGCTCTCGAGACGAAAACGGAAGGTGACCGTTTGGTTTTTCAGCGGCCGCCTTCGGCCCCTTCGACCGAGGAAATCCCGGCTACTCTGGCCAAGCACACGAACGACCAGGGGTTTGGGGAGAACCTCCCCCGGGAGTGCACATTGGTGATTTCCCGAGATGGATTCAATGAGCGCGGGGCGGTCATCTGTGGGCGGTTTGTAGCATCCGGTAATGGTGCAAAGACAGATCATCAACGCCAGGCTGACTGCATTATTAGTCAATAAGCGCATAGATCTTCGCCTTGGTTTGCCAAATATGAAGTTACCCTGCACACTTTCACAGGATCTTCACGATAAGTTAACTGGATAGATCCCTGCCCCCAATTGTTGAATTCGGAAATACACGGAACCATCTGAAGTAGAACCGGGAAATGCGGTAAGAATCTGCCGTATCGGGTCCATGAAAAATTATACCGGAACGTCTGCTAAAAACGCCTATCTCGAGTTCGGCTCGACCTCGATCAAGCTCTACATCGTACCGTCTGTCTCGGAAGACGGAGATGGGGTTGAGAGAGAGCGCAAGGTGCCCTGGAGCCTCGGCTACGATGTCTTCAGCTATGGTCGCATCAGCCCACGGACGATGGCGCATTGCGTCTCTACCCTGAAAGAGCTGCGCGAAGAGTTCTCTGGAATATCTTTCGAAGATGTCACCGCGGTTGGTACGGCAGCTCTGCGGGAGGCGCAGAACGCCGAAATTTTCAGGCGCCTGCTCGAGAGCGAGCTCGGGTTGCGGATCCAGGTGATCGAGGGTGGTATCGAGGCTTTTCTGCTGGAGACAGGCTTCAGGAGCATGGTTGAAAAATTCCCAACAGCTCTCTTCGATCTTGGCGGCGGCAGCAACGAGATTATCGAATATCTCAACCCGGCCTCTACCCGAAAGACAAGTGTCCCTGTAGGGGCGATCAGGCTCCACTGCCAGCTGCGAAGGGCGAGGACGCTCTACAATTACGTAGAGCAGGGACGGGTGATTGTTGAGAGAGAGATGCGGGAGCACATAGCCGGAAGTATGCCCCGGTATCCGGAGATGCTCGGCACAGGTGGAACAGTCAGGGCTATCGTGAAGAGCCTCGGCAGGGAATCCTTCACCATCGAGGATCTCCAGGAGCTCATCCAGCGAGAGATTCATGGAGATGTCTGGACCAATATGCCGCGCCACCGCCGGCTGCTGTTTCTTCCCGGGATCCTCTCCGTCGAGGCGCTCTTCATGACCATGGGGGTGCGAACCATCACCTACCGTAAGGCCTCCGTGAAAGAGGGACTCATCTCCTTTACCAGCATGCTGCCGGCGATGGGGCTGCCCTCCTAGGGGTCAGCTCGGTCAAGCTCTAGCAGGTCGAGGGCTCTGGCGAGTAGTTCGCGAACAGACTCTTTGCGGAGCCGATGCGATGCCTCAGCGAAACTGCACCAGCTGCGTTTGCGAGTGCCTTTCTCCTTCCAGGTCGTTTCAGCTTCGTAGCGCAGAAGAAACATTTTCACGGTGCAGGGTTGCTTGCGTCTGCGGTCCGGATAGCTGCCGACAGCTTCGCCGACGATGGTCCCCTGGATTCCGGCCTCCTCGGCGCATTCTTTCATCGCGGTTTCTTCCGGGTCCTCATCTGCCGCGATGACGCCCTTGGGGAAGATCCAGTTTCCCTTTCTCGAGGTGATGATCAGGAATTCCCAGCCGCCCTCCCCCCGCCGATAGGGGATGACTCCCGCTTGCTCAAGTCGTTTCTTCGTCATCCGGAGGCGTGATTCAGGTTCTTGCTCGATTCGAGCTTCGGAAATAGGGAAGGGAAACAAAAACGCCCTGCGATTCCGGATGTACCGAAGTTGCAGGGCGCTTGCCACCGGGGTGGCTGCCTGGTTGAGGCAAGTTGTCAACCAGTTTTACTTCTTGGCAAATTTATTCGCCGTGGCGTATTTAGCTTTGCAGTTGTTGCAGCAGAAGTACTTCGCTTCGCGCTTGGTGTGAACCACCTGCGTAGCAGCGTTGGCCGCTTTTCCGCTGATCGGGCATTTGCCTGTGTCAGCCTTGGCGGCGAGCTTGGCGGAATGCTTTTTCTTGCAGTTACCACAGCAGAAAAAGGTCTTCGCGCCGTTGACGTTCACGAACTGGTCGGCCTTGGCGGCTTTTCCAGTTAAGGGGCAGAGCTTCGCCTTACCGGCCTTGGCGCTGAACTTGTTGGCCTTAGCGTATTTTCCGGCGCAATTCTTACAGCAGAAGCTGACAAGCTGCGAGGTCTCGTGGATTAACTGGGTACCCTTCTTCGAGGCCTTGCCGCTGTACTGGCACTTTCCAGGTCCCGCATCGGCAATCGTCGCGCTGTACTTCTTCTTGCAATTATTGCAACAGAAACCGACAGCATTGCCGTTAACTTCGATCGAGATCTTGGGGTTGGCAGCCTTGCCGCTGATGGGGCATTTGGCGGTTTTCTCAGCCGTAGCCACGCCACCGTAAATCAGTAGCAAAGCAACGGGGATAATCGCTAATTTCTTTTTCATTTCCTGCCTCTTTGTATTTTCCACAGAACCTCCTCAACTTTAATGGTTTGACTCGGCTCTAAGTTAAGGATTTAGAGCAACCTGTGCAAGAAGTAAGTAGGTCTGGGCGGATACAAATAAGCTCCCGAAAAGGAGCCCCGAAAAGGGTCTGTTCGAGGCGGGAAATCAAAAGGAGGCTGTAAGTGACTTAATTTTAAACTACTTATGCCCGAGCCGCTCTTTGGTTCCAGGGTGTTTCATTGAGAGCGAGATGGGAGAAAAAAGTGCTGTGATCATCCCATTTCCTGGCCGTCACGCAGGCCGACTTCTTATTTTTCGGATGGGATGATTTCCGATTTATTGATGCTCTCGGCCAGGTTGTTGAGGAACCCGTTTAATGTGGGCAGCAGGTTAGAGATCGTGAGGTCGATGGTGAGAGCATCTTTTTCTTCCCGAGTTGAGAGTACGGCAGCTTTCATATTCTTGAGGGCAAGAACCGGGATTTCCTTATGGAGAGCGGCCAGGGCGCTGAAGATCGGCTTTGGCCGGAGGTAGAGAATCTTTGACGACCCGTCAGCGGGGAGAGGGAATCTGTCCTTGTCATCCAGGCCGCGGCTTCGTACGGCCGCCTTCAGGATGGCGGGGGACATTGCGACGATGAACTGCTCCTTGATTCTGATGTAGCCGGGGCGTATTCCGGGAAGCGGCTGCAAGAAGTGATGGATCGGGCTGCCCGGCTGTTTCCCCAGGGGCTCCTGGCGGAATTCGAGAGTCGCGGGTGCTCCCGGCAGGCTGGTTGCGTATTTCACGATGGCCTTGCGAAGGATCTTCTCGCCAGCGGTCGGCTCATTGAATTGGAGAGCCACAAAATAGAGCGGTCGATAGATTTGCAGGGCAGAGAGATTTCCGAAATCCTTTACCGAGGAGGAGATCTTGAGCAGTGCGGCGTTCGGATAGGAGCCGATGACGACAGATCGGGTCTGGCCGACCAGCTGGCTGTAGGGTTCTTTCTCGAGCAACCATCGCAGGGAGGCCTGCAGGCTGTTGGCCAGGGGTGGGCGCTGCGAATTCGAGAGAGCCTCGATTCCAGAGGCGATGTCCGAAAGTTTTTTCCTCAGATCCTTTGAGGCTAAAGCGAAGAAGCCGAGGGACTCCGGAGGCATCGATCTGATGAGGTCCGGATCAACTTCGTCTGTCGCCAGGCGGCCAAGGAGACCGGTCTCTTGCGGTTTGTTTTTCTTTGCCCACAGGGTCGCATACAGCGTATCAGTGTCCGGGTCTGTTGAGATAGCCATGGAGACCGGGCCGCCCTCGGCGAGGTTGAAGGCGTCGGCCGTTTTCTTGAAGCCGGGGTCACTTGAAAATGTCTCGCCTCCGTCGAGGAAGAAAAACATCAGGGCGTCTTTTTTTTTCGACCAGGCGTTTACGAACTCAGGATTGGTGGCCAGCGACGTCGAATGGGTCGAGCGGCGCTTGACGGCCTCTTCAACCAGCTGCCGGGGTCGTCCAAGGACCACCACCTTTTCTCCGGCCGCGAGAAAGTAGTTCTTGTTGACCTCCTCAACCTCGTAGAGAGGCATGTCCTGTATGAAGCCGACGACCCGCGTCTTTTTTTTTGCCAGGGACAGGAGCGAGGTAATGTAGCCCGAGAGCGCGTCGCTTTTTCCGGCTGAAAGCACCGCGAGGTAATCTTTTTCAGGATCGCCCTCCGCCGGCACTCCAAGCGCGACTCCTCCCATTTTTGAGAGTTCTCTGAATACCGCCTTGCTGAGAAACGCTGAGATCCACTTGTAGCCCGGACTGGACACCTGGGCCGCGGTTGCTTCCGGGTCGGCAGCCAGGGTTCTTGTTGAATCGACAGGATTCTCAAACGGCGTCCCCCGGATCGAGCTGGCAAGGCGGATGATCTCGTCTCCGGGTTTTACCATCTCCGCGTAGAAGAGCATCTCCTCCGGCATGTAGCTGGCAGGCGTATCCCAGAGACGGCTTGCGAGGTACTCTCGCGCCACCCCTGCGATCTCCGACTGGCCGGGGAAGCGGGCGAGAAGCTCGAGGAATTTTCGCCGGGCAGGCTCGTCCTGTCCCATGGCATCGAGGCAGGTGGCCTCGCCGAGGAGGGCGCGGGCTATGGTCTGCGCGGGCAGCCCGGTTTTTCGGATGCCCCGATAGAGTCGAAGGGCTTCGCGCGGGTTCCCGCCGATCGATTCAAGGTAGGTCGCCTTTTCAAGGATCACCTCGGCCTCGGGGGCGTCATCAAGAGCCGGCAGTGAGCCGGTGAGCAGCAGGAGAAAGAGGGTGATGGGGAGGTGCGAGAGTCTCATTTGACCAGCTTGTAGCCGAAGCCATGAACAGTGATGATGTGTCGCGGCGTCTTGGGGTCGTCCTCGATCTTGCGCCGGAGACTGACGATGTGATTGTCGACACTGCGGTTCAGGGGCTCGTTTTCGAGCCCCCATATCTCACTGAGCAGGAGCTGGCGGTCGATGATCGACCCAGGCTCCTCTGAGAGTATTTCCAGGATCTGTGTTTCATAGTGTCCCAGGGGGACATCTTTACCGTCGATCTGCAGGAGGGATCGGTCGAGAAGGATCGTCGCCTTTCCAATGGTGAGCTTCTTTCTCTTCCTCGACGGAACTGTGGGCTCGAATCGTCTCAGGGCAGCCCTGATTCTTGCCATGAGCTCCTTGAGATCGAAGGGCTTGGTGATGTAGTCGTCCGCTCCCAGGTCGAGCCCCTTGACCTTGTCGACCTCGGTGCTGAGCGCTGTGAGCATGAGGATGGGGGCGCGGATGCTGTTCTTCCTGATAGCGTGGCAGGTCTCGAAACCATCCATGCCCGGCAGCATGATGTCCAGCAGGATGCAGTGGGGTCGTTCCTTCACCGCGAGATCGAGTCCATCTTCTCCAGTGTGGGCGATGGCCACCTCGTAGCCTTCAAATTCCAGGTTGTCCCTCAGGCCCATGGCCAGGTCGGGTTCATCTTCGATCACCAGGATCTTAGCGGTCATCTTCTGACTCCATCTTCGTTCCAGTTTCCAGCGGGAAGGCCAGCGTAAATTCGCTGCCCCCTGCAGGCTTGCTTGTCAGGCGGGTTTCGCCTCCGTGTGCTTTCATGATATGGCTGACGAGGGAGAGCCCCAGGCCGCTTCCTCTCGTTCCCAGGGCACGGGCCTCCGCGGTGCGATAGTAGTCGTCCCAGATACGCTTCTGCTCTTCTTCAGCTATGCCAATGCCATTGTCGGCAATGCTGACCAGCAGGAACCTTCCATCGCTCCACCCGCGCACGGTGAGGTCTCCTTTCTCAGGTGAATAACGAACCGCATTCTGGAGCAGGTTGATGAAGGCCTGGGCAACGGCCTCTTCATCAGCGAGTACAGCCGGCAGCGATGCGGGAATGTTTCGCGTGCAGGAGAAATCCTGCTCCTTGATCTGGAGGAAGTAGGCATCGAGGGTCTGGTTCAGCACCGGGGCCAGGTCTGTTTTTTTGAGGTCGTAGTTTTTTTTGCCTGCGTCTATTCTCGAGAAGTTCAGTACGTTTCCTATGAGATGGCCCAGGCGATCGCTCTCCCTGTTGATGACCTCGAAGTACTCCTGGCGTTTTTCTTCGCCCTGTACGCGGTCAAACTGCAGGGTTTCCGAGCAGAGCTTGATCAGGGACAGCGGAGTCTTGAGCTCGTGGGATACATTGGCGACAAACTCGGTCTTCATCCTGGACAGGTTCATTTCTTTTCGCATGGCTTTGCGCAATACCAGCAGTCCGCCTGCCAGGGTGAGGCCGAGGATACCGGATAGAAGCCCTGCGATGGCGAAGGGCCGGCGAGCGGCGCCAAGTCGTTTTTCCCATTCCTCTTTTGTCTGACCGATAGAAAACAACCCGAAGTTTCCGCCAAGGCTGGCGTAGGTGATCATGGAGCCCTTCCTGCCCGGGTCCAGCAGGACCACCTGGCGAGAACCGGATTCACCAAGGCGGAGCAGCTCACTGTTCAGGTCGCTGAGCAGCCTTTCAACATCTACAATCATTCCGGCGCCCTTGATCCCCGCTGTGTCGATGGCTGCTGGGGTGGGCTTCCAGACGACGCCTACCTTGCTTCTGATCCAGCTCCAGGACCACCTTGGTGTGGAAGGGTCGCCTCTTGCCGCCATCTCCCGGGGTAGCGAGACATCTCTCACATGCTTCACTGCGAGCTGAATCGGCTTACGGGCCTCAAGCTTCTGGAGGGCTTCATTGAGCTCCCTGGTTGGGGAGAGGCCGAGGTTCTGCAGGAGCTGGATGGAGCCCTGGAGGTAGGACTCTCTCCTGATAAACCCATTCTTTTGCGGGCCGGAATCTATGAAAGAGAGTCCGCGCGTAAGGACCTCCTGTACGGCTTTTTTTCTTCCCTGGATCGACAGGGTCTCGGCCATGGCCAGGCTGAGCTGGGCAGGGGTGGGCCAGGCGATGTAGGCAAGCGAGCCGGGGGCGTTCTTCAGCAGACCAGCGTAGATGGACTCGGCGGCCGCCGGCTGGTCGTGCCGGTTATAGAGCGCCGCCAATTGGGTACGGGCCCGAATCCTCCAGGCCTCCGGAAGGCTGGGCCGGCTCGAGGCGGCTTCCAGGGCTCGGACCTTGCGTGTGAGGGGAGCCTGGGAATGGGAGAGCCTGACCGCCTGGCGATATTCCGCCGGCGGCACCCCGGTCTCCCTGGACGGGAACGGGGTTGTTCGTGTCGGCTGATCGAGTCCCTCGATCTCTCCATTTGTCCGGATACGGAAGGGGAGCTCAAAGAAGCTTTCCGGAGTACTGGGAGAAGGCGGCGGATCTTTTGCATCTCCAAGGGCGAAGGCCTCGATCGATTGAAACGCATCCTTCTCGCGCTTCCTGATATGTGAGCGCAGCTGGCTCGCAAGGGTGGATGAATAGCTTCTCTCGGAGACAAAAAGGAGCACCCCCATGTCACGGTATTGCTTGTAGGTAAGGTATCCTCCAAGCGAGCAGAGGCCGAGACAGACGATGATGCTGCCCCAGATGGCTGTCTCGTAGATCCTGATTTTATTGCGAACAGGCATAGGGCCAGTTTACCCGATTGGTGAGGCTGGTTTTGTCGCCTCTTGTCGAGGCTTGTATGTTCCGCTAAAGGTGGGTTAGAACCTCTGTTTAGACGAAAGAGAGAGCGAATGGAACAGGAAGAGCAAACCCGCTACATAGTCTATGATACCGAATCCGTGGTCGATGGAGAACTCCTGGGCCGTGTGCTCTACCGGGAAGAGGGGCTCACCGGCGAGGTTGCGATCGAGCGCTATCTCGAGGAGCAGGGGGACCCAGACGCGTTTATACCCGTGGCATTCCAGGTTCCCGTGGCCATCTCCGTAGCCAGGGTGTCGAGTGATTATCGATTGTTGGATATCTCCTGCCTTGATGATCCCGGCTTCGATCCGATGGAGATGACCAGGCTTTTCTGGGCAGGTGTGGAGCATTACAGGGCCGCGGCACTGGTTGACTTCAACGGAAGGGGTTTCGATATTCCGCTGATGACGCTCAACGCCTTTCGATTTGGAATCTCCTGTCCGGCCTATTTTGCCGACGACCGATTCGGTCACAGGTATCGCTATACCGACAAGCACATCGACCTCATGGACTGGCTGACCGAGTACGGAGCCGCGCGTATTCGGGGAGGTCTGAACCTGCTTGCCAAGATGCTCGGCAAGCCCGGCAAGATGGGGACCAGCGGCGGCCAGGTTGCAAGTCTTTACGCGGAGGGAAAGCTCCGCGAGATCAACGATTACTGCATGCACGATGTGCTCGACACCTATTTCGTCTTCCTGCGCTCCAGGGTGCTTACCGGGGAGCTGCCGCTGGAGCGTGAACAGGCTCTTGTAGATGAGGTGCGCGACTGGCTTGTCGAGCGCTCAGGCGAGATCGAGGCTCTGCGGGTGTATCTCGACAATTTCGGGGATTGGGATCCCACTCCCTTCGCCTCCTGAGATGCGGCTCAGGTTTTGTCGCAGAGCGCCGTGACCCCGGGCAGTTCGCCTCCCTCGAGGAATTTAAGCGAGGCTCCTCCGCCAGTAGAGACGTGGGAGACGTCATCGCTCAGGCCGGCGGCCTTGATCGCTGCGGCGGAGTCGCCGCCGCCGACAATGGTCGTCGCGCCGCGCCTGGTCGCCTCGGCCAGGGCGGTTGCGACCGAGTCGGTGCCGCGCGCGAAGGTCGGCATCTCGAAGACTCCCATCGGGCCGTTCCAGAGCACTGTTCCCGCCTCCTTGACGATATCGCTGTAGAGCTCGATGGTTCGCGGCCCGATGTCGAGGCCCTCGAGCTCTGCCGGGATCTCACCGGCCGGGCAGACCGTTGTGGCGGCATCGTTGTCGAAGGCGTCCGCCGCAAGGATGTCCAGCGGAAGAACCAGGCGCCCGGGGCCGAGAGCTTCAGCTGCCGCGAGGATTCTCTCTGCGTCCGCGATTGAATTTTCCTCGAGAAGCGACTTTCCGATCTCCAGGCCCATGGCCTTGAAGATCGTGTAGGACATTCCTCCTCCGACGATCAGCTGGTCCACCTTGTCGAGGAGATTTTCGATGACCTTGATCTTACCTGAGACCTTGGAGCCTCCCATTACCGCGACGAAGGGACGGCGGGGGTCCTGGAGCGCGCCGGCCAGGAGGTCGAGCTCTTTCCTGAGCAGGTAGCCCATGGCGCATTGGCCGGTCCGCTCGGCCACGCCGGTGATCGAGGCGTGCGAGCGATGCGATGTGCCGAAGGCATCGTTGACGTAGATCTCTCCCAGACTGGCCAGCGCATTCGCGAAGTCAGGATTATTCGCTGTCTCGCCGGCGTGAAATCTCAGGTTCTCCAGCAGCAGGACCCCGCCGTCCGCGAGGCCCGGGAGCTTCGCCTGCGCCTCCGGGCCAATACAGTCATTCGCGAGAGGTACATCGCGCCGAAGCAGCTGGCCGAGGTGCTGGGCCACCGGCTGCAGGCTGTATTCGTCCACGCGTTCTCCCCCCGGACGGCCCAGGTGGGACATGAGAATGGTGCGTGCTCCGTTCTCCATGAGCCATTGGATGGTAGGGAGGCACTCCCTGATGCGGCGATCGTCGGTGATCTCTCCATCCTGGAGAGGGACATTGAAATCGGCTCGCACGAGGACGCGCTTGCCGCGCACATCGAGGTCGGTAACGAAGAGTTTCTGCATGCTGGGTCCTGCCTGGTGGTTTTCTGGCGGCGGCTGAATTTGCCAGCGCAACACTCTACGCAGATTGCCGGTTTCCGTCAATTGTTGCAATGCCTGGCGACAGTTTCCCGCCCGCGTATTTTTTTGATAGTTGATGGAATCTCTGGAATCGCACCTCTACGATTGAGTCGTCGGGCAGACGGTCTTTTTCAGACTCAAAAAGAGGGGGCAGTGGTGATGATCTTTGCCTGGGGGCAGGTCTTAAGATTCAACCTTCCCGGCAGCTCAGCGGCCGCCACCGCGGCCTGGCTGGAATACCCGGGACACATCCTCTTGCGCTGTCCGGGTCTTTTTCCGCGTTCTGCAGCGCGGACAGGCATCGGTTCAATTCGAAATAAACGGTCTTCGGAGGAACCTGCTCGGAGGGGCCAGCTGTCCACAGCCAGGGTCTGTTCGTTCCCGACAGTTGCCCGACTAGGTTCGGCGGGCCTGATGCTGTATCAGAGGTCCCTTGATCCCCGATTGGGGTGAAAACGGGGAAAGGTTCCGGGAGAGCTCCAGGGGCGAAAGCTCCTGCGGGCCCTCCCTCTTTTTGCCTCCGGCTCACGGGGGCTGGCCTGGAGATCGGACGGCGGTTCAGGGCTGGGCGCTTGAGGGGATGATGTTCTCCCGTTCGGCGACCTCGAGCAGATGGTCGACAGCCTCCCGGCCTTCTCTTCCCAGGTTGACGGTGAAATCGTTTACATAGAGTCCGATATGCGCTGCCGTTACCGCGTCGTCCATTTCCTGCGCGTAATGTCGGACATAGCCTCGTGAATCTTCAGGGTGGTTCCTGGCATGGAGAACGCTTCTCGCGAGGGCGTCATCAAAGGCCTCTATGGTCTCGCCGCCAATGTCGAGGCGGGCGATGATTCCGCCGAGAGGGATCGGGTAGCCGTGGATCTCTTCCCACCAGTCACCAAGGTCTACCAGCTTTCGCAGCCCCAGCTCACCGTAGGTGAAGCGGCTCTCGTGAATGATCAGGCCCGCGTCAACTTCCCCTGTCTTGACGGCGTCCATGATCCGGTCAAAGCTCATCTCTACCAGGGAGCTAGCGGGAACCCGGGGGGCGAAGAGGCGCAGCAGCAGGTTCGCGCTGGTTAGCTTTCCAGGGATGGCGATCTTCGCGGTGGAGAGGTCGCGTTCTTCGTCTCCTTCGCGAACGACGATGAGCGGGCCGCAGCCGCGGCCGAGGGCGGCTCCCGCCTGCAGGAGCTTGTAGGTGTCCCGAAGATGACCGTAGGCGTGAAAGGAGATTTTTGTGATCTCCAGCTCTCCGTCCTGTGCCATAACGTTGAGGGTCTCGACATCTTCAAAGACCGGTTCCAGGCGGAAGCCTTCGAGCTCGACGAATCCCTCAAGCAGGGCGTGAAAGATAAACGTATCGTTCGGGCAGGGGGAGAGGCCCACTCTGAGGGTCTTCATGCTTGTGTTTTCTCTCTCTCGATCCATACGCCAGCGGTCGCGGCTGCGGCTTCGCAGGCCTCGGCGACCTGCCAGCTTTCCCGGTTTCGATCGCCTGTCATATTCGAGATGCCGCGTATCTCGCTGAAGCGTACGCGCTGTCTCCAGGCCACAAGGGCTGCGGCGGCCCCCTCCATGCTTTCAACGAGCGGGTTCCAGCGTTCCTCTACCCTGCGAGAGGCGGCATCTGTTCCGCTGCCGCGGGATACCGTGCAGAAGAGGCCCGCTTCGATACGCGATTGTTGGCCGAGAGAAGACCTTATCTCCTGGATCGTTTCGGCTGTGGGGAAGTCGACAGGGACCTCGTTGAAGATCAGCTCTCCGTCTCGCGAGGCCTGGGGCAGCTCGAGATCTCTCATCGACAGGAAACCTTCAGGTGTCTCGACGCCTTCATCCGCGAAGATCTCCAGGTTCGCTATGGCGACGTCCGCGATTCCAAGCCCGGAGCCCGGGTAGGCTCCGGCACAGCCGAGCTGGATGATCCAATCAGGGCGCAGCTGGCTTATCAGCTCGAGCGTGGCGATGGCTGCGCTGACCTTTCCCGCCCCGGTCGCAGCGAAGGAGATGTTTTCCGCGGAGCCACCAAGGAGCTCTCTTGCAGGGGACAGCTCGCCCTCGGTCGCGGCGATGATCAGGATGGTCTGCGGTAGCATCTTGTTTCACCAGGAGTGGTTATTGCCCCGGAAGGGTCAGGTCGCTCTCCGCAGCCGGCTGATCTTCTTCACCGCTGGTGGGGGGAGTTTCTTTCGCGAGCTCTTCGAGTGGGGAATAGTCCAGGTCTGCTTCAAAATCAAGCTGGTCGAAATAGTCGCTGAGCTCTCGCAGGAAGGACTGGCTTTCTTTGCCGGAGTCGCCGCTCGCATGATTCTGGACGCAGCTTACCAGCGTCTCCAGGACCTTCTTTTTTTGTTCCGGCTCAAAGCCGTTTTTCTCGAGTGTGGAGTATCTCTGGCTCCGGCTGAGTATCTTTCTGATGAAACCAGCAGGGTCTTTCTCATCTTCCGTCGAGCAGTCCGGGCCGGCGGAGGTCGTTTTCAATATCCTGGCGATTTCCTGGTTGGCCAGGCCGCCGTGCCTGGAGCACCACCAGTAGAGATCGGCCTGGACCATGAACGCGAAGCTCTGGGCTTGCTCTGAGTGGAAGCTGGCGCTGGTGCGATCGAGGAACTTTTTCCCGGCTGATTGCGCCTTCTGGCTCCTCCTCCCCTGCTGGTAGAACTCTGACTGGAGATGTACGCAGTCGGTTGGGCACTGTATTGTCGCGAGCCTGTGGGTCGCGCAGCATTGAGCGCAGATGCCATCTTCGAGCGCGGGGCAATGGCGCTTTCCTTTTTTCTGGCCGCAATGAACGCACTTTGCCATGGGGGTAGTTCCGGTAAAAGCTGGGAATTCGCGCATTGTAGCGTGTTGAGGCCCCAGTCCCAACCCTGAAGAGGGGGGGCTGGCAAATGAGAGCCTCTGCAAATAAAATACAGGCATTGGTATTCGGCGGGCGTTCACATAATAACCGAAAAGCGGAATTCAAATGCAGCTGATGAAAAGCCTGGTAGTTCCATTCGCTCTCCTGGCTCTCTGCGCCTGCGCAGGAGAGGAGAAGAGTTCCACCGCTCCCGCTGAGGTCGCGGGGAAGCCAATGGTGCGCTATTCGCGCGGAGGGGATGCAGAGAGGCGCAGGGCGATTGCCGAGGCCGCGATCGGCAGGAAGGAAACCGCTCGGAAGCCGAAGGTTCCAGTTGCAGCCGGCACGAAAGACGCAGCGCCGTCTGTTTCCGCCCGGGCTGAGCCCGCTTCTGAACCCGCTCCCGAGGTTGCTCCCGAGGTTACTCCCGAGGTTACTCCCGAGGTTACTCCCGAGGTTACTCCCGAGGTTACTCCCGAGGTTACTGTCGCCAGGCCCGCGGAGGTCCCCGCGCCCTCTTCGGAGGGAGCGGGAAAGGTCAAGGTGAAGCCGCCGGAGGGCCAGAAGTCATCGGCCGAGAAAACTCGGCTGATGCTGGAATACCTGACGGGTCCGGTTCCCAAGGCGCGGAAAGCCTACAAGGTTTTATGGGGGATCGATAAAAAACAGATTCCGTCCCTGGTGGCCCACGTTGGGGACAATGTCCCGACAAAGATCCGCGAGATCGATCTGCTGGTATTGCAGCATGACTTCGCCCGCTACGATGAAAAGAGCCAGCGCTGGTTCTACCTGATCAAGGGGATGGGCAGCTTCGAGCTCGATGACATCGCCATGAACAAGGTGGCCCGCCCGAAGGGCGCGGTGCGCGTGCGGCTTAAAAACTTCAAGGGGTTTCCGCTCGGAGTCGTTCTCAGGGCAGGCCTTCTGAACCGTTTCCGGTCAACGCGTTTCCCGGGTCTTGATGACCGCAAGTTCATTGTCCAGTGGTGGCAGCTGTTTTATCGTCAGAATGCATCGAACCTGAAGTGAGCTGCCGGACGCCTGTCCCGCCTCACTCGCAGTGGATTCCGTAACGCACCAGTCGGCGGTAGAGGGTAGCCCTCCCTATCCCGAGGAGCCTGGCGGCCTGGGCTCGGTTGCCGTGTGTTTTCTCGAGCGCATCGGCTATGGCTCCACCGAGGACCTCTTTTTCCATCTGCTCGAGAGTGCCCGGCCCGGCTCGCCCCGAGCTGCCGCGGTGCGCGGTGATTTTCTTCGACAGGTGCCCGGGTTGGACCTCCCCCTCGACCGTCTCGACAAGCCGCCAGATCTCGTTTCCAAGCTCGCGGATGTTTCCGGGCCAGTCATAGGAGCTGAGGAGAGAGAGTATCTCAGCGCTGAAGCGGGGCCCTTCACGGCGCCCCTTACGGCCGTGAAGGCCGGCGAAGTGATCTACCAGTAAGGGGATGTCTTCTCTTCTCTGCCGCAGAGATGGCAGGCGAATGGAGGTGACGTTGAGCCGGTAGTAGAGATCCTCGCGAAAGGTCTGTTCGATGACCATCTTCTCGAGATCTCGATTGGTCGCAGAGACCAGGCGAAAATCCACCACCTGGGTCTGTAGAGCCCCAACCCGCCGAACAGCCTTTTCCTGCAGGACCCGCAGGAGCTTTTTCTGCAGGGAAGGCACCATCTCGCTTACCTCGTCGAGAAAGAGTGTTCCTCGATGGGCTCGTTCAACCAGGCCGGGGCGAGCCATGGAGGCTCCGGTGAAGGCGCCCTTTTCGTGGCCAAAGAGCTCGGCTTCGGCTAATTGCTCGGCGATGGCTCCGCAGTTCTCACATACGAACGGCATTTTTTTTCGGCTTCCCAGGCGATGGATCGCGGCGGCTACGAGCTCTTTTCCAGTGCCGCTTTCTCCCCGGATGAGCACGGGGATGTCAGAGTCGGCGACCTGCAGGATGGAGCGAAGGACGGCCTCCAGCTCTGCGCTTTGACCGATGATCTCCGGGAAGAGCCGTTGGATCTCGCCAGCCGGGGTCTCTTCGGATGGGCTGCGGCCTCGCTGCCGGGCAGGGTGAAAGTTGCCGGGATCATCGAGCAGGACGGAGATGGACAGCAGCACGGAGATCCTGTCCAGATGCTCCCGGGTCCAGCTGGCGGTCTGTGCCCGGGGGGCAGTGAAATACAGCTCCCCGGTCCCGGCCTCTCGGAGGTCAACGCAGGCAGCGATCGGCCAGCGTTGATTGCCGGTGTGGGGCAGGCTGGCGCCTTGGCAGTCTGGTAGCGGCCTCGCCACGGTTTCGGGGAGGGCCTTTCGGCCCCTGCCGCGAGCAACCCAGACCCTTGGGAGGCCGGGGGGGCTCAAGATGAGGAGGGCCCCGTCGGCGCCGGCTGTCTCGATGAGGGAGTCGAGCACGTGCTCGGTAACCTGTTTGCCTGCTTGCTCGAATCCTTCCAGGAGTATATCCTCCCGAGGCGGGTTCGGCGGTGGTGCCGGAGGCTTTGAGAAGACGGAGCTTGCGGAGTGCAATGTCGCTGGATCCTGATCTTGTGGCCTTGATTTCACGGCTGCGTCCCCTCCGCCTGGCGGCGGTTTCGACGGCCTCGTTGGAGTCCGTTGCATTATCCGGCCTATTTTCCAATAGTCAAATTATTTCCTGAGATATAGAATGGCATTTGGTACTCACTGGGAATGGAGGGGGTTCGGGGCGCTCTCGGAAGCTCTTGATAAGGAGCTCAGGACGCTTCCGGCCCTGTTTCCGGATTCCCAGGTCGTGACGGATCGTTACCTCTGGTCTCCTGGCTGCGGGATTAATTTCAAGCTGCGCTTCGGTGACTTCAAGATCAAGCGCCGCATCGAGGCGGTCGGGGGCGGAGTTTCAAGGTGGGTGGAGGATCCGGAAGAAAACTACAGCTTTCCCCTGGAAGCGGCGGTCTTTGACGAGGTTGCAGAGGCCCTGGGGATCGGTTGTGAGCCGGCCGAGGCACCGGTGGCTTCCGAGGAGGAGCTCCTGGAGTTTCTCGACGCCGGCGGAGCGGGTTTACGGGTGATCCCGGTAGCCAAGGAACGTTGGCAATATCGCGCTCCTTTGCACGGGGATGGGATTGTTGAGCTGGCGGAGATTTCCGCGCCTGAAAAGATCATATCCGTGTCGGTCGAGCATGAGACCGAGGTCGGGGTTCGGGAAATCATGGCCGGCCTCGGGCTTCCAGGGGACCTGGAATCGGTAAGCTACCTGGAGGCGCTGGAAGTCTGGGGGCAGGAAGGTACCTTCCTCGGTTGAAGAAGGACAGATTGCTGGGCATACTGGGCGCTCGCTTGTTCCCTGTCTGTCCAGCCGGTTTCTACGGGTGATATCTTATGCACGCTGATGTTGTTGAGAAGCTCCAGGCCCATTACGAGAAGGTCTCCGATCTTCATATGCGTGACCTTTTTGAAGACGATGAGAACAGGTTCACCGAGTTCTCCTGCAGCCTCGGTGACATCCTTCTTGATTACTCCAAGAACAGGGTGACTTCCGAGACCATCTCTGTGCTGCTTGAACTGGCTGAAGAGTCCGGTGTTTATGAAAAACGGGCCGAGATGTTCAGCGGCCGGCGGATCAACTCAACCGAGGGTCGAGCGGTTCTGCACACGGCTCTCCGGAACAGGTCGGGACTGCCTGTCGAGGTCGAAGGGCAGCCCGGCGATGTCATGGAGGGTGTCGACCGGGTGCTTGCACGGATGGGGACGTTCTGCGATGCCGTTCACAGCGGCGAGCGAAGGGGATATACGGACGCTGAATTTACCGACATCGTCAGCATCGGGATTGGCGGCTCGGCTCTGGGGCCGCTGATGGTGACCGAGGCCTTGAAACCCTACGCGCGGGCGGGCCTGAGGGTCCATTTCGTGTCGAATGTAGATGCGACGGATATCGTTGAGACCTTGAAGGAGCTCGATGCTGAATCGACGCTCTTCGTGGTGGTCTCGAAGACCTTCACGACCGAGGAGACGCTGGCCAACGCCCTGAGCGCCCGAGCCTGGTTTCTCGAGAGGGTCGGAGATGTGGAGGCTGTTGAGAAGCATTTTGTCGCGGTCTCGGTGAACGAAGAGGCTGTGACTGAGTTTGGTATCGATGCCGGCAATATGTTCGAGTTCTGGGACTGGGTGGGAGGCCGCTATTCGATCTGGGGCGCGGTAGGGTTGCCGATTGCGCTGTATGTTGGCATGGACAACTTCGAGTCCCTGCTGGCGGGAGCACACGACATGGATCTTCACTTCCAGCAGGCTGAGCCGGGGGAGAATATCCCGCTCCTGCTGGGGCTCATCGGGGTCTGGTACAACAACTTCTTCGGGATGGAGACCCACGCGGTTTTTCCATATGACCAGTACCTGCGGTTTCTGCCCGACTACCTGCAGCAGCTTGACATGGAGAGCTGCGGCAAGTCGGTGACCGTCGCGGGTGAACCGGTCGATGGGGCTACCGGGATGATCATCTGGGGGGGGCCCGGAACCGATGGGCAGCATGCCTATTTTCAGCTTCTTCACCAGGGTACCCGGGTCGTTCCAGCCGACTTCATCGCCGCGGCCGAGAGCCAGAACCCCCTTGGCGAGCACCATCTGAAGCTGCTGGCCAATTTCTTCTCCCAGACGGAGGCTCTGATGCTCGGCAAGACGCTGGAGGAGGCACGCGAGGAGCTCCTGGTTGAGGTGGAGCACGGCCGGCTGGCTGCTGAGGATGTAGATGACCTTGCCGGACACAAGGAGTTTCCCGGCAACAGGCCGAGCAATTCAATCTTTGTCCGGCGTCTTGACCCCCGCACGCTGGGCGCCTTGCTGGCAATGTATGAGCACAAGGTCTTTGTCCAGGGCTGTATATGGGGAATCAATCCCTATGACCAGTGGGGGGTCGAATTGGGGAAGAGGCTTGCTTCGAGGGTGCTCGAGGAACTCCGGGATGAGTCGACCGTCAGCTCCCATGACAGCTCAACCAATGCCCTGGTAAACCACTACAAGAAGCTCCGCCGTGAGCTCGATTCAGACACCTGATACCGATCTACCTGGGATTAAAGTACTTAGGGGACGCCTCTCCTCTTTGCAACTACAGGTGGAATCTCTCCTTGGTGTCCGGTCGATTAATGTGAGAAACTATTGATGGGCTGGGGGGTTTAAGTAAACGGCTCCAGCAATGCGGTTCGGAGTCAACTTTTATCGAAGGTTAATTACCCATGCGGAGACCGGGGGCAATCTTTCATTTTCTGGCCTGTCTGCTTACAGTCTTTGCCGCTGTTGCATTCACCAACCGTCTTTTTGGCGAGGACGACAGTCCTCGCAGTGTTGCGGACGGGGTCGATCGAATCATCTCGGAGGCTTTAAAGGCTGAAAAGGTCGAGACGACAGCCCTTGTTTCTGATGAAGAGTTTCTTCGCCGGGTCAGTCTCGATCTTACCGGTACGGTCCCCTCTCCGGATGAGTTGACACTCTTTACGCTTGATCCTGGTCCCTCGAAACGCTCATCGAGGATATCCTCCCTGCTTGCCAGTGAAGATTATCCTGAAACCTGGGGGCGCTACTGGCGGGATGTCATCGCCTACAGGTCCCAGGACCAGCGCTTCGGTATTGTTCGCGAGCAGCTGCGCAGGTGGATCAGGGACCAGCTCAGAGAGGACCGCGGCTGGGATAAGATCGCGGTCGATCTCCTGACGGCCACAGGCGACATCAATACCAATGGCCAGACCGGCCTGGTGTTGGCCCAGATGGGAGAGGCCAACGAGCTGGCTGCTGAGACCTCAAGGCTCTTTCTGGGTATCCAGCTGCAATGTGCCCAGTGCCATGACCATCCCTATGACCGCTGGAAGCGCGAAGAGTTTCACCAGCTCGCCGCTTTCTTCCCTCGCCTGAGGATTCGCCGCAAGGAAGGTACGGAGGGCGGCCAGCGGCAGTTCGAGATTGTCGCCACGGACAGTTCTGCCCGGAGCTTCCAGCGCCAGCAGGCTGCCCAGGGAAACTTCTCGAAACGGTACGGGGATCCGTCTACATGGGTCGAGCGCTACGACAGGAACTCTGATGGAACTGTCTCCATGCGAGAGGTGCCCAAGGCGCTCTCCGGCCTCTTCGGGCGTTTTCTGCGGGCCGGGGACAAGGACAAGGACAGGCATCTGAGTGCGGGGGAAATCAAGGCGGTCGCCAGCATGGCGATGTCGCGCCCTCGAAACCGGGGTAGTGGTGAGCACTATATGCCGAATCTCGAAAATCCCCAGAGTCGTGGGACCCTGATTCACCCGGAGTTTTTCGTTACCCGTAAGAGCCCCGGTGAACGCATCGATGATGCCGACCGTCGTCAGGCCCTGGGTGGGTTTCTCACCGGCAAGGATAACCCCTGGTTTGCCCGCGCCCTGGTCAACCGGGTCTGGAAAGAGCTGCTGGGCAAGGGGTTCGTTGAGCCCATAGATGACATGGGACCCGACCGATCCCCTGATTATCCCGAGGCGCTCGACCTGCTTGCCGAGGGCTGTCGCCAGAACGGATACAGCCTCAAGTGGCTGCTTTCAGCCATCACGTTGACAGAGACTTACCAGAGAAAGATCCGTGAGCCTTCTCCCTCGCCCGAGGCCCCCTCCTTTGCCGCGGTAACCTGCTCGAGGATGTCAGCAGGTAAGCTCTACAGGACCATCGTCCGGGTCCTGGAGTTACGCCCGGACAGGTTTCCCGGTTCGTCCTCGCGCGGGCGCGGGCCGAGAAATTCTCTCGAAAGCAACTTCGAGAGAATTTTCGGTTTCGATCCTTCCACTCCTACGGAGGATGTGGCCGGGACGATTCCACAGGCTCTCTTCCTGATGAACTCCCCCATCATTACGCAGGCGATACGTTCGAGTGGTGACACCATGCTGGCCCGCCTGCTCGGCTCCTATAAAGATGACCGGCTGGTCTTTGATGAATTGTACCTGAAGGCGCACAGCAGGCGTCCAACCGCGGGGGAGTGGGAGATTTTCAGCAAGTACCGCAAGTCCGTTCCGGATCGCGGGGAGGTTTTCGAAGACCTCCTCTGGAGCCTGGTTAACTCGACAGAATTCATCAGTGAGAGGTGAGTCGATGAAAATGAACTCAGGACAGGAGCCATACGAACAGGCCGGCGTATTTGCGGGGTTGAGTCGCCGAGGATTCCTGGGCAGCGTAGGCGCCACGGGTGTTGGTGCCGCCGCAGCCGGTTCTCTCGGGTTGCGTGACCTCGTTGCTTTGCGGGCTGAAGACCTTCAGAAAAAAGGCATGTCAGTAATTGTCCTGTGGATGCAGGGTGGTCCCAGCCAGTTCGAAACTTTTGACCCCAAGCCTGGCCATGACAACGGTGGCCCTACCGAGGCGATCAAGACAGTCGTACCGGGTATCCGGATCGCGGAGCATTGGCCGCTGGTGGCTGAGCATATGAAGGACATTGCCCTGGTCCGTTCAATGACGAACCGCGAGGGGAACCACCAGAGGGCCACCTACCAGCTGCACACGGGCTATGCTCCAACCGGCAGCGTAAAGCACCCATCTCTTGGTTCGCTGATTTCAAAGGAAGTTGGAGATGCAAGCCACGACCTGCCCCAGTTTGTTGCCATCGGAAGCTCCCGGGGGCTCAGCGGTATCAGCGGTGGATTCCTTGGGGTAGGCTACGATCCGTTCTCTGTCTCATCCCCGGACCGTCCCCCGGAAAATACAAAGGTCTCTGCCGGCAAAGCTCGCCTGGACAGGGCGATCGGATTGCTGAACAACCTGGAAGGAGAATTTGCCGGTTCCGGAGCGGGAGACCGTGTGAAGGAGCATCGCGCCCTTTACGCTAAGGCCCGAAAGCTCGCCACCAGCAAAAGGCTCGAGGCCTTTAATATTGCCGGGGAGTCAGAAAAAACCCGTGAGCTCTACGGCGATGGATCTTTCGGTAAGGGCTGCCTGCTGGCTCGCCGCCTTGTAGAGGCCGGTGTTACCTACATCGAGGTGCGTTCTAATGGCTGGGATACTCACAATGATAATTTCGAACGAATCAGCACCCTTGCCGGCGGTGTCGACCGCGGCTACGCGGCCCTGATTGCCGACCTGCGCGACAGGGGAATGCTCGAACAGACCCTGGTGCTCTGGATGGGGGAGTTTGGGCGAACTCCCCGCATCAACGGCAGGACTGGAAGGGATCACTACCCCCGGGTCTTCAACCTCGCAATCTCCGGCGGCGGTGTGAAGGGCGGGCAGGTCATTGGTTCAAGTACCGACGATGGCTCAAGTGTAAAGGACCGGCCCGTGAAGGTTGAAGATCTCTTCTCTTCAGTCTGCTACGCCCTGGATGTCGACACCGACAAGGAGCACAACAGCCCGCTGGGGCGTCCGCTCAAGATTGTCGACGGAGGCGAGACCATGCTGGAATTGTTCAGTTGAACATCGCTGTCCCGCTTCCGCGGACCGCGCTCCAGGACCAACCAGGAAGGTAATCAAAATGAAGATGAAAATCATGCTCCCAGCCGTCGTGGCGGCGGTTGTTCTTACAGGTGGTCTCCGGGCGCAGGAGGGAAAGCCTGACTCTGGCGGAGTATTCAAGCGTCTCGATTCCAATGCGGACGGCAAGCTTACGGCTGACGAGGTCCCGGCCGAAAAGCGGGACTTCTTCGATCGCGCCCTGAGGGCTGGAGATGCGGATGGAGATGGCGCCCTGGATGCCGCGGAGTTTGCGAGGGCTTTTGCGGGCAGTGGAGATTCCGACCGCGAACGCGACTCACGCCGTCGCCGTCCGGATTCTTCCCGCGGCAGCCGCGACACTCCATCCCCCGCGGACTTTATCAGGCGGTTCGACAAGGATGGAGACGGCAAGGTGACCAGGGAGGAGCTGCCGCAGAATTACCGATTGCGTATCGGCAAGAGATTCTCCGAATACGACAAGAACGAGGATGGGGCCCTCAACGAGGCGGAGGTTGCCGCCCTGCTGAAGTCCGGGGCCAGCTCGGATTCGCGCAGGCCTTCGCGGAGACCGTCAAGGAGCCCCGACAGGATGCGTGACGCCGACAGTGACTCCCAGGACTTGCTGTTCTCGATTCTCGACCGGGACAGGGATGGCAAGCTCAGCAAGCGGGAGCTGCAGGCGGCGGCCTCGATCATCGAGCGTCTTGACCGGGACCGGGATGGATCACTCTCGAAGCGGGAGCTCGCCGCGGTTACAAACGACAGGTCGTCTTCGGATAGGAAACCAAGTGAGCGCTCCAGTCGTGACCGCGCCTCGAGGGAGCGCATCTCCTCCTACATTAAGGGGCTCGATGAAAACAGCGATGGCAGGATTACCCGGGAGGAGGCTCGCGGGCCGGTCAAAGAGAGGTTTGACAGCTACGATCAGGATGGAGATGGGGTTCTGAAGGTCGATGAGGTCATCCGCGACTTCGGCAGGACCAGGAGCCGGTCATCCAGGGATGAAAAAAAACCAGGCTCCCGCGACAGCAAGAGGGGGAACTCGAAGGATCGCAAGGAGCGGCAGTCCTGAGCGCCTTCGCCCGGGCCTGCCTGGGCTGCAGGCGACAGCCTTGCAGGCCGGACCCCGGATTTTTGTGTCCTGATTAATCCTCTGCCAGGTGCCTCTTTGGTTCAATCCTTGGTAAAATCCTTGTAGTTGAAGGGTGCCGCACAGAGCGAGTGCCTTTGCCCCTAGCGGATAAATCCAGAGAGCCATCGAAATGACAACTTCCTTTTACGAAGAGACCGGCGTCAAGATCTCGCCTTCCCTGATGTGCGCTGACCAGGCCAACCTGGCCGCCGAGGTCGAGAGGCTCGAAGCGGTTGGCGCCGACATGATCCACCTGGACATCATGGACGCCCACTTCGCGCCCAACCTGCCCATGGGGCTTGGCGCCCTGAGCGACCTGCGTGGGCGCACCTCGCTGCCTTTCGATGTTCATCTGATGGTCGAAGATAACGACTGGTTTATCTCGCAGCTTGCCGAGATCGGGGTGCAGCAGATTGCCGTTCACGCGGAGTCGGCTCGCCACCTGGACCGGACCCTCGGCCTCATCAGGGAGGCCGGGTCGGAAGCCGGGGTTGCCCTCAATCCGGCCACTCCTCTCGACGCCATGGAGCATGTTCTCGGCCGTCTTGACTTTGTCCTGCTGATGACCGTGAACCCCGGCTTCGCCGGGCAGAAGCTGGTTCCATCCGCCTTTGAGAAGATCGCGGCCTGCCGAGACTACCTTTCGGCCAGGGAGGCCGATATTCCCATCAGCGTGGATGGGAATGTGAGCTTTGAGAATATTCCCGGCATGGTGGCGGCCGGCGCCGGCATCCTGGTGGCAGGTACCAGCAGCCTGTACAACTCAGGTGGAGACATGGATGAAAACCGGCGCAAGACCGTGGAGGCTGTCGCCGAGGGTCGCTCCGTTGAACAGGCGGGGGCTTCATGAGCCCTTCCGCTGAGTCGATGCAGGCGGTGGTTCTCCATGGGGTAGGCGATCTGAGGCTGGAGGCCATCGCCCGTCCCATACCCGGCGCGGGCGATGGCTCAAGGAACGTCCTGGTGAGGATCGGGTTCTGCGGCGTCTGCGGCTCGGATATCCCCCGGATTTTCAGCAAGGGGACCTACAGCTTTCCTACCGTCTGCGGGCATGAGTTTGCCGGCACCGTCGAGGCTGTGTCAGCCGATGTGGAGGAGTTCTCCCCTGGCGACAGGGTCGCGGTCTTTCCCCTCCTCTGGTGCGGTGAATGCGGCCCCTGCAAAGAAGAGAAATATGCTCAATGCGTCGACTACGATTACCTGGGCTCACGCTGTGATGGAGCCTTTGCTGAATACGTTGTGGCGCCGGTGGTCAACCTGGTTCCAGTTCCCGATGGCGTGTCGCTGGAGGAGGCCTCGATGACGGAGCCGGCGGCGGTCGCTCTGCATGCGGTGCGTCGGGGAGGCGGCTGCTCGGAGGGGGAGACGGTGGCCATCTTCGGTATCGGGCCGATTGGCCTGATGGTTGCCCAGTGGGCCAAGGCGCTTGGCGCTTCGCGGATCCTGCTCTTCGACATCGAGGCGGCCAAGCTCGAGCAGGCGAGGAGCCTGGGCTTCGAGGAGGTCTTCGACTCCAGGGAGGCTGATCCGGTCGAGGTGGTCGAGGGCTCCACCGCCGGCGAGGGGGCGGAGCTGACCTTTGATGGCGCCGGCGTCCCCCAGACCCTGCTCCAGGCCATGGCGGCAGCCTGCCGGGGTGGGCGGGTGGTCATGCTCGGCAACCCGTCAGGCGATGTTACCATTCCAGCGCCCCTGATCTCCCAGCTGATGCGCCGCGAGACGACCCTTCACGGGACCTGGAACTCGCATTTCAGTTCGAGCGGAGGTACCGATGACTGGCGAGATGTACTCAGCGCCATGGCCGAGGGGACGCTCAATCTCGAGCCGCTCATTACCCACCGGGTCCCGCTTGGAGGCGCCATCGATGTGCTCGAGGGCATGAAGGATCGCCGCGAGTTTTTCTCCAAGGTGCTGATCCATCCGGCGGCGGGGGGGGACGGAGAGCCCGAGTCTTGAGTACAGGGAACCCGAAGCTCCTCCAGATCCTTGAGCTGCTTGACCGTGAAGGCGTCTCCTATCGTCAGATCAGCCATGAGCCGACCCGCACCTCGGAGGATTCGGCCAGGGCCAGGGGGGAGGCGTTGGAGACCGGGGGCAAGGCGCTTCTGCTCAAGGCGGGGGAATATTTCGCTCTCTTCGTTCTGAGCGCCGCCCTGAAGCTCGATTCGCAGGCGGTCAAGAGGCGCCTGGAGGTGAAGTCCCTGCGCTTCGCCAGCGCTGAAGAGCTGCTTGAATTGACCGGCCTTGTTCCCGGCAGCGTCCCCCCGTTTGGACAGCCGATCCTTCCTTTTGATCTCTATGTGGATGAGTCGATCAGGGCAAATGAGCGGATCGCCTTCAACGCAGGCTCGCTCACGGATTCCCTGGTTATCGAGACCCCGGACTATCTGCGGGTCGCCGCGGGGGCGAGCTTTAATTTTTCTATGTAGACGGCCTCCTTAGGTCGCGGTGGACGGAGCGGCCACTCTCAGGTAACTTGTGCAACCTGTTGAGAAATTGAACTTTGTGTCCCGTGCGGGGTTTTTACTGATGAGCAGAGAGCTTCCCAAGCAATACGATCCGGCCTCCGTCGAGGAGGAGATCTATTCGCGTTGGATTTCACGCAAGGCCTTCGCGGCTTCCCCTGACGATCGTGAGGAGCGCTATGTCATCATGATGCCCCTGCCGAATGTCACCGGGGCCCTTCACATGGGGCATGCCATGGACAACGTGATGCAGGATCTCCTGACCCGCTGGCACAGAATGAGGGGAGACAATACCCTCTGGATGGCGGGGACCGATCACGCGGGAATCGCCACCCAGGCCGTGGTTGAGAAGCGCCTGCTCGAGCTCGAGGGAAAGACCCGTCACGACATCGGCCGTGAGAAGCTGGTGGAGAGGATCTGGAAATGGAAGGACCAGTATCAGAAGCGCATCGTCTCCCAGCAGCAGAGCATGGGTTGCTCCTGTGACTGGGACCGGCAGCGTTTCACCATGGATCCCGTCTGCGAGCGAGCGGTGCGGCGGACCTTCTTCAATATGTTCAGCGACGGCCTGATCTATCGCGGCAACAGGCTGGTCAACTGGGATTGCCACCTGCAGACGGCCGTCAGCGATGATGAGATCTATCACGAGAAGGTTGCCGGTCATTTCTGGCACATTCGCTATCCGGTGATCGACCCGCAGCCGGGTGAGCCGGAGTTTGTCACGGTCGCCACCACGCGTCCGGAGACCATGCTGGGGGATACGGCGGTGGCCTGCCATCCCGATCCCGGGGGCAGCCTTGCCGAGTTGCTGGCACGGACTCGTGAGAATCTTGCCGAAGCTGCTGATCGCGACCGGGAGGGGATAGAGGAACATCTCGCGGGTCTCGAGGCCCGCCGTGAGAGTCACCTGCCCACGTTGCAGAAGCTCACCGAGATGGCCTCAGCCGGGAGGATGGTGATGCTTCCCCTGCTCGACAGACCGATTCCCCTGGTCTGCGATGAGTGGGCCAAGCCGGAGCTCGGCAGCGGCTGCGTGAAGATCACCCCGGCCCATGACCCGAATGATTACGAGGTCTGGGGGAGGCATAAGGATGAGATTGACATTGTCAATATCCTCGAAACAGATGGGTCGCTTGCGAAGTCGGCTGGATCCTACGCTGGTCTCGATCGCTATGAGGCGCGGAAAAAGGTGGTGGCCGATCTCGATGAGCTTGGATTGCTCGATGCGGTGGAAGAGCGTGAGGTCGAGGTCGGGCACTCTGACCGGTCAAAGACACCGGCTGAGCCTTTCCTCTCGCGGCAGTGGTTCGTTCTGATGGGAGACACCCCCGATGGGGTGGTCTGCGGCAGGGGGACCGATAGAGAATTCCGCACCCCCGGGCTTGCACAGGCGGCGATCGATGCCGTCGAGGGTGATTGGAAGTCCGCCAGCGGACGCAAGCTGGTATTCCATCCCGACGCGGTACGCTATGGCAATACCTACGTGAACTGGCTGGCAGAGAAGAGGGACTGGTGTATCAGCCGCCAGCTTTGGTGGGGCCACCAGATTCCCATCTGGAGCGCTGAAGTTGCGGCCGCGGACTTCTCCGCCAGGGTTGACCAGCTTGGCGCCCTGCTTGGCAGGGATGATGTCTGCGTGAGAGTAGGATCGGCTGGCGGATCGAGCCAGCTGCTGACGGCTGGCGCTGACACGGACGCCATCGCCGGTGAGTTCGATGAGGAGCCCCTGGAGCTCATGGCCTGTCTGCTTGGAGATGAAGGTGGCGCCGAACTCCAGGCTGAGCTCGGGGAGCTCGGTTTCGAACGTGACCCCGATGTTCTCGATACATGGTTCTCAAGCGGCATCTGGCCGCACAGCACGCTTGGCTGGCCTGAGCCCGCCACGGCCCGGGTCGGGGATGGACAGTCGTCCCTGGGTCCCATCGATGGAAACGAAGACTGTCTTTCGTATTACTATCCCGGCTCCTGCCTCGTTACCGGCAGAGACATCATCTCCCTCTGGGTTGCCCGCATGGCGCTCATGGGACTTTACAATATCGGCGATCTTCCCTTCACCGACGTCTTTATTCACGCGACGATTCTCGATGGCAAGGGCGAGCGCATGAGCA
>CAUZHA010000004.1:0-75617 GCA_963579555.1 Planctomycetes bacterium UBA1146
TTCCGTGGAGCCGGCCTCCTCCGCATCCGCATCCGTCTCCTCAGCCGTCTCCGCTTCCGCCTCATTTTCTTCCGCCTCGGCCGGGGAAACGCACTCGATTGCCGCCAGTGTATCTCCATCCTGAAGGCGCATCAGGTTTACGCCCTGGGTCGAACGCCCCATTACGCTGATCTCCGATGCCTGGGTCCGGATCAAGAGACCCTCGCGGCTCATCAGGACAATGTCATCATCTTCCCGGACAGCTTTCAGGCCCACCACGGGCCCATTGCGGGAGGTCGCCTTGATGCTGATGATTCCCGCGCCGTTTCGTTTCTGGCGCCTGTAGTTTTCTACAGCCGTCTTCTTGCCAAAACCGTTGGCGCAGGCCGTCAACAGGGTGACTCCCTCCTCCGCGGGATCAAGAATCGCCATATCAACGACCTCATCATCCGCCGAAAGATGGATGCCCCCCACTCCGGCCGCGGTGCGCCCCATGGGGCGAATGTCGGCCTCATCAAACCGAATGGCCTTGCCCGCCCGGGTGCCCAGAACCACCTCCTGCCCGGCCCGGCAAAGGGAGGCCCCGATGAGGACGTCGTCTTCCTTGAGCTTGATGGCAATGATTCCCGTTTTCTTGGGCCGAGAGAATTGGTCGAGGCTGACCTTCTTAGTCGTACCCTGCCGGGTCGCGAAAACAACAAATCGCTCGGCATCGAACTCATCTACGCACAGCTGCTGGCTGACCGTCTCGCCCTGTCCCAGGTTCAGGAAGTTGATGATCGGGCGACCCTTCGCGGTGCGCCCCATATTTGGAATTTCGTACACCCGTAGCCAATATACGCGCCCCCTGTTCGTATAGAGCAGGATGTAGTCATGGGTCGAGGCGACAAAGAGGGTCTTGACGAAATCTCCCTCTTTCTTATTGCCCCCGGCGATGCCGCGTCCACCGCGGCCCTGGCTGCGGTAGGTGCTCAGCGGGGTGCGCTTGACGTAGCCTTCCCGGGTAAAGGTGACCACCACCTGCTCCTCGGGAATGAGATCCTCGACGGCGTAATCCTCGGCCTCCTCAACAATCTCGGTGCGCCGCTCGTCTCCAAGCTTCTTCTCCGCCTCTCCCAGCTCTTCGATAATCAGGTCGAAAACGAGCTGCTCGCTGGCGAGAATCTCCCGGTAGTTCTTGATGTCGGCGTGCAGCTGGCCCAGCTCATCCTGAAGCTTCTGGCGCTCCAGACCGGTCAGCCGCCGCAGCTGCATGATCAGGATCTGGTGAGCCTGGATCTCGGTGAATTGGTGCTCGGCCATCAGGCGGGACTGGGCCTCTTCATCCGTTTTGGAAGACCGGATCAGAGCGATCACCTCATCAATGATGTCGAGCGCCTTCAGCAGGCCCTCAACAATATGGGCGCGCTCCTCCGCCTTGCGCAGGAGGTAGCGGGTCCGGCGGCGAATGATCTCTATCCGATGGCGCTTGTATTCATTGAGCAGCTCCTTGAGGCCGAGGGTCTCCGGACGACCACGGACAAGGGCGATGTTGATGATGCTGAAGGTGGCGCTGAGCTGGGTAAACTTATAGAGCTGGTTAACGACCACCTCGGGCGAAGCGGACATCTTGAGTTCGATAACCAGCCGGATGTTCTTATCGCTCTCGTCCCTGACATCCGCAATGTCCTGGATGCGACCATCCTTGACGCACTCGGAGATCTTCTCGATGATCGAGACCTTGTTCTCCTGGTAGGGGATCTCGGTAAAGATGATCGAATCCTTGTTCTTGCCGGGCTCGACATGGTACTTGGAGCGCACCTTGATCAGCCCCCGCCCTGTCTTGTAGGCCTGGCGAATGCCGGCCCGCCCGCAGATCTCCGCCCCGGTGGGGAAGTCCGGACCCGGGATGTGCCCCATCAGCTCTTCTAGGGTGATGCCGGGGTTCGCGATAAGGGCGCGCAGGCCAGCGCACACCTCTCCGAGGTTGTGCGGAGGCATGCTCGTCGCCATGCCAACGGCGATGCCCGTTGAGCCATTGCAAAGCAGGTTCGGAAAAGCGGCCGGGAGCACGCTGGGCTCGTCAAGACGGTTGTCGAAGGTCTTTTGATGGTCGACCGTCTCCTTGTCGATGTCGGCCATCAGCTGAACGGTCCCCTCGGTCATCCGCGCCTCGGTATATCGCATGGCCGCCGGAGGATCGCCGTCGATCGAGCCAAAGTTGCCCTGGCTGTCAACGAGCGGGTAGCGGGTGTTGAAGTCCTGGGCCATGCGCACGAGCGTGGGGTAGATGGCGCCGTCTCCATGCGGATGGTAGCTCATCATGGTCTGGCCCACGATAGCCGCGCATTTGCGATGCCCCCCGCGGGGCCCAAGGTTCAGATCCCGCATGGCCACGAGGATTCGGCGCTGAGACGGCTTCAGACCATCGCGAATGTCCGGAAGCGCCCGCTGAATGATGACGCTCATCGAATAGGTGAGATAGGACTCCTTGAGCTCATCCTGGATATCCAGCTCACGGACCTTTTCGCCAGCACCAAAACCTGTTTCTTCGTTTTCTTCCATATCGCGCTCAGACATCAAGGTTCTTCACATCCAGGGCATGCTCCTGGATGAACTTGCGCCTCTCCTCAACATTCGTTCCCATCAGGATCGTGAAATATTCGTCGGCCGTTTCCGCATCCGCGACCGTCACCTTCAACACGGTCCGGCGCTGGGGATCCATCGTCGTCAGGTAAAGCTGGTCAGGGTTCATCTCACCCAGGCCCTTAAAACGCTTGGGCTCCAGCTTGCGCTCGGCCGCGGAGTTGACCCCATCGAGTATGTTGAGAAGGTCATAAACATTCTGTTCTTCGTCCTCGCCAAAGGAGAGCGCCCCGATCGGCTCCGGCTCCGCAACGCCCAGGTCAGCATCGTCAATCAACAGGCGGAGAGGGGCGGCGGCCAGCCCGTGCTGGTCGAGGAGGGCGAGGATCTCTGTCAGGGGGCCGCTCTCAAAGATCGTGTAGAGGACGGCATCGGCGGCCGCGCGCTGTTCGAGACCATCCCTCTCCTCGCAAACCACGACCTCTCGCCCGAGCTCCCTGCCAAGCTCCGAGATACGCTTCTCGCGCGCGGCGTCATCTTGATACAGCTCACCGGTGGGCTCCGCTCCGGCTGCCCCCTTCACCGAGAGCATCCTGGCCGGCAGGACGCCTTCGTCATTGGCCGCGGCCAGGTATGCGTGCAGGGCGAGACCCTTGCGGTCAAGCGCTCGCTCGAGACCCCTCAGGCGGGAGATGCCCTCGCAGAGCACGCGGAACGCTCCAGAGCGGAGCTCAACCCGGCCCCCATCGAGCAGCAGGGTAACGTTTTCCACTCCGACCCTGAGCATCTCCGACTCGTATTCTTTCTCATCCTGAACGTACATGGACTTCTTCTTCGAGCCCTTGCGGGGGGCGAGCTCATAGAGCGGCGGCTGGGCAATGTAGATCGCGCCCGCATCGATCAGGCTTCTCATGTGCCGGAAAAAGAACGTCAACAGGAGGGTGCGGATATGGGAGCCGTCTACATCGGCATCCGTCATGATGATCACTTTGCCATAGCGCAGCTTCGATATGTCAAAATCATCTCCGATGCCCGTCCCAAGAGCGGAAATAATAGTCTGGATCTCCTGGTGCCCGAGAACCTTGTCGATTCGCGTCTTCTCAACGTTGATAATTTTTCCCCGGATCGGAAGGATCGCCTGGAATTCGCGTACGCGCCCCTGCTTCGCGGAGCCGCCGGCCGAATCTCCCTCGACAATAAAGACCTCCGTCTGGAAAGGGTCGCGGCTGGAGCAGTCCGCCAGCTTGCCCGGCAGGCTGCCGCTGGAGAGAGCGGTCTTTCGGCGAGCCATGTCGCGCGCCTTGCGCGCGGCCTCACGGGCAATGCGGGCGTCGACACCCTTGCGGCAGATAGCCTTCGCCGTCGAAGGGTTCTCCGCCAGATAGCTCGCCAGGCGGTCGTTCACGGCCTGCTGAACAACACCCTCCACCTCGGTGTTGGAGAGCTTGACCTTGGTCTGGCTCTCGAACCTGGGGTCAGGGACCTTGACACTGACGATCGCCACCATCCCCTCGAGATAGTCCGCGCCATCAGGAACGGCCTCCTTTTCCTTCACCACCTTGCTCTCGCGAGCGTATTTGTTCAGGGTCCGCGTCAGCCCCGATTTGAACCCGCTCAGATGGGTCCCGCCGTGCTCGGTGTTGATGTTGTTGGCGAAGGTGTAAATGCTGTCGGCGGTATAGTCCCGGTTATATTGAAAGGCGATCTCCACCTTGACTCCGGAGCCCTCGTCCGCCTTGTCGAAATAGACGATGTTGTCGTGAACGGTCTCTTTCTTTCGGTTGAGATATTCGACGTAATCCTTGATGCCTTCTTCGTAATAGAACTCCTCGGCTTTTCCTTCACGGTCATCGGCGATCGACACCCTGAGCCCCCGGTTCAAAAACGCGAGCTCGCGACACCGCTTCGCCAGGGTCGCGTACTGGAACTCGACCGTTTCCATAATGGTCGCATCCGGCTTGAAGCGAATCTTAGTCCCGGTGCCCTCCGCCTCACCCGCGACCTCGACCGGGCCGACCGGTTCGGGGGCCTGGCCCTCGCCCTGGCCCTCGCCCTTGAGCTCGTAGCGCTGGGTGTAGTGTTTGCCCTGCCGGTAAACATCCACGGTGAGCCATTCGCTCAGGGCGTTCACCACCGACACACCGACTCCGTGCAGGCCGCCGGAGACCTTGTAGCTGTCATGGTCAAACTTCCCGCCGGCATGGAGGGTCGTCATGACTACGTCCAGGGCATCGCTCCCCGACTCGTGGGCTCCAACGGGTATGCCCCGTCCGTTATCTTCAACGGAGACGCTTCCGTCTTCGTAGATATGAAGCTTCACCGTATCGCAATACCCGGCCATAGCCTCATCGATGCTGTTGTCGAGCACCTCGGTCACGAGATGTTCGAGGCCCTTGATGTCGGTGCCGCCGATATACATATCGGGGCGCATCCTCACAGCCTCAAGGCCCTCGAGAACCTTGATGTTGCTGGCCCCGTAATCATCCTGGTTGTCAGCCTCGGGGGTCTTGGTGGCCCCAGAGGCGTCATCCGTTGACGTCATGTGTTTGTCTCGAAGTTTCCGGCGCGAAACCGGATATTCTGAAAGTTGGGAAAGCCTTCGCTCTGGCGCAAAGAGCTCATGATTTCTTCCCGGTAATAAGCGGAGAGTTCACCAAGCAAAGGAGCTGAATCCACCTCGACTACAAGGGTTCCTCCCCTGAGGTCCACAATTCGCGTTCTGTCGGCAACTTCGCCTCCCACCGTATCTTTCCAGCACTTTTCCAGTTGGGCTCGACCCAGGGTCGTATCGAGGCTGTTCTCTTTTAACCATCGTCGGAGAATGTCCTCGAGCACCTCGGGGCCCTTGCCGCCGGCTTCATTATTGCGGCTCTTTCCACGGCTCCGCGTTTTTCGATCCGTCACTCTTCTTCTCTTTTTTCGGCCGGGTTTCCGACAAAGTCTCAATTGACCACCAGGGGCATCAGGTAATGGCGGTAGCTTAGCTCGCCCTTGATCGCCCCCGGACGCTCCGAACCGAAAAATTCCATCCTGACCTGCTCTGTGTCGATGGTTCTGAGCGCATCCACGAAGTAGCTCGGGTTAAATCGGATCTCAACATCCTCACCTTCTTTTTCCACATCCACCCGGATCATCGACTCGCCAATGTCGCTGCCTTTGGATTCGATCGCGACCTCCTTACCTTTGAAGCGAAAGATCACGGCCTCCGTCTCCTTGTCGGTAACCAGGGAGGCGCTCCGGACCGCGGCAACCAGTTGCCCTCGATCAGCCGTTATCTTGCTCTTAACATCAGAAGGAATCGCGGATTTGTATTCGGGAAAGGTTCCCTCTACCAGCTTGGCCATCATCTCTCCTCCATCGAAGGACATCTGGACTTCCGTTTCCTGAAGGGCAAGCTTCACACTGTCCTCCCCCTGGGACAAGACCTTGACCATCACATCAACGGCCCGGTTAGGGATAATTCCGGAGACCGCCGCTGAGGCGGGGCTGTCTATCTCCATCTCGTCTGTGGTCAGACGCTTTCCATCGGTTGCCGTCATCTTGAGCAGGCCACCTTCTATCTCGCAGAAGACTCCGGTCAGCTGATAGCGGGAAGAGTCTCTTGAGGCGGCGACGGCTACACGGCGCAACATATCGGCAAATTTGGCGCGCGGCAACTCCAAGGCGCCCTCTCCGGAAAAACCCCTTACCTCAGGAAATTCGTCAGGGCTCTCTCCAAGCAGCTTGAAAGAATATTCGCCCGACTCGGAGCAAACCGTCGCTCCCTTCCCATCCTTTGTGGCCTCTATAATAATCCTGTTACCGGGAACCTCTCTGACGAGGGAGAGGAGCCTGGCGGCCGGCAGGGCGAGCTCGCCTTTACCATCAATCTCCTGGCGTTCAATCTGCAGACAAGCTGACACATCCAGGTCAGTCGCCTTGATCTGTAATTCCTTGCCCGTCGCGACAAAAAGACAATTGCGCAGGATCGACTTGGTGGTAGGCCCACCCCCGGTAATCGCCGCGATACTTTGCAGTCGCTCAAACAGCTCGTTCTTTTCACAGCAAATTTTCATCGTGTCTTCCTTCTGGCGGGGCCCCACGCTGAAGCCCCAAAGCGGCATCGTCCGCAAACCACGCTCCTTTCGCCTCAGACGAAAGCAAGCCATTCCATGGGGCAAAGTTCACTTCCATTGAAAAACGCAAATTCAGGGTCATACAATCCGCCTGAAGCGCTATTAACCACCTTCTATAACACTAAATTGAGGAAAGGCTCATTATAGTTCGGGCCCAGCCAAAGGCAATGAAATTATATACTCTTAAGTCTTTACTAATAAAAGACTTAAGATAAATCTTCCGGTGTTCCGAAAAACTTTCTCTGTCTATATAAACTGTTTGTTATAAACAACTTACGGAAACTACGCCGGAGTACATAAAAAATACCCCTTTAAGTTACTGTAAGTCATTTAAATAAAAATACTTATCGATCATCCCAGGGGGATCTTCGCTCCTGGCCAATAAGCTGGGTTTCGGCAAAGGTGAGTTGAATGGTTGGTATGGAAAGCCGACCTTAAGATGTTTCTATATATACATCATCAGAATCAGAACTCATCACCTATGTTTTTGCTGTGGAATACAAGCTAAGAAAAAATATAAGTCCTTATGGAACAAGGATTTATTTATTCCACAGAGGGTGTTTAATTCAGTTTCATTAAAAGAGTATAGATTGTTGGATTTGATGAATCAGCGTTGATAAATTGTGAAATTCAGAGTTGAGATAAAACTAAATCCCATAATCTATAGATGAAGATGCGGATGGTTTTACACGGCTGAAGGGAGGTATTTCACAGCTTCGGAAAGGGCTGCTTGCCGACGGCAGGCCTAATGAAAGTGGGCCACGGAAAGCCGCGAACGAATCGCTTCGATGTCCGAGCGCAGACAGCTGTCTGTGCCAAGGCTCTCTTCTATTCTCTTGAGAGCGTAGAGAACCGTGGTGTGGTCCCGCCCACCAAAAAGTGTTCCTATCTGGGTCAACGAAAGCGGGGTTAATTGTCGCGCGAGGTACATGCCGACCTGGCGCGCCCGAACCACCGTTCTCACCTTTTTGGCCGAGAGGAGATCTCGTTCTTCTACTCCATAATGTGTCAAGAGGATGTCGATGATGTTTCGTGCCCCGACCCCTCCAGAAGAAGGCTGCCCGCCGAGGTCAAGAAACTCATCCAGGGCCGCCTTCGCCATCTCCAGGGTCAGGGGGGACTGGTGTAGCCGCGACACATTGATCAGACAGTTCAGCGCGCCTTCTAATTCGCGGAGATTATCGGTGACGTGTTGGGCGAGGTATTCGGAAGTGACAGGAGGGAGGCGATAGCCTTTTCTTTCCGCCATTCTCGAGACCGCCTCGGCCCGGGTCTCAAAATTAGGGACCTCGACCGGGGTGATCAGCCCGGAACGAAAGCGGGCGAGCAGCCGGCCTGGCAGCCCGGCCAGTTTAGCCGGATCGATGGCGCTCGAGAGGACCACCTGGTTGTTCTTGTTAAGATGGTTTTCAAAGATGGAGAAGAACTCCTCGAGAGTTCTTTTCTTTCCTGCCAGGAAGTGGATGTCATCGAGGATGAAGACCTCGCATTCGCGATACCGGGTGTGGAAGGATCCCAGGTCTCGTTTGCCGGCCGCTTCGATGTACCTGTTGGTGAAGGATTCGGATGAATCACAGCAGACCTTGAGGTTGGATGTTTCCCGAAGGTGGCGAGCGACCCCCTGGAGCAGGTGGGTTTTCCCCACCCCGGATGGCCCGTGGATGCACAGCGGGCTGTAGGTTTTCCCGGGGTGCTCGAGGACAGCCGTGGCGGCGGCATAGGCGACCCGGGATCCCGGGCCGACCACAAAGTCATCGAGGTAAAATCTTTCGCCGGCCTCCCGGGATAAAGAGGCCGGGCCGAGGCGCGAGGTGGATGACCCGGCGGCGGCCTTCTCCGGAGCGCTTTCCGTCGCGCTTTCGAAAGAAAGACTTACATCTTTTTCGCAGAGTTCACGCGCGATTCCGTGCAGGAGAGCGCCATATTTCGTTTCGATCCACTTTGTTCGAAAGGGGCTCTGGGCGGTAAAGATAAAGGCGCCAGATGGATCGTAACGACAGGGCGTGCCAGCAAACCACGACTCGAAATCTTCGGCGCCCACGCACTCGCGAACCCGCTCTTTAAGCGCGTTTACAAGGAAATCAGCGCGATCCAGGGAGCCTCCGGGAGACCCAGCCCGTAGAGACATGACCAACCACCAAAGTAAACCACCGAGAAAAAGAACAGCCGCAGACCTGCTCCTGAAGAGACAGCAGAAACGGCCCAACAGGCGAATAGTAGCAACTGCCAGATGGGCGGTCAACAGGAAAGGAGATGGTCCGGGGTTCCGATTTGCATCGAAATGAGTTTAGGCTAAAATCCTACCCCATTCGATCTAGTTCTTATCCAAGCGGAGAGGTGGCTGAGCGGTCGAAAGCGGCGGATTGCTAATCCGTTGTACGGTAAATATTCTGTACCCGGGGTTCAAATCCCCGCCTCTCCGCCATTTTTATTACTCGCCGCCCATCGGCGGAAGAGCGATGCCGAAGATGGATGCTTCGAAGGCCAGCCGCCCGTCGACAACGGCCTGCGTTTTGAACAACGACCGCCTGGCGGAAATGTTGACCGGGCTGGCGAGCAGGTGAAAGGTGTCTCCCACCTCAAGTACCCGCCTGAATCGAACCCGGTCGGCCCCTCCGAAGCCATACACGTTTCCAGTCTCTACAGCCATGCAGGTGTAGAAAGAGCAGAGCTGCGCTGCGGCCTCCAGCAGGAGCACCCCGGGGAAAATGGGCCTTCCGGGCATATGGCCTTTTGTCCAGAACTCGTTTTCGCGCAGGGCGCGCGTCGCGATCGCGATCTTTTCCTCGGGGTTGAAATAGGCGATCCCATCGAGCTGTTCGAATTCGAAACGCTGGGGGTTATGGGCTCGGATCTCCTCCATGGAGATCTGGGCATCGGTAAGGTCAACGGAACTGAGATCGAAGAGAAGATCCTGAGGCATTCGTAATAGTCCGGGAAGATTAGGTGAATATTCGGCAGGAGAAGGGATTCTGTTCTTTGATGGCTCACAGTTCAAGGGCCCTCTCCCGCTTTCGGCTTTCTTGACAGGGCTGGCGGGGGCCTTAAAATCACCTTTGTGACTTCGCGAGGTTTGTACTCACTAAAAGCGCGAAGAAAAAACGCAAGGGAAGGCGGGCAAAGCGTACCCGCCTGAAGGCCCGTTCCCTGTGTCCACCATCCAGCAGCAGACATGCCAAAGCTAACCTTCAAGATCCAGAAGCACATCATCGAGCGCAACCCTCCCGAGGAGATCCGCGAGCTGGCCCTCAAGGGCTTTATCGATGCGGCAAACTACATGAAGTTTGAGGGCGCCCTCGAGGCGGCGGATTCCGACAGCCCGCGCTTCCTGTTGGTGGACTTCTCTCGCGTCAACTACATCAACTCTACCGGCATCAGCGCCCTGATCCGTTTCAATGAGGAGTGCAAGTCTCGAGAGGGCCTGCTTTGCCTCGCCGGGGTTTCGCGTGCGGTGGGTCTCTCCATGCATCTCCTCGGAGTTACCAGCCTGATTCCCTTTACCCTGGACATGGAGAGTGGCCGGCGGCATATCGCCGGATTCCTGGATGGAAACAAGCCGGCGCTGCCTATGACGGAGCCTGGTACCGATGCCGCGGCGCGCCCCACGGCCGTTCTGCACCCATCGCCGCAGGGCTCCGGAGCTCAAGCGCGAGTGCTGGTGCTGTCGCCCTCGACGACCCGGTTTACCCAGGTAATCGGGCATCGCATCGGAAAGCTCCAGGGCGACTATCACCTTCTGGATAATGCCGCAGAGGCCCTCGCCCGTTTCGACGAAATCTCTCCTGACCTTGTGGTCCTTGATGAGCGTTGCGATCCCGCGGGCGATTTTGTCAACAAGGTGAAGGCCCAGAAGAAGAGAAGCCTGACCTCTGTCATCAAGATCTATCCCGACAAGAAGGCGATGAGCAGAGAGCCTGAATTTAAGATCTGGGAAAACGACTATCTTGTGGATCCATTTGAAATGCAGGAATTCTTCGCCTTGACGGAGGCCGAGTTGCTCAGGGTTCCCAAGGACCGCAAGGTTTTCAGCCAGCAGGTGCGATTCGACTTCCAGCCCCGCCCGGGGTGTGTGGAAAAGGCCTATAAGCTGAGCGATCTGGTGATTCGGCAGGCCATGGGGGACGAAGACGAGATAACGAGCCTCTACGCGGCCGTCAAGGAGGGGATTGACAACGCCGTCTTGCATGGAAGCGGGAAAGATCACGAGCTGCGAGTGGAGGTAAACTTTCTCGTGGATCACAAGAAGGTGACGGTTCTCGTAGAGGATCAGGGCAAAGGCTTCGATTTCGAGTATTATCTTTCCAGGCTCGATCGCCAGGATGCTTTCGAGGAGGCAAAGAAACGGATCGTGGATGAAGGAATGCGAGGCGGACTGGGAATCCTGTTGATGTCGCGGTGTGCCGACCGCCTTCATTATGCCGGATTCGGCAATATCCTGAGACTAGAGAAGAACATTTCGGTAAAGCGATAAACAGTATGGCAGAAAACGTAACGCCCCCGGTTCAAGGGGAAGAAGAGTCTACACGGCAGGGTTCAACCCGCGAGAGGCTGCGGGAAAAACTGAGCGGCTGCATCCGTACAGGCGAGATCACCCTCAGCTCAGGCAAGGTTACCGATTTCTATTTTGACGGAAGGTTGGTGTCGCTTGACCCTGAAGGGTCGGTCTTGATTGCCGAGCTGATGCTCGATGCGCTGGAGGCTCGCGACATCGCCGCGGTCGGCGGCCTGACTTCGGGCGCCGACCCTCTGACCTCTTCGATCGGGGTTCTGGCCTGGCAGAAGGGATTGGAGATGAACCTCTTTTTTGTACGCAAAGAGCGCAAGGAACATGGCATGCAGCAAAGGGTCGAGGGCCCCTCTCTTCCCGCCCGGGAAGGATTGAAGGTTGCCCTGGTAGATGATGTTTTGACAACAGGAGGCTCTCTTCTGCAGGCTAGGGATGCCCTGGTGGAGGAGCTTGGTGTTGAGCCCACCGTCGCTTGCGTCATAGTTGACCGCGAGGAGGGCGGCGAAGATCGCCTGGCCGAGGTTGGAATGGAGACCGTCGCCCTGTTCCGGAAAAGCGACTTTCTTTAATATCGGGCGAATTCTGCTCCGGCGACTCTTGACGCTTGGCGGACAGGGGTGAATAATCTTGGGTGCTGCTCCATCGGTAACGATCTGAATATCAAGCGGGTGTAGCTCAGTGGTAGAGCATCACGTTGCCAACGTGAATGTCGAGGGTTCAACTCCCTTCACCCGCTCCAATACAATGAAAGACGGCCTTCGCGATCGAGCGGAGGCCGCCTTTTTTTAAGCCGCCCAGGTCGCCGCTTATCCGTTTCAGCCGACAAATGCTGTTATATGGACTTGATTTTTCATGGGGCCTCTCGCGTTTCAAGGGCTGGCAATGGCGGAAGGGGCGCTTTTCAGGCGATCGCGAGATCGGTCTAAACGCTTATTTTGCAACAGGATGTGCTTTTTATGGTCCTTTTTCGACATAGATTATCTGACCTCCAGCTTCACTAATCTGCAGACATGAAATGGGCTGATTTGAAAGGGTTTTACGGTTAGACTGTCTGGTCGCGGGGTCGCGTCTTGCGACTTCATGGTCACCGCCCGCCTCCGCCTTGAAAAGACTTGAAAAGAAGTTCAGCTTTTGCCAGAGGAGGCCTGCTCGGGGCCAGTGGGGCGAGGCTGAAGAGCAGCAAACGCAGACGGAAACACCCAGAAACAAAAATGACAATAGTACCAAACGAACAAGCCTCTTCGGCCAAGACCGGCATACCGCCGTATCCCGGCGAGCGCATCACCACCAACGGTAACCAGCTGGTCGCCTACTATACCGAGGCGCGCATCACAGATGGGGGGATCTTCTACCCCATCACCCCGTCTACCGAAATGGGAGAGATGTACCAGCAGTCCTACGCCGAGGGCCAGCTCAGCATCTTTGGTGAATCGAAAATCGCCATCGAATGTGAAGGGGAGCATGCCGCCCAGGGCGGAGCGATCGCCTATTCGGTTACCGGCCGCCGCGCTGTGAACTTCACCTCCGGCCAGGGCATCGTCTATGGCGTTGAGCAGTACTATCACGCCCCCGGAAAGCTTTCGACCATGGTTCTCGAGGTCGCCGCGCGCGCCCTTACCAAGCATGCCCTCAATGTGCACTGCGGACATGATGATGTTTACGGGGCGCTCGACACCGGCTGGATCATGCTCTTCGCCCGCGACGCCCAGCAGGCCGCTGACCAGGCGGTGATTTTGCGACGCGTCACCGAGCTGGCGCTGACGCCGGGAATGAACATCCAGGATGGCTTTCTTACATCCCATCTCGAGCGAACCTTTCTCAGGCGCGAATCAGACCTCCTGCGCGGGTTTCTTGGCCGCTCCGATGACATTATAGAGTGTCCGACGGAAGCGCAGAAGACTCTCTTCGGACCGACGCGACGCCGCGTTCCCAGGGTCATCGACCTCAAGAGTCCGGCTCTCATTGGCCCGGTCCAGAACCAGGAACATTACATGAATGGCGTGGCGGCAAGGCGAAACTGCTTTGTCGAGCCGATCAGCCAGTTCCTCCGGGAAGCCTACGATGAATGGGGGAAGCTCACCGGCTGTCACTACGGATTCCTGACCGAATACATGTGTGAAGACGCCGACACGGTCTTCGTGTCGCTTGGGTCCGCGGCCGAGAATATTGAGGCGGCGGTAGACCACCTGCGGTCAACCCGAGGCGCCGGCGTTGGCTCGATCCATGTCAATGTTCTGCGGCCCTTCCCGGAGGCGGAGATCGTTCGCGCCCTCGCCGGCAAGAAGAACGTGATCATTGTCGAGCGCACCGATGAGCCCATGGCTGGGGACAATCCCCTCGCGCGCGACATTCGAACAGCCCTGGCCAAGGCGCTTGAGAACAGCAACGGCAATGCGCATGCCAACATTAGCACCATCGAGCCTGAAAACATGCCGAGGGTTTTCTCGGGAATCTACGGCCTCGGATCGCGCGATTTCCGCCCCGAGGCCGTCATCGGCTGCTACGAATATGCCACCGGAGCGATTAAGCGCCAGGATGGCAAGGGCGCCGAAGACGGCGAGTCCTTCTTCACGCTCGGAATCGACCATCCCTACGAGGTGCGTTCCAAGGAGACACCATCCTTGCTGCCTGACAAGTCGATTGCCGTGCGCCTGCACTCCATCGGCGGTTGGGGAATGATTACAACGGGCAAGAACCTTGCCGAGGTTATTGGAGAGATGGGCGCCTTCGTCTCTGAACGCGAAGATGTAAAAGACGAATGTGGCCGCCGCGGCGAGGTTATCCACATTAGCGCCAACCCCAAATACGGCTCTGAGAAAAAGGGCGCCCCGACGGCCTACTTCCTGGTGGTCGCCCCCGAAAGAATCCGGGTCAATTGCGATCTGCGGCATGTGAATGTCGTACTTTGTTGCGACCCCAAGGCCTTCACGCATCTCAATCCTCTCGAGGGGCTTGCCGATGGCGGGGCCTTTATCTGGGAATCTGACGAGACGCCGGAGAAGGCCTGGTTGCGAATCCCGCCGGAATATCGCCAGGAGATTGTCGACAGGGAGTTGAAGATCTTTATTCTGCCGGGCTTCGACATTGCCAAGGAGGCCACCGACCGTCCGGAGCTCCAGTTGAGGATGCAGGGTAACGCGTTTCTCGGGGGCTTCTTCGGGGTGTCTTCCTTCCTCGAGGACTACGATATTGGCAGCGAGCTTTTCGAGAAGATTGTCCGCGCCCAGTACGTCAAAAAATTCGGGCGCTTCGGCGACGATGTCGTCGAGGCGAACATGAAGGTCATGGTCCAGGGCCGCGATCGGGTCCGGCCGGTGCCCTATGGCGAGGTCGGAGCCGATGACCTCTCGAGCATGAGAGGAGAAGCATTGCTTCCGGCCGCGGAGGCCTGTGGCACGGGAGGCTGCGGCAAGGAAGGCTGCGCGCCGGCTCCGGAGCAGGCAGAGCGTACGCCGCTGTACAAGACCGAGACCTTCGATGATGAGTTCCGTGCCGGGCTGGGTTATGACCAGCCGGCCTCCCCGTATTCCGCGGTAGGGATCATGGCGGCGGCCACCGGCATGACGGCCTCCAAGTACGGCGCGCGCCGAGAGACCCCGGTTTTCATCCCGGAGAACTGCACCCAGTGCATGGCCTGCATCACGGCCTGCCCGGATACGGCGCTTCCGAATTCCGCCCATGATGTTTCGACGATTCTTGAAACCGCGGTGAACAATTACGTCACAGACGAGGCGGGCCGCAAGGCCATCATCGAGGCCCTCGCCGGCATCGATGAGACGATCCGGGTAAAGATGTTCGAGGCCGCGAAGGACAAGAAGGCCGAGGCGCCCAGCGTGGCGAACCTCGTGCAGGCCGAGCTGGAAGCCCTGGACTCCGTGCCGGAGACCTCCCGCAATGAGATGCTCGCGATTCTCGAAAAGCTGCCCTTGGCCTACAGCAAGGTCAACGCGATCTTCCGCAGCAAAGAAAAGAAAGAGGCCGGAGCTGGCGGAATCTTTTCCATCTTCGTTTCCGATCTCTGCAAAGGCTGTGGCGAGTGCGTGACCGAATGCGGCGATCACGATGCCCTTCGCATGGTGGCGGACGGCGAAGAGGTGAACGCCCAGATCACCTCAACGACGAAGTTTCTGGATCTCCTGCCCGACACCCCTCAGAAGTATCTCGGCAACTACGACAGCGACAACGCGTTGGATTCCAAGCCGGCAACGTTGCGCAACCACCTGATGCAGAGGAGCAACTACGACTCCCTGGCTTCAGGAGATGGTGCCTGCGCGGGCTGTGGAGAGAAGTCCATCCTTCACGGCCTGGCCTCGGTGACGGAGGCCTATATGCGCCCCCTTTACCATCGCAAGGCCGAGCGCCTCACCGAGAAGGCGGCCCAGCTTGAGGGGGGTGGCGTCGCTGTGCTTGAGAAGTGGAAGTCGGAGGACCCCGCAGCCCATGAAATATTCAGCCGCAGCGTTTCCCATGTCATTATGGGCCTGGGCGGAGATTCAGACGCGGACACCAAGGCTCGCCTGGAAGAGTACGGAGAGATTACCGACCAGGAGCTTGTCAACGCGATGGTCGTGGTGCTGCGCCAGGAGGCGTTTAACCATCGGGAGCTTCAGCCCGTGGACGGCCGCCTCGCCAACGGCATGTCGGTCATGGCGATGGGCGCTCACACCGGCTGCAATACGGTCTATGGTTCGACCCCGCCAAACAACCCGCATCCTTACCCCTGGATGAACTCTCTCTTCCAGGATGGAACGACGATCAGCTGGCTCTTTAGCGAGAGCTTTATCCTCGACAACGCCAGGCACTCGATCGTTCCGGAGCGGCTTGCCGACCGTCTTCTCGGAGACGAGAAGCTCGAAGAGGGCGACTATTTCGATTATTGCCACCTCACCGACACGATCATGACGGACCTTGAGGTGCAGGAGCTGCCCAAGGTCTGGGCGATCGGCGGAGATGGCGGCATGGGAGATATCGGCTTCCAGAACGTCTCGAAGGTTGTGGTCCAGAACCGCCCCAACGTCATGATCCTGATGCTCGATACGCAGGTGTACTCCAACACCGGCGGCCAGAACTCGGACCTCTCGCCCATGACGGGCGGCTTTGATATGAACCAGATGGGCGCGGCGACGCAGGGCAAGCTGGTAGAGCTGAAGAACCCGGCTGAATGTTTCATGGGAGGACACGGCTCCCCCTATGTCACCCAGGTGTCGATGGCGGACGAGGCGAAGTTCTACAGGACGGTTCTCGAGGGCCTCGCGTACCGTGGAACGGCGTTCTACAAGTGCTTTACGACCTGCCAGCCGGAGCATGGCGTCGCCGATGACATGGCTTCCGAGCAGGCTCGCCGGGTCAGGGATAGCCGCAGCCTCCCGGAGTTCGTCTTCAACCCCACCGCTGGTGAGCTCTATGACGAATGTCTGAGCCTGCAGGGCAACCGCAGCGTTGACCGGGACTGGATGTCGGCCCGCTTCAGCGAGAGCAAAGAGACCTACAACTATACGGTGGCCCATTGGTGCGCGAGCGAAAAGCGCTTCCGCAGCCACCTGAAGCGGATCAAGGAGAGCGACACCGCCGGCAAGATTCATCTCGACAACATTCTCCTTCGGATAACGCAGGATGACATCGTCTCTCGCCGCTTTGCTACCCGCAGCCATCGCGCCTATGTTCCCGACTTCGGTGTCTACATGGGGGTCGAGGACAATAGCGGCCGCTTCAGCTATATGACCCTGTCGCGCCAGATGGTTCTCTATTGTGTCGAGCGCCGTAAGGCCTGGCGACTCTTGCAGAGCAAGGCCGGCATCGCCAACCTTGACTACCAGGCGCAGCGCGTGCTTCTCAAGAAGGTCGATGACGGAGACATCTCTACGGAAGAGTTCTTCGACAACGCCCAGCAGTTTTTCGAGGAAGAGCTCGATGTGCTCAAAGCGGCGGCCAAGGCCAAAAAGGCCGTGCTCAAGGCGGCTGAGAAGGCTGCGGCCGACGCGGCGGCGGAAGCGGCTGAGAAGGCTGCGGCCGATGCGGCGGCGGAAGCCGCTGAGAAGCCTGCGGCCGACGCGGCGGCGGAAGCCGCTGAGAAGCCTGTGGCCGACGCGGCGGCGGAAGCCGCTGAGAAGCCTGCGGCCGACGCGGCGGCGGAAGCCGCTGAGAAGCCTGTGGCCGACGCGGCGGCGGAAGCCGCTGAGAAGCCTGTGGCCGACGCGGCGGCGGAAGCCGCTGAGAAGCCTGCGGCCGACGCGGCGGCGGAAGCCGCTGAGAAGCCTGCGGCCGACGCGGCGGCGGAAGCCGCTGAGAAGCCTGCGGCCGACAAAGCCGAAGCGGACGAATAGGCCGGCTCTCCCCGTCGGGGACCGCGAGAAAACCGCAAACTCCGCTTGCCGCCTGGCGGCCCCTGCGACGATGCTATAAGCGATATGGGTCTTTTAACTTCATTTAAAGAGCAATGAGAATGCGCATCGCTAGCTTTCTGTTTTTCCTGTTTACCATAGCGAGTCCCTTCCAGGGCGCGGAACATCCGAACATTCTCTGGATTACCAGCGAAGACCACGGACCCGAGATGGGCTGTTACGGCGACAAGCTCGCCGCCACGGCGAACGTCGATGCCCTGGCAAAGAAGGGGATGCTCTTCAAGCTGGCCTGGTCCTGTGCTCCGGTCTGTGCCCCCGCCCGTACAACGATCATCACCGGCATGTATCCGCCATCGGTGGGCGGCCAGCACATGAGAAGCATGGTCAAGTTGCCTGCTCATGTGCGTTTCTACCCGAACTTTCTGCGCGAACAAGGCTATTACTGCACCAACAATTCGAAAACGGATTACAACGTCAGCAGTTCTGGCGGAACCGGCTGGAACGAGTCTTCCCGGCGGGCGCACTACAAGAATCGCAAGAAAGGTCAGCCCTTCTTTGCGATCTTCAACTCCACAGTGAGCCACGAGAGCCGGGTTCGCGCAGGCGGCCATAAGCCGGTTCTCGACCCGGCGAAGGTCAGGATCCCGGCCTACCATCCGGACAATGCAGAATCGCGCAAGGACTGGGCCCAGTACTACGATATTGTCTCCCGGGCCGATGAGATCGCCGGGCACCACCTGGCAGAGCTCGACAAGGCCGGGCTCAGCGGGGAAACGATCGTATTTTACTACGGCGATCACGGCTCGGGCATGGCCAGGGGCAAGCGCTGGACCTACAACTCCGGCCTTGCGGTCCCGATGGTCGTGTTCTTCCCGCCGAAATGGAAGCACCTGGCACCGAAGGAATACCAGGCCGGCGGCAAGAGCGACCGCCTGGTGAATTTTGTCGATCTCGCGCCGACCCTCCTGAGCCTGGCCGGGGTCAAGCCGCCGGCATGGATGCAGGGTCACGCCTTCGCAGGCAAGCACCAGCAGGAAAAGCCGAAATACATGTTCGGCTTCCGGGGGCGCATGGATGAGCGCTATGACTTTATCCGCACGGTTACCGACGGCCGCTACCACTACATCCGCAACTACAACCCACATTTCATCTACGGCCAGTATGTCTCGTATAACTTTGTGACAAAGTCGACGGCGGCCTGGAAGAGAGACTTCGATGCGGGGAAGCTGAACAAGGCGCAATCGCATTTCTGGAAACTCAAGCCGCCTGAAGAACTCTACGATCTCTCGGCGGATCCCGACGAGGTGAACAACCTGGCGGAGTCCCCCACCCACCAGGACAAGCTCAAGGAGCTCCGCAAAGCACAGCAGGACTGGTGCCGGCGCATTCGCGATCTTGGCTTCCTGCCCGAGGGTGAGATCCACAGCCGCAGCCGAGGCGCCACCCCGCGCGAGATGGGCAAGGATGACAGGAAGTATCCCTACGACAAGATCTTCGCCGCGGCGGACCTTGCCACCATGCGCGGCGCTGACCAGCTTCCCGCGGTGAAGAAGCTGCTGAAGGACTCCGACAGCGCTGTTCGTTACTGGGGGGCGGTCGGCATACTCAACCGCGGCGCCGCCGCGGTCAAGGCTTCTGAAAAGGAGCTCCTGGCGGCGCTGCAGGACGATTCTTCCTATGTGCGCATCGCGGCGGGTTACGCCTTCGGTAAATATGGGGCGCAGTCGCAGCAGAGAAAAGGCATCGATGCCCTCGTGGCGGTTGCTCCCTGGAAGCAGGGGTCGGATGTTTTTGTCTCGATGGCGGCCCTCAATGCTATCGACAAGCTCGACAGCAAAGCAGGCTATGCGCTCGAGACCATCCGCGGTTTTCCCACCAGCGGCGGGGTTTCCCCCGATGGCAGGTACAATAAATATGTCGCCCGAATTCTCGGCAAAACCGTCCAGGACCTTGGCAGCGGCAAGCAATCCTCTGAGAAGAAAAAGAAGAGGAAAAAGAAATAAGCCCCTGGTGGCGAAAGGCAGGTGAAGCAGTGCCAACAACCGAGTCACGGGTCGCCAAGGCGTTGATCCCGGGCCTTTTACTTCTGTTGGGCGGATGGCTCGATGGAGCGGAGCAAGACAAGGCGCCGGTGCGGATTCATAAGGAGCCGTTTACGGTGGCTGGGCGCCCCGCCTTCGTGATCCGCCCCCCGGAGAAAAAAATAGAGCCCATTCCCTGGGTGCTCTACGCCCCCACCCTGGGCTCGAGCCTGCCCGGTAAGTCCGAGGCGTGGATGTTCGAGCGTTTCCTGGATGCCGGGATCGCCATCGCCGGGGTCAACGTCGGCGAGTCGTATGGGAGCCCTGCCGGGCGAAAGACCTATACCGCGCTCTATGAAAAGATGGTGAAAGATGAGGGCTTCGACACGAAGGTCTCCCTGCTGGCCCGCAGCCGGGGCGGCCTGATGCTCTATTGCTGGGCGGCTGAAAACCCTGAAAAGATTCTCTGTATCACGGGGATCTACCCGGTCTGCAACCTTGCCAGCTACCCGGGGCTCGGGCGGGCTTGCGGGGCTTATGGAATGACGCAGGGGCAGCTGGCGGAGGCGCTTGTAAAACACAACCCGGTCGATCGCCTCGCGCCACTTGCCGCCGCGGGCGTTCCGATCTTCCATATCCATGGAGACAAAGACAACGTGGTACCCCTGTCGGCCAACTCCGGCCTGGTCGCGGAGCGCTACAAGACCGCCGGGGGACTGATGGAGCTCGAGGTCGCCTCCGGGCAGGGGCACAATATGTGGCGCGGTTTCTTCGAGTCCCAGCGGCTTGTGAATTTCCTGGTCTCCTATGCCGCGGCTGTTCCTTACGGATATGTCGGCTCCTGGCGGGGACATCATGTCGGCAGCAAAAAAATCGGCAACGGCTCCATCGTTATGGTTGCCCCCTCCTGGGGTCTCACGGCCGCGCATGTGGCGAGCGTCAAGGCCCGGGCGCCGAAGACACGCAACGTCAAAGTCGCCTTCGGCCGCAAGGTCGAGGTCCAGGTGGAGCAGGCCTTTATCGCGCCAAAGGGAGACATCGCCCTTGTTCGCTTCAAGAGGGCCCTCAAGGGGATCCGGCCGGTGGGCGTGCTCTCCCAGGCGCTCGAGGAGAAGCACGGGGCGATCACCTTCACCATGGCCGGCCACCAGGGAGGAAGACATCATCATCCCGGACGCAGGGGCATTGGGCGGGGGCTTAAATTCCGCCATTATCCCGGCAAGGACGGGACGCCGGGCAAGGGCGGAGACAGCGGCGGGGCCTATGTCATCGACCACCCCGGTAATGACCGGGATGTCCTCTTCGGCATCGTCAGCGGCGGCGTGCGGATCGGGGGTAAGAGCTACGGGCGGGGAATTCAGCCGGCCGCGGTTCGCGGCTGGCTGGACCGGACGATGGCAAAGAGCGGGGAAAAAATTCGCTGGGTGCCTAAGAGCAAAGCGCTGCCGGCTTCGGGCAAATCGAAGCCCGCCAAGGGCAAGAAGGCCGGCTAGGGCCGACGGCGGCTTCTCCCCCGTTGCCGGCGTGATCTGTCCGTGATCGGGGTTTTCGGTTTCCACTGGATGCCGGCCTTGAGCCCCTCGGCCTCGTGTTTTTCGAAATCCTTTGGCGGGGGATTGAAGAGAGCGAGGGCCGCGATGAGCTGCTTGCGGACACTGTCCGGCTTTGTTGCCGCGTCGATGGCCAGCAGGGGCGCGGCGTGGCGCCCATAGGGCTCGGGGGCAACAAGTGCATACCCGACTGCGGGCTTCTCCCCCTTGATGAAGCGGGTATATTCGGCCGCGTCGCTCACCGCCACATAGAGCGCGCGTCCGATGACCTCTTTGCTCCAGGCGATGGGCTGCAGCGCTTTTTCCAGGCGGGCCAGCTCGTCGGGTTTCTCAGCGTAAACCACCACCAGCGGCTGGTTGTCACAGGCGGCGACATTGACCGCCATGCGCAGGTCGCCCAGGAAGGGCAGCGCCTGTGGGGCTCCTCCCGCGCCCTTTTTCCCGGGACAGGCCAGGGAGATGACCTCCATGGACTCCACCCTTCGTGCGGCGGCAACCTTGTTCTGTTCGGTTGCCCCGGGCTGGTCAGAGCGTCGCTGGCTGACACCGCCGAAAACCTGGGCCGGTGAGCGATCCGCCTCGGAGAGCCGGGTTTTTCCATCAGGGGAAAGCAGCGCAAACATGGTGTTGGCAATTTCCCCGGTGTAGCTCACGTAGAGAGCCTTCATAAAATCAACTTCGTCCTGGTTTTCATAGGTGGCCAGGCGAATGCAGACAAACGGCCTCGCTGCCTCGACGGTGGCCCTGGTGGACAGGAAACTCCCGTCCATTCCCTGCTTACCCTTTCACCAGATTCCGGGAACCTGGTGAAGGCAGGCGAGCCCGGACACCAGCAGGATCGGGCGCCCGGTTCGTGCCGCCTCGGCGAGCCCGCCCTTGAGGGTCCCATGCCAGGCAACCTGGGGTTCTCCTCCCGCCGCCGACACCTTGATGGCGAAGAGGGCTGCAAGGAGAGGAAAAAGGAAAAAGAGTCGAGTCATGATGCCCTGCCGGTGGTTGAAAAACACACCGAGTTCAGTTTACCTCCCTGTTGTTGGCTCGCACAGCGGAATGCAGGGCTTACGACCCGGCGGGAGCAGAGGCGGCCTTTGCCGCGGCGTGGATCTTAAGGTCTGCCTCATCGAGCAGGGGCAGCAAGCCCTGGAGCTCGCCGGGGAACCAGCGGACCCTGTGGTTGCGGTGGTCCCGACTGCTGGGCTGGGTCTGGCGGTTGCCGTAGAGGAAGGCCCAGTTTGTGGGTCTCCAGTACTGTTGCCAGAGACGGTTTTTCTCGAGCACGGCCTGCCTCAGGTCCTCTGTCGGTTGTGATTGCAGCTTTCCATCAGGCCGGGCCTCCCCGGCAAGGACCCCACCAGGTTTGTCGCGGCGGAGAGTCCGGACGATCTCCTGTGCCGCGAGCAGGTGTCCTCGGCGGCTCAACAGGAGCCCATCGCGGGTGACCTGCTGGCCTTTCATCCGGCTGAAGAGGTCGACCACCGGGAGCTCTTTTTCTTTTCCTAGCTGCCGGATCGTTGCGGCGACAGAGGCGAGAGTGCGATTACGTTTTTCGGTGTCGAGCCCAAGCCCGAGGGGGTCTTCACAGGGGACCGGGGTCACGAGGACGATACGGCCGGTGTAGGCCTGCAGCAGGCCGAGCTTTTCGCGGTAGGCTGTCTCAAAAGCGTCGAGGCTCTCGACTCCATCCACCACCTCGCTCTGCCCCAGCCAGAGAAAGGCGATATCAACCGCAAGCGGTTCACGCCCATCACGCTCTCCATAGTTTGGGTTTGCCGAAGAAAAGAAGTTCCGCGGTCGCTGCTGGCGGTAGACGGTATCGGTGGGCCAGGCGAGGTTTCTGAGGTGTACAGGGTTGCCTGGATACGAGGCGGCCAGCAGGGTTTCGAAATACCCGAAGCGCGCGAGCTCTGCAGCGTTGGAGCCTCCGAGAATGACCAGCGCTTCACCGCCCTTGAGTGAAAAGCCATCGGCAAAGGGAGGCAGGGGGGCTGCCGGGCGGTCAAGCGGGCGTACCAGAGCCGGCGGCGGAGGCGGCGGGGGCACTGGTGTGGGATTGGTCAGCCCGCCAAGCCCGAGGGACTTGAGCGTGACACCGGGCTGGAATTTCCAGTCACCCGCGATCGACAGGGACTTGAGTCTCCGCCCACTGATACGCATCTGTGCCGCCTTTCCGGCGAAGCCTCCCGGCGCGCCATGGTCGATTACACGCACGGCGATGACGTTGCGCCCACCCTTCACCAGCTCGCCCTTGATGGCGTAGCGGCGGGGGGTGGCCCAGAAGCCGGGGCGCTCGATGCCGCCGACCTGCTTGCCGTTAAACCAGGTCATGTCCATGTCGTCAATCGGGCCCAGTTCCAGCGTGATGGGCTTGCCGGCGCGGGAGGCCGGAAGTTCGAGCACGCGCCGGAACCAGACCGTGCCATCGTGGTTCGGGAGGCCGGCGGTCTCATAGTGGCGCGGCAGGTTCATCGCTTTCCACCGGGTGTCGTCAAAGGTCGTCGAAAACCAGTTGCCCTTCATGCCGGGGTCGTTCGCATCGAGCTTTGCGCGCCAGGCGATTACTTGCGGGGTCCAGCCGGGCTTCGGCGGTGGCGAGTCCGCGGCCGTCTTCTTCTTTTTCGGCAGGGCATCGAGGAGCTGCTTCTTCGTTTGCTTCTCCAGCTTCAGCTCGGGGTCATGGACCAGCTTCCGTACGCGGTAGCGCACGTTCTGTGGCGGCCCGGAATGAACCTGGAAGGCGATTTTCCCCGACAGCTCACCCTTGGGGTCCTCCATCGCGACACAGAGTGTGCCGTTGATGGAGGTCCAGATCTGGTGCCCGACGGCGAGGATCTCGTAGTGGTTCCACTCGCCGCGTTTCACAGCTTTGGCGGCGCGGTTGTTCCAGTCGAGCTTGCCGCGCCCGTGTTCGTGGTAGAGCTTGCCCCACACACCTGCGCCCACATCCGCTTGGTAGCCATGTGCCTGGCCGGCGGCATTCGCCTTTTTCGAACGAAACTGGATCCCGGCGTTGCGATTGTCCGGCGTCAGCTTCACGTCGACCACCAGGAGAAAATCTTTCACCTCAACTTCCGACCAGATGAACTCGTTCCTCGGCACATTGGCATCTGAATGCCCGACGATGGCGCCCTCCTGCACCGACCAGTACTTCGCCTGTGAGGTCGACCAGCCGGCGAGGTCCTTGCCGTTGAAAAAGGTGGTGTCCACACGCGGGTCACGAATCCAGCCTCCCGGTTGCGGCGTGGCGGTCGTCCGGGTGGAGGTGTACCACGTCTTGATGCGATCGAGCATGGCGGCGGCGCGCTTCGGTTCTTCAGCGGCCAGGTTGGTCTTTTCGTTGATATCTTTATCCAGCCGGAACAATTCAACTTGTTCGTTGGCGAAGGTGCCGGGCCTGGCCCGGGGGTGTTGCACCACGAGCTTCCAGGGGCCGTCGCGCAGGGCCTCGCTGCGGGCGCCACCGTTGGAAAGCGAAGCCCAGTAAAGCGGTCGGGGAGACAGATTCTTTTGCTCGAAGATGACGGGGGATAAATCGATCCCGTCGAGCGAACGATTCTTCGGTTTCGCTATGCCGGCTACCGACAGAATGGTCGGCATTACATCGAGGCTGATACTGAGGGCGTCGGTGTGGGTCCCGGGTTTGATTTTTCCGGGCCACCACGCGATCGCCGGCACGCGGGTGCCGCCCTCGTAGACGGAGCCCTTGTGGCCGCGATGAGCCGGGTGGCCGGTGGCGGTGCCCGGGGCGTCCCCGTTGTCGGAGAAGAAGAGGAAGAGCGTGTTCTTCTCGAGCCCCAGCTCCACGAGCTTGTTTCGCACCTGGGCGACGCCCTTGTCCATCTCGAGGATCATCTGCTTCATGGCCTCGGCGTGCGGGGTGGTCCGCTTCTTCGCGCCGGGCCCACGCTGAATGGGGTCGTTGGGCCCCTGCACAGGGGAGTGAGGCGACTCGTGTGCCACGTAGAGGCAGAAGGGCTTGTCCTTGTTCTGCTCGATGAATTCCAGGGCGTATTTGTTGATCAGGTGCGTGGTGTAGCCCTTCTCCTTCGTCTCTTTGCGCCCATGCCACCAGTCGTGCTTCATGTGGTCGCCCCAGTGGTTGATGTAGTCGATGTTTCCGCTGTGGTAGCCCTTGAAGTAGTCAAAGCCGTGGTTCTGCGGATGGTATTCCGGGTTCTCGCCCGCATAGCCCAGATGCCACTTTCCTACTACGCCGGTAACGTACCCGGCCTCCTTGAACAGCTCGGCAAAGGTCACCTCGGACTTATGCAGCCCCTTGCGATGTTCCGGATGGCTGGAGCGCGGATGGATGACGGCCTCAACCCCCACCCGCTGCTGGTAACGCCCCGTGAGCAATCCGGCCCGCGTGGGCGAACACACCGTGCCGCTGGAATGGAAGTCCGTGAAGAGCATTCCCTCCCGCGCCAGGCGGTCCATGCCGGGCGTCTTGTAATGGGGGTTGCTGTAGGGGGCGATGGATGGACCCGCAAACCCCATGTCATCCACCATCATCACCACGATATTCGGCGGACCCTGAGCTGGCCGAACGGGCTGTTCTCTTGCTTCTGCTGAGTCGCGGAACAACACCAGGTTCAGCGCAGCCAGGATGCAATATGTGAGAAAGGCTACGGTTCGGTTCATCATTTACTTCCTCCGGGGTTTCTTGAGTTCAGGATTAAATTTCGGGTTCTTCACGGGCATTTGGGCGCCGACGGATTTCCGCCAATGAGCGAGAAGATCTTTCAGTTCCGCAACCTTCTCAGGCAGCTCTGAAGACAAGTCATTCTGCTCACCGATGTCTTTTTTGATGTTGAACAGCTCAATTCTTGCTTTTGGCACATAGCTGGCGCAGTCGAGAGGATAAGGGGCGTAATCATCAGCGGCATTCTTGATGGCTGTTCGCGCGGGCTCATCGTATTCGAAGTGGTCGTGAAAGAATTCGATAAGTTTGAAGTCGCCTTTGCGTACTGCCGAATGCGGTGTGATCCGGAAGTGATTTCCTGGCTGTGCAAGATAGTGCGGCACATGCCAGAACAGGGCTTTTCGGTCTACGCCCCCGTTTTCTTGCAGGAGCGGCATCAGGCTCTTCCCGTCAAGCGCCGGGCCTTTCTTCTTTTGCCCGCCGGCCGCGTCCAGGAGCGTGGGGTAGAGATCAAGGGATGCATGAACCGCTTGATCGCACACGCTGCCGGCCCTGATGACTCCAGGCCAGGAGACGAGCATGGGCACGCGTATGCCGCCTTCGTATGAAGTGCATTTCCCCCTGCGGAGCGGACCATTGGTTGTGACCCGGGTTGCGCCGCCGTTGTCAGAAAGAAACACGACGATGGTATTCTTGTCCAACCCCGTATCCTCAAGCGCTTTCAGTAAACGACCCGTCTCATTGTCCAGGTGCTTGATCATGGCCAGGTAAGTGGCATTGTTGATGCCTTCGTGGGGGAATCTGCCGGATGGCTTCCTTTTCTCCGTCAGGTACTGCTTCACGACGTCGTCGGGAGCGGCGCAATGGGTATGCACCGTCTGATGGGCCAGATACACGAAGAAAGGTTTCTCCTTATCCTTTCCAAGGAAGCGGATGGCCTCGTCGGTCAACGCTGTTACGGACTTGTCTCCCTGGAAGGAGGAAAAACCATGGAAGGTATGATCAAAACCGAATTCGCTACGCACTTTCGCCATCCGCTTGGGATCCCGCACGGTGTAGTTCATGCCAACGTGCCATTTCCCAAGGTGGGCGGTTCGGTAGCCTTGATCCTTAAGCGCCTCGGCCAATGTGCGGGCGCTGAAAGGAATGCCCCGGGAAAGGATAGGCCCTTTATGCCTCGCCCACGGATGTTCCTGAGGCCGCCCCGGCAGGGCCCTGGTGATATGCATACGGGCGGAATGTCTTCCAGAGAGCAGCTCAGTACGTGTGGGTGAACAGCTTGGGGTCACATAAGCACTGGTAAACTTCATCCCCCGTGACGCCAGTCTGTCGATATTCGGAGTGTCAACGAGCTTATTCCCATAGCAACTGGGGCCGCTCCAGCTCATGTCATCAATGAGGATGAGGAGTATATTTGGCCTGTCGGTTCGCTTTACGATGATGTCGGGCCGGACAGTCGTCTTGAATTCGGCCGCAGCGTCCAGGCTGAGCAGAGCGGCAAACAAGCCAAAGGCAAAAGCGGTTTGTATTTTCATCACTTGTTTACCTTTTGTTCCGGACCCGTCTCCTTGACCCACTTGTTGAGTGTTTCAAGCAACTCGCGCGCTTTCCCGGGCTCCTTCTTCGCAAGGTCGCTCCTCTCTCCCTCGTCCGCATCCAGACGATAGAGCTCCGTCTCGTTCTGCTTCATGTAATGAACGAGCTTCCAGCCATCCTTCAGGATCGCCTGGCAGGGCTGTGTTCCATGCCCGTTGGCGTGGGGATACCACCAGGCTAGGAACGGCCGGGCCAGCGTCTTGGTCTTGCCGTGGATCAGGGGAACCAGAGAGCGTCCGTCGACGGTCTGCTGCGGTAGCTGTCTGCACCCGGTCAATTCCAGGAGCGTGGGATAAAGGTCCATGGTGATCACGGGCTCAGCCGTTTTCATGGCGGGGATCCTGCCGGGCCAGGTGATGAAGGTTGGTATCCGGATTCCGCCCTCGTAGTTCCAGCCCTTGCTGGCGCGGAGCGGGTAATTGCTCGTTGGCCTTGATCTCGGCATGCAGGACCCGCCGTTGTCGGAGGTGAACACGATGATGGTGTCTTTTGTCAGCCCAAGCTCGTCGAGGGCAGCGATTACCCGGCCGACATTCGTGTCCAGGTTCTCCATCATGCCCGCATAAACAGGATTCTGCTGTCGTGCCGGGACCTTGCGATTGAATCGTTCGGGTATCATTTTCATTGGCGTTGCGCCGTACACGCGCTTCTTCTTCGCCTGGTACTTCTCAACCAGATTTTTGGGGGCCTGGACCGGTGTGTGAACCGCATAGTGACCTAGGATGAGAAAGAAGGGCTTCTTGCCCTCCTTGACGGTCTCCCTGATGAAGGCGATGCCCTTGCTGGTCAGGACGTCGGTCAGGTAATCGCCCTGCTTGCCATCTTCGAGGTCCGGCACATCGGCAGAAGGCAGCCCTTTGCGCTTATATGGATGGAAATAAGATCCAGGCAAGCCATGCCTGGCCGTTGCCATCTGCCAATCGAACCCATGTTGTTTCGGCATGCCGATCTTTTCGGAGCCGACGTGCCATTTACCAATATACCCGGTCCGATAGCCTGCTTGCTGAAAGGCTTCGCCGATCGTCGTCTCGGCTGCCGGAATAAAAGTAGCGGCGCTGTTGGCGCCGCCTGGCTTGCGCGGATTGAGCCAATTGGTGAAGCCAAGGCGCTGGGGATACTTGCCCGTCAGCAAGGAAGCCCGAGTCGGCGAGCAGACGTTGCATGAGCTGTACGCGCGGGTGAACACTGTGCCCTGCTTCGCCAGGCGGTCAATGTGAGGCGTCTCGTGAAACTTCGAGCCATAGCAGCCGAGATCGGTCCAGCCGAGGTCGTCGATAAAGAAAACCACGACGTTGGGGCGGCCGGCCTTTTGGGGCCCAACCGATGCGCCCAGGGGCTTTTCCATCAGAAAGGAAATCAGGTCTCTCAGCTCCCTGGGGGACTTGACCAGGCCGGCGGGCATCATGGATTGATGGCTGGTTTCGCGTTTCCTGATCGCCTTCGCGTCCAGTTCGAGGAGCCGCCCGGTCACCACCCTCACCTTGACCTTCTCGCCATTGGCCTCGACGAAACCCGTGTGGACCTTGCCGTCCCGCATCAGGAGCGTGGTCGGGTAAAAATTGGGCGAGGCTGACTTGTTGGGGCTCAGGACAGACTCAGCCAGGTAGGTGGGCGAAAATCGTTTTCCGACATCTACCAGGGTCGGGCCGACGCTCCCGCCCTTGCCGTCATCGGGAGACCGATGACAGGCGATACAGCCGCGCTGGGTGAAGAGTGCTTTCCCGGCCTTGGGGTCCCCTTTCTTCCACTCTTTCTTCCAGTCGATGCCGAGAAACTGCTCCGGTACCGCCTCGTTCTTGGGCAAGGTGGCAAACTTCAGGGCGCGCAGGGCCCGTTTCTCGGCCGCGGCATTGGTCGTGGCCTTCGACTTGGCGGCCAGTTCGATGCCCTCGCGATTCAGGATTTCCTGCGCTTTCTGGTCGACGCGGGAATCGCCGAGGAAAAACAGCGAGATTGCGGCCGGCACATGCACGCCGGCATTCTTGTCACTCAGCGCCGTCTGCAGCAGCTGAAAGTTGAGCTGATGGCGTTTGCGATTCTCAGCCACCGCCCACCACTGGGAGCTCATGAAGATGCCCGTTGGCTTTCCCAGTGCCTTGACGTCAACCGGGCCGTCAGGATGTTGATACTTCAGCATGCCGGCCCTGGCTGGCGCGCTTCCCCCGGGTAATCGCCGGCAGGACTCTATGTCTTCCCATATGCGGCAGCCTGCTGCCATCACCGCGGCCAGTCGCTGGTTAACGTTGCCGACAGACAATTTCTTCAGCTGGTCGTCTGTTCCCCTGCGAGCCAGGAGCCGCGCGGCGGACTGTCGAACGAAGGCGTCCGCGTGCGCAGCCAGTTCTGCCAGGGCATCTGAGACAGGTATGGTGGCCGGCGTGGTGTGCAGACAGTCCAGCAGCGCCAGCAAGACCGCCGGGTCCTTTGTATCTCTCAACACAGGCGCCGCGTCCAGGGGCTCAAACCGATCCGGATAGTCAGCCATGACACGCAGCGCCAGGGTCCGTGCAGGGCCGGTGGAGGTGGCCAGCTCCGTGATTTTCCTGGTCGAGAGGGCGTCTCCATGGGCCGCAGCCAGGTAGATCAGGCTGGAGAAGTCCGTGTCTGAGGGCCGGGCCTTGAGAAAACGTGTCGCTGCCGAGGCCAGGGCCTCGCCGCCTGAGCGCAAAATTTCCTGGTGGGCCTTATAGCGCAACTGCCAGGGTCTCTTCAGCAGGTCGAGCCTGTTTTGCCTGCTGAAGTCAACGAGGGGGAACTTACCGCTTTTGGGCGAGATCAGGAGCAGGTCGGTTTTTCGCACCGGCGAGCCCTCGTTCCCTTTCATGTAACAGACCGCGACGATGAGCCGCCCGTCATTGGTCGGTCCTACCGACACCGGCCGGCGCTCCCCCTCCCCCACGAGGAAGGCCTGGGCGGCGCCGTAGAAGCCACCGCCGCGCGGCCTGGTGACATGCTGACTGACCGTGCGATTGCCCCAGTTAGCGACCAGCACAGAATTTTTGAGCGCCGGCCCCAGCACGCTGTCGTCATACCAGCACTGGCCCACGGGGACGTCGAGCTGCAGATCCACAACCGGCAGGATATCCCGGCGTTTGACGTTCTGTCGGGCAGCCCACCCCCGTACCCAGCCATGCCAGGACTGCGGCGGCACAAAACACAGGCGCCCGGGCGAATGGAAGCTGCCTTCCTGGTCGTTGTCGTTTACGAACAGGTTCCAATTGGCGTCAAAGGAAATGCCGCAGGCATTGCGCAGCCCGCCGGCGTAAACGCTGAAGCTGTGGTCTTTTAACCGGTACCGAAAAACTGCGCCGACGCCGGTGTAGGCGAAGGGCTTGTTTTCAGGGCCGATGAAAAAGGTCCAGTGCCAGAGATGATCAGGACGCTGGCGGTCCCAATGGAGGTGGGGCTGCGGATCACCCATCGCGATGAAGAGATCCCCGTTCGGGCCAAACTCTATGGCGTGCAGCCCCTGGTGATAATGCCCCTGCGGCATGCCCCAGATCAGTTTTTCAGGTACCAGCCCCTGCCGCTTTGTGACAGCCCCCGGGAGCCGGTAGAGCGCCGTGTTGGTCAGGATCAGCAGGTCATCAGCAACGACCTCCAGGTCGTAAAGCCAGGTGTGCGCTGGGAAGCGAAAGAGCTCCTGGCGCGGGGCGAATCCCCCGTCGGCTTTGCGCTCGTAGACGAAGAGGGCTTCCCGGGTTCCGACAAACAGTCTTCCCTTCAGGTCCATGGTGTGGCTGACGAAGAATTCCTTCGCGTCGCTGTCGATCACCTCGACCTTCAGGTTGTCATATGAGAGCTTGATGCCTTCGGTCGCCACCGCCGATCCGAGTGTCAGCAGTGCGGCAAAAAAACTGAGGATAAAAGGGTTTCGGTGCTTCATGGTTTTCTCACTTCGGCTGGTTGCCGGTTTTTAATGTCGAGAGATATTTGATGAGATCGCGCAACTCGGCTCGCGTGAGGCTGGCGGTGAGCCCGGGGGGCATCACGGTGCCGCCTTTAGTGCGCCGCAGGATGGCACCCGCCTGTACCGTGGTGATCTTTCCGGAGGCGAGGTCCAGGAGGCGCAGGGTCTTCTTGTCTTCGCTGTGGATCAACCCGCTGAGCACCCTCCCTTCTTTTGTTACCACCGTCGTAGCGAGATAGCCTTCCTTGATCTGGCGGTCGGGCCAGAGTACCGATTCGATGACGATGTTGGTTGGAAGCCCCGCAGCCAGGGCGCTTAGGTTGGGCCCCTTGGTCGCGGTGGACGCGCCCTTTACTCCATCCACTGCGTGGCAGGAGGTGCAGCTGAGCAGCGGCAGCTCGAAGAGTTTTCGCCCCCTGGCGGCATCCCCCCCGGCCAGGGCCTCTTTTTCGAGGGCGGCAACGTAGGCCGGGCTGTAGGCCGCCGTGGCGCCCTGTACTCCGATGAGCTTGTTGAGAACGACCGCGAGCTCCGGCTCGTTTCGTCCGGCGGCATTGATCCAGCGCCGCGCCAGCTTGGCGGTGTCCGCGGAAATCTTCGCTTCGGTGAGGGCTCCAGCGAGGGCCTTCGCGCCATCGCTTCGCTGTAACAGCGCCGCCACCAGTGGGCCGATCTCCGCCGGGTTCGCCTCTGTGAGCAGGGCGGAGGCCCGCTTCGCTGCGCCAGCCGTGTCGTGACGCGCCAGGCTGGCGAGCGCGGCGTGGCGGAGGGAGGGTGTTTCGTTCGGGGTGGCCAGGCCTGCCAGTTCCCGGTCCAGGGACGGGCCGGTCAATGCTCCCAGCGCCTCGACTGCTGCTGTCCGCACGGCAGCAGCCTCTTTGGGGTTAACCGCGATCCCCAGGATAGCAGGGGTGTGTGCGTTGAGTTTCCACAGGCCGCAGAGGGTGAGCGCCTCGATGCGAAGGTCCTTGTCCGGGCTCGCCAGGGCCGGCCCAAGCCGCTCGGTGGCGGATGCGGGTGCTTTCAGCCCGCGTTCGCGGAAAGATGTGGCGAGAGCTCGCAGCGCTCCGGGGTGGCCGGAGCCGAGCTTGAGCACCAGCTCTGCGTCAGCCGAGGAGCCAATCCCCGCCAGCAGTTCGAGCATAGAGGCCTGGCGCCCGGGGGCAAGATCTTCACTGGCGAGCTCTTGGCGCACCACGCCGGCCATGGCTTCTCCCCCGATGGTGCCCACCACGCGGGACAAGTGAGCCGGACGGCCGAAGTCCAGGCGCCCGGCGAGGAGCTCAGGTTTCCACTTCGATGCGAGGGCGTGGACGGCCTGGGAGAAGGCAAAGTTGATGAATCGGTCGGCGGGCCCATCCGCGGCCCGGGCGACGACCACGATGGAGCCAGCAGTGCGGACATCGCTTGTGGCCACGAGGGCTTCGAGGCGTACACGAGGGCTCTCGTCGTCGGCACGCTGTTTCAAAAGGGCCAGAGGGTTTTCCAGCCGGTCATGCCAGCGCCCCAGTACGCGGGTTGCGTAGGCGCGGGCGCGATGGTCCTTCGCGTTCAGCAGGCGCTCCAGCAGCGGCCGATTCACCTCCTCGTGTGATTCAAAGACGCCGAGCGCCTCGTAGAGCTTGTGATCGAGTTCAGGGTCGCTGGCATCCAGGCTCTTCACCCAGTTTCGCGTGGCGGCGAGCGCCTCTGCTTTCGGCAGGTCCATCAGGCGCAGCTTGGCTTGTTGGCTTACCCACCGCGTCGGCGCAGCGAGTTGTTTACAAAGCTCTGCGGCTCCCATGCCGGCCAGGGCTGGTGGTTTGTCGAGGGGCCGGCCCCTGGCGGAGATCCGCCAGATGCGGCCGCGTTTCTTGTCGCGGTCTGGATGCCGGAAAGACGCCTGGTAGTGTCCGATGATGGGATTGAACCAGTCGGCGACGTAGATGGCCCCATCGGGGCCGACGTTGAGATCCACCGGGCGGAAGGCGCTGTGGGTGGAGGTCAGCAGCGGTGCCAGGGTCTTCAGCTTGTGACCGGCGCCGTCCACCGACGGGCGCAGGCGCGCGATGTTGCGGGCGAAATAACCTGCGATAAGAAAATCTCCCTGCAGGTCATCGGGCAGGTGCGGCGAGTCGACGATCTCGGTTGCCATCGACTTGATCTTCGTGGCGCCGATCTGCATGGCGCCGCCCCAATAGCCACCGGTGATGTGATCGGTGTGGACCATGCTCGGCAGGAATTCACTGATGCCCCCGCCGTTGCTCTTGATAAAGGGCTCGCCCCAGTCACCGAAGGCGTATCCCCACGGGTTGCCGCCGCCGGAGGAGCGCCGGTAGCTGTGTAGCTGGCGCCGCAGGGGCCGCAGTCGCCACGAGCCGTGTTCGTCCAGTCGGCGAATGCCCCAGGGCGTCTGTACACGCGAGAAGCAATGCAGCCCCTGGCAGAAAAGCAGCTCGCCGCCGGGGGTCCAGGCGAAGGAGTTGATGTTCTGGTGGGTATCGCCGGTGCCGAAGCCGGTGAACAGGATCTCCCTGTGGTCGGCCTTGCCATCGCCGTCGGTATCGCGCACATGAAGAAGGTCGGGGCCGTTGCCGATGTAGGCGCCGCCGTGGCCGAGCGCGAAGCCCGTCGGCATATTCAGGCCATTGGCGAAGGCAGAGGCCCGGTCGGCTCTTCCATCGCCAGTGGTATCTTCCAGGATCATCAGCTTGTCGTCCGCCGGCTCTCCGGGCTTGAGCTGCGGGTAGGCCCAGGTACAGAGGACCCAGAGGCGCCCCCCGGCATCCCAGCGAAAACAGACCGGGTTGGCGATGCCCATCGTTTCGTCCGCGAACAGGTTGACCTCGAAGCGCTTGTCGATGGTGAAAGACTTCAGCTGCGCCGCCGGGGTGTTGTTTTTTTCCGGAGGGGCAACGGAATAGGGCGCCTGGGCCGCGCCTCGGGCTGCCGGCAGCAGGGCTGCGGAGAGAAACAGCAGGGCGGTGATTCGGGCGCGGGTTTTATTCACGGAGGGGTCCTGGATGGTTATTACGGGTTGAATTCAATTCGGCGCCGGGCATCGGGCCGCGCTTGTGGTTGCGGTATTTTTTGCCGTAGGCGTCCTGGCGGTCGTTGGTCGGATGTTCCGGAACGCTGTCGGCGGTGTCTTTTGTCCAGCGGTCGAGGGAATTACGCAGCTTTGAGAGGACAAAGGCGTGGCGCTGGTCCGTTGCCAGGTTGTTCAGCTGGTGAGGATCGGCGGCGAGATCGTAGAGCTCCTCGGCCGGGCGGGGCTTGAGGAAGATATCGCGCTGGTGAGCCTTGAGCCGCCCCCCCGCCTCTTCATCCCAGAGCTCCTTGCCGGCGGGGAACTTCGGGGCGGCCTCGACACAGAGGAGCTGTCGCCCAGGAAAGGCGTTGCGGATGTAGGACCAGTTTTTCCAGCGCACAAGCCGTTCGTGTGCCTGGTGCACATGCCAGTTGTGCTCGGCGTAGACGAAGTCGCGGGTCACAGCCCCGGGGTCACGAAGAACAGCACTGAAGCTGACCCCTTGTACGCGCGGGTCTTTTTTCGTCCCGGCCAGCTCGAGGATCGTCGCTGAGATGTCGATGGAGCTCACCAGGGAGTCGGTTACCCCGGGCTTGATGCGTCCGGGGCAGACGATGATGAAAGGCGTTTTGATGCCGTCATCGTAGAGACGGGTTTTGCAGCGCGGGAAGGGGCGCCCGTTGTCGCTCATGTAGATGAAATAGGTGTCGCCGGCAATCTTCTGCTCCTTGAGCTCCTTACGCAGGAGGCCGGCATAATGATCGGTGCGGCTCACCTCGTGGTAGTAGTCGGCGAGGTCCTTACGCGTCTTGGGGCCATCGACGAGGTAGGGAGGCACCATGACCTCCTTCGGGTCGTAGGTGGGCGCGTCGTCGTTGAAGCCCCAGTTTCGATGGGCATCACTCGAGGCGAACCAGAAGAAGAAGGGCTTGTCCCTGGGGCGCTCCTTGAGAATTTTTACCCAGTCGCCTTCTTTGCCGGTCCCCTTTCCCCTGGAGACCTTGTCAAAGCCGCGGTCTACCGCGCCCCCCATGTGATGCTTGCCGGAGAGCACGGTGTAGTAGCCGGCCTTCTTCAGTGTCTCGGGGAAGGCGTACTGGTCCTTCGGCAGGGTGGTGTGCAGCTCGCAGGCGCCGGTGTTGTGAGGCCAGCGGCCCGAGATGATGCTGCAGCGGCTGGGAGAACAGCTCGAGATGCTCAGGTAGGCGTTGGTAAAACGAAGCCCCTCGGCCGCCATGCGGTCAAGGTGAGGGGTCTTGATCTTTTCGTTACCGTAGCAACCGAGGTCGCTGGCGGAGATGTCGTCGGTGATGAAGAGAATGAAGTTGGGGCGGGCATCTTTTGCTTCGGCTGCCGGGGCGCAGAGGGCGGCAAACAGGAGCAGGGCGGGAAGGTAGGGGTTTAATTTCATCAAGGGAGGGCCTCCGGGCTCATTTCTTCAGATGTTCGTCGTACCAGGCGATGGCGAGCTCCTGGGCCTGCTTCTTCGCTTCGCGGTAGATTCCGTAGTGTTTGATTTCCGCGATGATGGCGAGCTTCTTGGGTTCCGGTGCCCGGCTGTGGGCGAGGATTCCATGCTCCTTGTTGTCGAAGAGCTCTTCGTTCTCAGCGAGGATGAAGAGCGCGGCGCAGCCCTTCAGCCGCGCGGCATCCTCCACCGGGGCATAGCGGCCGATTTTCTCGAGGATGGGGGCTCCCTTCAGCTTGCCGATGGAGGCCTCCCCCGGCTCCGGGTAGCCGGCCTTGCCGCGGGCTCGCTGCGTGGCGCTGCCGTAGGTTGCTTTGCGCATACGGGAAGAGTTGATGGCCCAGCGCCCGTCAAAGGCCGGCACCTGGCTGACCGTGGCCTTGATGCGCGGATCGCGGGCCGCCGCGTAGACCACGTGACCGCCGGAGAAGCTGCTCCCCCACAACCCGATGCGCTCGCGGTCGCATTGTTTTTCTTCCTGCACCCAGTGAATCGCGTTGAGGAGGTCGGTGGTCTGCTCGATGGGGTCGACAACCTCCCGGATTTCTTTCACCGCCGGGGCGGAGCCGTCTTTGCTCGTCTCGCCGATGCGTATGATGCGGCCATCGCTGGCGCCCCAGCCGCGATAGTCGAAGGTGACCACAAGGTAGCCCGCGCGGGCGAACACCACCGCGTCGGAGCGCAGCGACCTTGCTGTGCCCCCCCACCCGTGGCACATGACGATGGTCGGCACCGTCTTCTCCGCGTTGGCTTTCAGGGAAAAGACTTCCGCGCCCAGGCGGACGCCCTCGCTCATGATGTTGTCTTTGCGAAAGGAGATGTCCTCTGGGGAGGAAAATCCCTGGGCTGCGCCCAGGGAGGGTAAGGCCAGCAAGAGCAGAGCAACACGCTTCATCATGGTTAAGCTCCTTTATAGAAAGTCGGCAGCGGACCTATTCATCGCCGTTACCCAGGCGGTCGATCTCGTCCTCGCCGGGCAGGCCGAAGCTGTAGAGAACGCCGTTTTTCTGTTTCTTGAGGAAGAGGATGCTTCCCGTTCCGACATAGATCCGCCCCCTGGAGATGGAGGGCCCGCTCCACACGGTCCCGATGTGTTTTGATTTGAGCACCTTTCCGTTTGCGGCATCGAGGACGACCAACTGTTCGCTGACCGTGGTGGTAAAGCAGGCGATGCCGCCTCCAAGGGCAATGCCGGAGCCAACGGGGTCGCCGATCTTCCCCCGGCTCCTTGATTTGATCACCGGGCGCTCGTGCCTCCAGAACTCTTTTTTCGCATCGGGATGGATGCAGACCACCCGTCCTCCGTCAGGGAGGGCCCGCCCGATCCGCAGCCAGTCGATGGCGTTGGTGAAAACACGTTTCCCATCGGTAGCGCAGCCGCTCTGGATGCCGCCGATCGGGCTGGGCAGGGCAATCAGACGCTTGTCCGGCTTTGGGTCGAGGGGGAAACGCGGCTTTCCCTTGTAGAGGGGCGTTGAGTTGAGCAGCTTCCCGTCGGCGGCAGCGAAGACATAGAAGCCGCCGTCCTTACAGCCGACCCCGACAACCCGGGTCTTCCGTTCCTTGACCTTGATATCGTAGAGCTTCGGCGTGTCGCCGATGGAGAGATCCTTGTAGAGGCCGGTGTTGGGATCGTAGCCCGACATCGAATGGTTGAAGATGTCGCCTTTGTTGATCTGGGTGACCCAGCGCTCCCGGCCGGTCTTGACATCGACGGCGATCACGGCGCTTGAATACTTTGTGTCGAGTCGGGGGTTGTCCGGGGTCGGGGCGCGCGGTGAGTTCTGCACATCGGTTCCAAAGAAGATCATGCCAAGGCGGGCATCCCAGGATGGTGAGGACCAGACCGAGCTTGTGGCCGGCCCGTGGGTGAAGACGTGCTTCCCGTTGGCGTCTTCGATGACGATGGGCTTCTTGAACTTCTTCGGCGGAGGGCCCACATCGTATTTCCATGCGACTTTACCGGTTTCGGGCTCGAAGGCGATGACGAAGCCGCGTCCCGTGCAGCAGGGATAGCGAGGGTCCTGTGGATAGGGGTGTTCATGGCTGCCGCCGCCGACGATGATCTTTCCATCGGCGAGGATGGGGGATGACATAAAGACATTGGCGTGGTGGCCTCCGGGGAAGCCGTCGACCTTGGCATTGAGAGACCAGAGTTTCTTGCCGCTGGCGCGATCGAGGGCGTAGAACACTCCCGCGGCATCGCCGAAGAAGACCCTGCTGTCAGTTACCAGGGCGGTGCTCAGGATGCCGGGGCCGGAGCCGATGCGGTTGACGCCGCGTTTGCCTTTTTCGCCGAGCGCCCCCTTGTTGGAGTAGGCTGGAATTCGGAATTTCCAGGCAACCTCGCCATTGGGCTTGAGCTTGTAGAAAGCGGGCTTGACCATGGTGCCGAAGTAGACGTGCCCGTTGACGACGATGGGCGTGGCATGAATCGCACCGACGAATTCTTTTGAGCCCTTGCGCGGGAAGCGCCACTTTTCTTCAAGACTCCCGGCGTTCTCGGGCGACAGCTTCTTTTCGGCCGAGTTGTAGCGCCAGCCGAGCACATTGAGGTTGTACATTGACCAGTCGCCGGGAGCGACAGGGGGGAGCTCTTCGGCCCGGCCGTTGGCGGCCAGGGCCAGCAGGACGGTCATGGACATCGAAAAAACGCGCATGAGATGCCTGAAGCTCCTTTGTCTGTGACCTGATAACGAAGCCGACCCTAGTCGCCGATGATACCAATTTCCGAAGCCGAAGCCCAAGGTCCTCCGCCGACCTCTGAGAGCACCCGGATCCGGACATAGCGTCCTTTTGCGGCCTTGCAGGTGGCCTCCTGGGGCTCCTTGGTTTTTTTGAAGGTTCCCTTCAGGGTCGGCTCGCCGAACTGCCCGGGTGTGTCGCTGATGGTGAAGTCAAAATCCTTGAAGCCGCCGTTGAAGCTGCCGTCCTGGCGGGCGAGGTAACGCAGGCCCCGGATTGTACGCTGGGCGCCGAGGTCGATAACCAGTTCGTGGGGGTGCTTCGAAGTCCACCGGGTGTGCCAGTGGGTTCGCGGCTTACCGTCGATGGCGTAGGCGGCCTTGCGGTCGTTGGTGGTGCTCTCGCTGCTGAAGTTCATGAGCTTCCAGCCGGAGCTCGCCAGCAGGCCTTTTTTCGGAAGCCGTTTCGTTTTTCCGCTGAGCTTGGGCTGGGGGCGGGCGTCGCCCCATTTTGCCCAGCGGTCTTTTTCATGCGCCTCAGTGTCCGAGTATTTCCCCTGGACCGTTTTTACGTGGGAGGCTTTTGCGAAGGCGGCCATTTTTTCGATGATGGCCGGGTGTTTCGCCACGACATCCTTGCTCTCTGAGAGGTCAGAGGAGAGGTCGTAGAGCTCCCAGATCTTGCGCTGGTTGGTTCGGACGGCCTTCCAATTACCCATCCGCACGGCGGTGTGCCCGCCGTATTCCCAGTAGAGGAGTTCATGCTTCTTCTTCTGCTCTTGCCCGAGCAACTCCGGAAGGACCGAGATGCCGTCGATGTCCGCCGGCGCCTCGCCCCCGGTGACCTCTGCGACGGTGGGAAATACGTCCGGGAAATACCACAGTAGGTCGCTGACCCGCCCCGGCTTGATCTTTCCCGGCCAGCGCGCCAGCATCGGGATCCGCAGGCCGCCCTCGTAGAGGTTTCCTTTGCCGCCGCGGAAGCCGACCCCGGTCTTGGGGTTCAGGTTGGGGCCGAAGAAGCCCCTGGGGTGCGCGTTGTTGCGGAAGCGGTCGTGGCCGCCGTTGTCGCCGCAGAAAAACACCAGGGTGTTGTCCTCGAGGTCGAGCTCCTTCAGCAGCGCCAGCACCTCCCCCACCTGCCGGTCGACCATGTGGACCATGGCGGCGTAGTTGCGGGTTTCCCCGGGCCAGTCCTTGTCCTTGAAGTGCTGCCAGGAGGGGTCGCTCTCGGGGATGTCATACATGCCGTGGGGCGGGGTGATGGGCAGGTAGCAGAAGAAGGGTTTCTCCGCGTTGTCGCGGATGAACTTTTTCGCCTCATCGAAGATCAGGTAATGCGAGTAGGTTTTCCCGGTCCGCCCGCCGCGGTTGCCCTCGAGAGGGATCTCCTTGCTGTTGCGCACGAGATGGGGCGGGTAGAAAGAGTGCGCGTGGACCTGGTCGTAGTAGCCGACGAAGATATCGAAGCCGAGCTCTTCCGGAACGCCGGTTGAACCTCGTCCCCCACAGCCCCATTTGCCGAAGCCGCCGGTGGCGTAGCCCATTTTCTTGAGCATCGAGGCGATGGTGATCTCCCCGGCCCGCATCGGGGTGCCGCCGCCGTTGGCGCGCACCGAGGTGTGCCCGGAGTGCTTGCCGGTCATCAGGGTGCAGCGGGTCGGGGCGCAGACCGGCGCCCCGGCGAGTGCCTGGGTGAAGCGGATGCCCTCACGCGCCATGCGGTCGATATTCGGCGTCTCGAGGTACTTATTACCCATGTGCGAGAGCTCGAAGTAGGCCAGCTCGTCGGACATGATGTAGACGATGTTGGGTTTGCCGGCTGCTTGCAGGTTGCTGCCAAGGCCGAGCGCCAGGAGCAGGAGGAGGGTCTTATACATGGGTGTTTCCGTCGATTTGGAGGGTTTGTCCAGAGTGCAAGAACCCAGTTTGTCGGTTGGCGAGGGCAAATGAAACTCAATTTCAGTGTTGGTTTTGCGGCGGTAAACCAGTCGGCGCCGCTCTCTGATGGAGAGAGATGCAGGGCAGCAGATGGGGCCACCGCTTTCAACCAGAACCTCGACAAGACGGCAGACATATTCAAGATCAGACCCCAGGGCTTGACCCGGAGCTACTTGGCGTTCTTGCCCTTGCCGGCTTTTTTGCCGCCGCCCCCGCCACTGGTGGCACGGTAGACGCCGCCGTTCTGCTTGGCCAGCTGTTTGAGGAAGGGGGTTTCCTGGCCGAAGCTGATGCAGTTGATCTTGGCGCCGCGGACGCGGTTTTTCGCGCCGATCTCGCGCAGGATGTCGGCGGGCTTGGTGAAGGTGCCGCCTATGGGCTTGCCGTCTGAGAGCAGGAAGAGGGTGTCAGCCCTGCGGTCCTTGAGGGCGAGCACGAGCGAGTCGTAGATGTTTGTCTTGAGCTTGCAGTCGAGGTTGTTGACGAAGGCGATAGCCTCCTGGCGTCCGCGCCCGCGCAGGGGCTGGAGGGAAGACTTCCAGGGGATCGGGCCGACGTTGAAGAAGATGATGTTGACCATCGTCGTGTCGGGAAGCTTCTTGAGAATGCTGGCGAGCTCCTTTTTCAGCGCCGCCATCTTGGTGCCGGGGGCGCCCTTGAGGTTTTTCTTCCTGCCCTTCTTCTTGGGGCCGGTTGCCGACTGGAGCATGCTGATCGAGGCGTCGACGAGGAAGATGACCCGTTTCGAGGCGACCTCGATTCCGAAGTAGGTCGGAACGACCACGGTGTTGGCCTTGGGCGCGCCGACCTCTGAGGCTGTTGGGAATTCGAAACGATCGGCGGTTTCTTTCCACCACTTGTTCCAGTCCTTGGCGACCAGGCCCAGGTTGACCCCGGTTCGCCTTACCAGCAGGTTGAGGACATCTCCTTGTCGGCCCTTGTCCTTTTCGCGGCCAAGGCGGGCGATGAGGGCGGGGACCATCTTCTTGACCTTGAACTTGTGCAGGGCCTGCAGCGAAGCGTTGCGGACCATGGAATGGCTGCTCTTGAGGCCATCGAGCAGAGCCTCGCAGGCCTCCTGGTTACGGGGGAAACTTGACAGGCTTCCGATCGCGATGACCCGCATTTCCGATGTTCCGGATGTTGCCGCTTTGATCACGAAATCCCGCGCCGCGGGTTTCCCGGTAGCCGCGATCGCATCGAGAACGCGCACCTTGGAGTAGGTTTTCCAGCCGCTTCCCTTGCCGAAGCCCTTGATCGCCGCCTCCAGGCCTTCCGCGCTGCCGCCTTCGATCATGGCGCTGCCCGCCGCGGCAACCAGGTAGGCATCCGTGCCGCTGTATTCGCGCTTGAGCATCTTGAGCGCCTCGGGGTCTTTGAGCTTGCCGATTCGGTGCAGGATCGGGGCGACCTTTCTCTCGACCGCTCCGGGCCAGGCGGCGGTGCCGGGTTTTCCGGCGGAGCTTCGGGCCTGCCGGTATTTTGCCGTCAGCGTATCGACGTCATTGCCGAAGAGAGCCCCGCTGGTGACCGGGGGGGAGAGGAGCCCGAAAAAAACGCTGCAGGCAAGGATGCGATAAAGCCTGTTCGACATGAGACGACGCCCTTAATGATTTAGAGGTCCCGGATGGCGCAGGTGCCGCCTTTGGCGGGCCCTGTCTTCATCAGGCCCCCATCATAACCGATGAAACTTTGCTTTGATGTGGCTTTCTGGCCCCTGGGGGCGAGAGCCGCTCATCCGGCCGTTCCAGGCAGATTCCGGGAATATTTCGGGTTTTCGGGTGGGCTATTTTTTCCTGCTGGCGGGCACGGCGGGCTGCCTGGTGGCTCCGGTGGCGACTTCCTTTTCCCAGGCCGCGTAGTTTTTCTGCATGGAGGCGAGGAGGGTTGGATTTTTCTTTGCGAGGTTGTTTCTCTCGCCCGGGTCGCTGGAGAGGTTGTAGAGCGCCACGGCCTTCTGGCCCTTGAGCTCCCGGACATATTTCCACGGGCCCTGGCGCATGGCCTGCTGCCGACCGGCGCTCCAGAAGAGCCTGCGTGGCCCGCCCGTGAGCCGTTGTTTACCAAGGAGGCTGAAGACCAGGCTGCGTCCGTCGAGGCGAAGCTTTTCCGGAGCGCTCACTCCGGCGAGCTCCAGCAGGGTGGGGAAGATGTCCATTCCGATCGACAGGTCATCGCAGGCGCTTCCGGCCTCAATCCTGCCGGGCCAGCTCGCGATTGCCGGAACGCGATGGCCGCCCTCCCAGAGCTGGCCCTTGCCGCCTCTCAAGGAGCCGTTGTTTCCGAAGCTTGCGGCGCCGTTGTCGGAGACAAATAAAACCAGGGTGTTTTTCTCGATCCCGAGTCGCTTGAGCGCGGCGACGATCTCGCCGACACCCTTGTCCATCTCCTGTACCATTTCGCGGTAGGCGCGTTTCCTGAATGCGGCGGTTCGCTTCTCCGGCACCACCTTGCCTTTGATTCTGAAGGCCGGATCCCCCGGCCCCTGGAAGGGGGTGTGCGGGGCTTCGTGTGGGACGTAGAGGCAGAAAGGCCGGTCTCTGTGCTCTTCGATGAATTTCACCGCGTGGCGCGTGATCAGGTGGGTTGAATAGCCCTTTTCCCGGATGTGCTCGAGCCCCTCCCACCAGTCGTAGACCCCGACCCGGTCGTAGTGCGACTGGTAGTCGATGTTGCCGCTGACATAGCCGCGGAACCGGTTGAATCCATGATGGACAGGATTGAACTTCTTCTCGTAGCCGAGATGCCATTTTCCGAAGCAGCCGTTCTGATACCCGCCACCGGCAAGAAGCTCGGCGAAGGTCGTCTCGCCCTGGTGAAGCCCGTGGTTTCTGTTCTGATTGAAGCCGGCATAGATGACCCCTCCTACCCCGGCTCTCTGCTGGTAGCGCCCGGTCAGGAGGGCCGCGCGGGTCGGGCTGCAGACCGCGCCGTTTGAATGGTAATCGGTGAAGCGCATGCCTGCGCGGGCGAGAGCATCCAGGTGGGGTGTTTTATAGGCGGTGTTGCCGTAGCAGCTGAGCTCTCCGTAGCCGAGGTCATCGGCCATGATGATGACGAAGTTCGGTTTGCGCCGGCCGTCTTCGTTGGCCGCAAAGGCCTGGGCGGAGAGAGCCAGGCAGAGGGTACAGAGACGGAGTCGCATGTGGTATACCTTCGTTTTCGAGTTGGTTGAAGAAAACGTATCTTAACGGGGAATAGTAAGATGGCTGTCGAAGAAGGCAAAAAAGCTCCAGCATTTACTCTCGCGGACGAAAGCGGCGACAAGGTGCGTCTCAGTGAGCTGGCGGGGAATTGGGTCGTGCTCTATTTCTATCCACGCGATGATACCCCCGGCTGTACCGTCGAGGCCTGCGATTTCACCTCCGGGTTGAAGTCCTTCGAGAAGCTCGGCGCGAAGGTCTATGGCTGCAGCCCGGATTCGGGTGAGAGCCACCAGAAGTTCATCAAGAAGTACAAGCTCAAGATCAGGCTGCTCTCTGATCCTTCCCACAAGGTTATGGAGAAGTACGGCGCCTGGGGCGAGAAGAACATGTACGGCAAGATCACCGTCGGCGTCATTCGCTCAACGGTCCTGATCGACCCAAAAGGCAAGGTTGCGAAACACTGGAAGCGCGTCAAGACCAAGGGCCACGCAGAGAGCGTCCGGAAGGCTCTTGAACAGCGGCGGTCCGCCTGAAAAGCAGGATCCCGGTCAGGGAGTGATGATCGTCAGCTTGTGTTCCTTGAAGTGAGGGATCAGCAGCCTGCCGCGCTTGGCATCCCAGCCGGGATCGGCGGGCTCCTTGAGGCCCTCGATCGCGACAGTGGCGCCCTTTGGAAACTTGAAACGGTAGACGCATTCTCCGGCCCAGCTGGTGATCAGCAGGCTTCCATCCTTGTCGACCACGATCCCGTCGAGCTGGTTTTTCGGCAGCTTGGCTACGAGGCGCTCACGGCCCTCGCGGGCCCTGGCCCAGAGGAGCTCTCCCGAATTCCAGGTGCAGACCAGCAACCCGCCGGCGGTTACGAGCAGGCCGTTAGGGTTGGGGACTTCTTCCCCCCTGCAAAGCGCCTTCACAGAGTCGTCCGGGCTGATTTCGTAGACCGCGTCGGTCCTCGGCGCGTCCTTGTCACCGCCGAAGCCGGAGTCGCTGACGTAAATCGTGCCATCGGGTCCTGAGGCGAGGTCGTTGAGGAAGGAGGAGCCCTTGAAGTCGATGACGCCCGTGGGCTTGCCGGTGACCCGGTGGAACTTACGCACAGCATTGACGTCTGCGGCGTAGAGGGTGTCGCCGACGATGGCCAGGCCCTTTGGAGCGTTCAGGGTGACGCCCTCGGCGCTGCCATCGATCCACTTCAGTTCGAGGATCTTTCCGGAAGGGGCTACCCGGGAGATGAAGCCGGCCTTGTCCGCGCCGAGAGGGTTGCCGTTGATGTTGGAGACAATATAAATGTCAGCCTTGGTGTCGTGGATAGCGCATTCGGGGGTGTTGAGCCCGGCATCCGCTGGCGTCACGATCTTGACGGCCTTATAGGTTGCCGTTGTGACACAGGAACAGGCAAGGAACAGAAGCATGGCAAGACAGGCGCATTTCTTCATGAAGTACATTTCGGGGTCTCCTGGTGGCATCGTTGGTACAAGTCGAGCCCCTCTTGATGGCCTCTCCGCCTCATTTCATCAAGTGAAAAGAGTCTGCTGAGACGTTCGCGACCGAAGCTCAGTTTCCGCAGGTCTCCGGGCAGCCGGGGATGGGTCGGCAGGAAGCTCCATCGGCGGGCGGCGGCCCACCCTGGAAGAGATACTGCAGGACGTGGATCGCGTCCGTCAGGTCGATGGAGGCGTCGCCGTTCAGGTTCATCAGGGCCCGATTGGCCGCATCGGCCGTCGTTCCATCTCCGCAGGGAAGGCTGCGCGGCGCCCCGAGGAAGAGATGGCCCAGGAGGCAGACCGCATCGGAAATGTCCAGCCGGCCGTCCTGGTTGCAGTCGCCGGGCTGCTGTCCCCCGCCTGGGGGGTCGACAATAACGGGTTCAAACGCCATGGTGAAGCCGCCACGGTCATCCCACACGATGAGTGTGACGAGGTATTGTCCGGGCTCATTCCAGGTGTGGGTCATGGCCTCGCCCAGGCCGCCATCTCCATCTCCGAAATCCCAGTCGTAACGCACGATTTTTCCATCGGGATCGAATGAGGCGGAGGCATCGACCCGCACCTCGAGGGGAACCGCTCCCCTGGTTGGCGAGATGGTGAAGGAAGCGACCGGCCGCTCATTCGGGCCGAGCTCGCGAACCGAGACGTTCCGCTCAGAGCGGGCCGTCGCCCCCCGGTCGTCTCTTATCTCGAGGATGACCCGGAACGCGCCGGCGTTCTCATAGGTGTGGCTCGTTTGCATGCCGGAGCCGCCTCGTCCATCCCCGAAGTCCCAGGTGTAGGAGACCAGCCGGCCATCGGGGTCATCGGAGCCGGAGGCGTCGAACGCGATCCGCAGCGGCGCGAAGCCCGCTTCCGGGTCCATGCTGAACAGGGCGCGCGGCTCGATGTTGGGCGGCGGCGGACCAATAGAGTTGGTCTCTCCGGGGGTGCCTCGCGTTTGCCGTGAGGCCCCCCAGCTTTCCGGATCGTTGCCGTAGCTGTCGGGGTCGCGCCGCTCGAGGGAGGGCCCCTCTCCATCGGCCTCCCCCGGCCACGGCGGGCCGTCATCGTAGCGCACCCGGTCGACCAGGATCCACCCGCCATCCTCTTTCTGCTCTTGAGGTCCGGGGCGCAGCAGCCGCAGGGACTCCCCGCTATTGTCCAGCGAGCCTCCGAAGGGGCCGTAGATGGGGGTGTTCTCGGGAACCGAGTTGAGCTGGCGGAAGAGACGGGGGTCGACACTCGATACCAGCAGGAAACCGCGGGGCGCGATGGAGGCTCCGGCGGGCAGCTCGTAGCCTTCTTCTCCATGGAGCCCGGAGAGTCCGCGCAGGGTCCACCCTCGTCCGCCCTCCCCGTCGCGCAGCTCGACAGGTTCGGAGCCGCGATTGTAGAGCTCGATGAACTCGCTGTCGCCCCGGGCGGGGTGATAGTGGACCTCGCTGATAATCACGGGGCCGGCCAGGTGGCCCGGGTTTTCTTCTCCAAGGCTCCGCCCGCTCAGGGGGGCGAGGTCCGGGCCCAGGCTGGTTGCCACAAGGCCGTAGGAGACTCCGGGGGCCAGGGCGTTGAAGCGAAGCCCCGCAATGTAGCCGGTGAGCTCGCCGGTGGCTTCATCGGCAGAGGAGAGAAACACCTCGTCGCCCGCGCCGTCGAGGGCGAAGCTTCCCGCGGCGCCCCCCTCCGGGTTGAAGGCGCTCTCGTAGATGGCCCGGTATCCCAGGGCGGGAATGACAAGCCCTTCGGGAAGGCGGTATTTTTTGAGCGAGGAGAGGCTGTCCCGGCTGTCGCTGAGATACCATCCGCCGATCGCGATGTCGGAGGAGGTCGAGTTGAACAGCTCGATCGCGTCTTCCAGCGGCGGCTCCGTGCGGCTCAGCACCTCGCTGATCAGCACCCGGTGAGCGGGCGGCGGCGGGTCGGCGGCCGCAGGCGAACCGAAAGCGCTGGCGCTGGCGCGCCAATCCCCGCCTCTCGACCCGGCGCCTCCCGGCCGCCCCGGGACGAGCGAGTAGCCGAAACCATCGGGCCCGATCGGCCAGTCGTCTTCGTCATCGTAGCTCACGGCGGCGGCGATGTTGTCAAAAGAGTCGCGCAGGGTGATGGTCTCGCCATCGTTGGCGAGAGAGCCCTCGTAGACGCTGAAGAGGTCGGCTGCGGGATAGGCGTCTTCGAAGGAGGCGGCATTGGATGCGAGCACCAGCCGCGCGCCGCTAGCCAGCGTCGTTTCGGGAGGAAATTCAAAGGAGAGCCCATCGCTGAAGAAGAGGCCGCCGAGCTCGAGGTCCGAATCTCCGAGGTTGGCAAGCTCCAGGAAGTCGTAGGCGCCGCCTCCGGGGGCGTGGTACATGATTTCCGTGAAAACCAGACCGGCCCAGGTCGCCGGCACGGAGAACTCGGCCCGGTTGAGGGCGCTCCAGGTGTTGCCTGAACGGGTCCTCGCCCGAAGGGCCCTGTTGGCGGTGAGGCGCACGGGTCCCTCGTAGAGTGTCGCGCCGGGGGCGAGCGCCCCCGACCCGTAAACTCTCGGATCGCTGCCGTCGGTGGTGTAGTAGATGCTTCCCTGCTCTCCGGCCGGCAGCGCCATGCTCAGCTCGAAACCGGGTTGAACTTCTCCGCCGTGACGGCTGAATACCGGCGCGGCGAGGTTTGGATACAGCCGGGCCGAACGCAATTGCTGCAGGACACGGCTCGAGCGGTTGGGGAACCAGGCGCGCAGCAGCCAGTTCAGCTCGGCCGACCACTCGCCCTCCCGGGTATACGGGGGCTCCCTGCGCACATCCCCCCAGCGCGCAGCCTCGAGTACCATCGGCAGGTTGATCTGGTCGGCGCGCTTCATGTAGAGCGCGGCCGGCCGGTTTTCGCCGGGCCGCTCAGGGTTCCAGCTTCGCTCCTCGGGATTGACGTAGAGCGGCCCGCCGTTGAAGAAGTGCTGGTGAACCCGGTCGGCGAAGAGAAGGCGCCATTCCGGGCTCTGTCGCAGGCGGCTGTAGGCTTCCGCCGGCGTGTTGTTGTTGTTCACTCCGACACGGTTGACGTTGACATCTTTGAGCACGTGCTCAGCATCCCAGCTGAAGAAGCGAAAGACGCCTCCCGGCACCCGGCGCCGTCCCGCGTACCAGTTGTGATGAGGCCAGTCATCGTTGCCCGTGTAGAAGTTCACCAGCATGTAGTCGGCGAGGTCGAGCACATCGAGCTGTTCCTGGAGGGCGTTGTAGTTCGCGAGAGTTCCCAGGCCGGCGCGCGCGCGTGACATCATGGTGTTCCACGCCGCTGAATTGCCATCGACTACGGTACCGCCGGTGTGGCGGAAGATGTCCCATTCTTCCTTGTCTCCGCCGAGGTGCTCCTCGCAGTAGCCGTTGTCCGGGCGCTCGTGTACGTCGAAGACGCCCCAGAAGAGCCCGTTGAGAAAAACGCTGCAGAGTCGGCTGCGCGGAGCGAGCGAGCCCATGGCCAGCTGAAGATCGCTGACAAACATGTCGCGGACGTACTGGCTGCGGACTCGCTGGTCGTGGCTTGGATGGGTAAAGGTCAGGTTGAGGTGAGCATCGAGGACGAGGTTGTCAAAGCGGTCGACCGGAGAGCCGGGGAAGAAGTCATAGTTCAGCTTGCTCCGGCCATAGCCGCCGCGAAAGGCGAGCCGGTAGGAGGTCTTCTTCGATTTCCATCCGCCGGTGGAGCTGCCTCCCTGGACTCTGATGCCGCAGGGCGCGAGGAAGCCTTCATCTCCGTCGGGGAGGATCAGCTCGGCCGTGACCTCGCGTTCCCAGGATGGCCCGGAGCTGGAGGGATGCACGATGACTCCTCGGGCGGCGCCAAAGAGGTCATCCATGCTTCCGACGACCGAGATGGCAGGCAGGCTCATCAGCGCCCGCAGGCCGAGCGCCCGGTTGTCGCCGGCGTTGATGACCTGGGGGTCCATCTCGTAGTCGGCGGCGGTCCCGGGCCAGGCCGTGGGAAAGCCCCCCGGGGTTCGTGATTGCGAGAGCACCCTCTCCGGAAAGATATAGGACCAGGTGGTGGCCGTCGAGGGCAGGAGCCCGCGCCGGAAGGCCGCCGCGCGGACCGTTTTCACCGGCGCCGCGGGCGTGCCGGAGATATCGATGGGTCCGGAATAGCGGGTGCCGTCATTCTCGGTCGGCTCGCTGCCATCCAGGGTGTAGTAGATGCCCGCCTCCTCGGTGGCGCAGTTCAGCTCGAGCGAGAGCCCGTCGGAATAAAACCCTCTCGGATGGCTCGCTGTCGGCTCAGCGACGACACCCTCAAGCACCTCCGACGCGGCGTTCGAGGCTCCCGGGGTCGGGGTGGCAAGATAGCCTGGGAGGCCGGTCTCGGTGCGGCCGTAGGCCAGGTTGGTTCTCTGGGCCGGGTAGGCCGGCGCCAGCTCGGAGACGGCCTGCCCGGGGGAGTTGGGGTCGAAGAGGCCGAGATATTCACCCTCGGTCTCCAGCTTGAAGCCGGCGTGGAGCTCGCCCTCCGCCGGCGAGCGGTCCTTGCCGGAAGCGAAGACCAGCAGGTATTCACCTGGCAGGAGAGCTCTCTGGGGAAGGTTCCACATGCCTGGCTCCGCCGGGTCATCGGTGAGCGTCCAGCCGGCGAGTTCGACAGGTTCAGCTCCCAGGTTACGCAGCTCGACCCAGTCCGGGCTGTCGCCGTCCTCGTCTCGAAGCCCCCCCTGGTTGGAGGCGAGGAGCTCGTTGATGACCAGCTGGCCGATGGGAGCGTCCGGGTCGATGAGGTAGCCCCAGCCTTCGCCGGGGAAATCGTTCGGAGGGACGAAGAGGTCGCGAATGCCGTGGTCCGGAGCCCAGCCGACCGTAACCGCCCCTTCGGACGGCTGCTCGAAGCGGAAGGTATAGGGCCCCGCGGCCTCGCCGTCGACGCTGTCGGCCGCGGCCCCGTTGATGAGGAGGTCCGCCGCATCGACGCCCGAGACCGTCTCGCTGAAGGTCACCGCGATGCGGCGCAGCTCGCGCATTCGCGCATGGAAGCCGGGCAGCAGGCCGACGATGGAGGGCGGGGTCGTGTCCACCCCGATGGGATCGATGAGGGCCAGGTCGAACTTCGCGTCGCTTGAGGAGACTGAGGAGTTGAACAGCTGTACAGCGATGGTGTTTTCTCCGGCGACAATGAAAGCCGCAGGCGCGGGGAGGTCGAAAACGTCGTAGGTCCCCGATTCGTGGCTGCGCCCGGCCCGGGAATCAAAGGCTGGATCGCCGGGAGGATTTTCGGAGGCGACCTCAACGCCGTTGATCCACAGGATGAAGCCGTCATCGAAATCGATGGAGGCCTCGAGCGCGACCACCAGCGCGGGGTTCGGTATCTCCAGGGTGCGGCGCAGGTAGAGCGAGCTGTAGTTGCTCCGCATCGGCGGGTCGGCCTCGCCGAGGTCTGTTCCGTAGGGGGGGTCTCCATAACCGAAGGGCGCCGGCCCCGTCGACCAGGCGTCGTCGTTGAAGCCGTTCAGCCTCCAGGCATCGCGAGGCTCGGAGGCCTCGGAGAGTCCCGGGCGCCAGCGCCAGCTCGAGCCGGCATCCAGGTAGGTGATCTCCTGGGCGGTCAGTGATGACGGGGCCGCCAGCAGGCACAGCAGCAGCGCTCTTTTCAGGACCTCAACACCGGACACGGGAATCTCCATAGACAGACCTACAGCTTCAGCCGCCGGGCCGACCAGGGCCCGGGAAACAACCCAGATCCTTATATCATACCCGCCGCTCCGCCCGCGGGCCACGCCAAGAGACCGGGCCGCCTCTGCCGGCTTCTCAGGGGGCGCTGCGCCCATCCTTGCGGTATTTGTTCAGCAGTTTTTTCAGCCGCGCGACCACCTCGGGCTTTTCGAGGTAGAGATTCTTTTCTTCTCGCGGGTCCCTGGCGAGGTTGTAGAGCTGGCCGGCCGCCTCGCCCGGCTTGGGCTTGATCCTGCGAGGGTTGGTGAAACCGCCGGAGCCGCGTCCGACGATGAGCTTCCAGCTGCCCTGGCGCAGGGCGAACATGCCTGAGAGGGAGTGATGAACTGTCGCCTCGCGGATCGGGCTCTTAAGGGTTTCGCCGAGCAGTGCCGGCAGGATGTTATAGCTGTCCTCGCCGGCGTTCGCCGGCACCTTCTTGCCGACGACGGCGGCGGCCGTCGCCAGGAAGTCGGTCAGGCAGATGGTCTCGTCGCTGGAGACGCCAGACTTGATCTTGCCGGGCCATCTTGCGAGGAAGGGCACCCGGTGGCCCCCATCCCAGATATCAGCCTTCTGCCCACGGGTGTTGCCGTTGGCGGCGTGCTTGAACTTCTTGACGTCGCCGACCGGCCAGTGAGAGCCGTTGTCGCTTGTCACGATCAGCAGGGTGTTGCCTGCCTGGCCGGTCTTCTCGAGGGCGGCGGTGACCTGGCCGATCACGTGGTCCACCTGGACGACAAAGTCGCCGTAGTAGCCGGCCGTGCTCTTGCCGCGAAATTCATCCGCAGGAAGCCACGGAGTGTGGGGAGCCGTCAGGGGAAAGTAGAGAAAGAAGGGCTTGCCCTCCGATTCGCGACTGGAGCGCTCGATGAACTCAACCGCCTCCCGGGCCAGCCTGGGCAGCACCTCGATGTGCTTGAAATCTTCCGAGATCCGGCCGTTTCTCCAGAAACCGCCCCCCTTCTGCCGACGATGGCCGCTCCCGGCGATCTTGGTGCTCAGCGGCTTGACCGGCAGATTGTTGCGGACGTACAGGTAGGGAGGGATGTCCAGAGAAGAGGGGATTCCGAAGAAATAGTCGAAGCCCACATCGTTGGCTCCCGGCGTAAGGGGTTTCGAATAATCAGCTTTTTTCCCGGCGCCGAAGCCCAGGTGCCACTTCCCGACGGCGCCCGTGGCGTAGCCGGCCTGCTGCAGGAGCTTGCCGACCGTCAGCCTCGCGGGGTTGATCAGGAGCGTTCCATCTCCCCAGAGGACGCCGCTTTTGAGGCGTGAGCGCCAGCAATAACGGCCCGTGAGGACTCCGTAGCGCGTGGGGGTGCAGACCGAGGAGGGCGAGTGGGCATCGTTGAAGCGGATTCCCGCGGCGGCAACCTTGTCCATGTTCGGCGTCGGCACCTTGGAGTCTTTATTGTAGCAGCCGAGATCTCCGGCTCCGAGGTCATCGGCAAGGATGAAGACAATGTTGGGCAGGGCCGCATCTGCGGAGGGTGCCGCGAGGGCGGCAAGCAGGATGAGACAGAGTGACTGGATGGGTTTCATGGAAGAACCTTTTATTCTCGTGTAACGGAAACCATGAGGATACTCGCTCGGCCCCGCGCCCATCCAGCAATCCCGAGAAGCTCGCTCAGTGCCGAAGCTGTTCGAGGTAGCGCTGGCGGATCGCCGCGAGGTCTTCATCGTAGACCCCGGCGGAAAAATCAGGGAAGGTCCACTCGAAAGGCTGGTACCTTCCGCCGCCGTAGCGGGCGACCAGGTCGGCGTAGACGCCCCGGGCAAGGTAGATCTTCTGGCCCGCCGGCTTGAGCGAGGCGAGCACGAGCTTGCCGTGGTCGAGGTACCCCGCATCCAGGTTGGCAGATCTCCGGCCCGGCCCTGCGGCGAGGGCTCGTTCCAGCTCGATGCACTCATGCTTGAGGTTGACCAGCTCGGCCGGGGAGGCGAGCGCGTCGAAGGAGAGGATCGTGCGTTTGAGCCCGCCGCCCAGCTCTTCTTCGTAGTAATCGGTCAGGTTGAAGGGGCGCGCGGCACCCCGGTGGTCGATGTCGCCCCTGCGGGCGCGCAGGCCGTCGAGGCTTCTTTCGAGAGCCTCGGGAGCCGAGCAGAGGGCCGCGACCAGCAGCTTAACGGGCTCGACCGGATGATCTTCAGTCATGATGTTCTCCGCGTCGCGAGAAGGCGGAAAGAGCCTGCCGCACCAGGCCCTCTTCCAGGCCGAAGTTGCGGGCGATGTCCCTTGCCGCGGAGAGCTCTGTCCTTTCCACCTCTTTCCGGGAGCGGCGCTGGAACCGGGCCCCCTGGAGGTAGAGCTGGCCGCCGTCGCAAACCCGGGTCAGTAGAGGATAGCGCATCATTTCCCAGCCGAAGGAGGCGTCCCAGGCATCGAGAAAGTCACGGTCCTCCGCGGGCTCCGGCTTGAAGGTCAGCCGATGGCTCACCGTTCCCTGCTGCCGGGTGTGCAGCTCGATTTTTGACCCCTGATCCCGGTGGCGCAGGAGGACCTCGTTGAAGACCGTGGGCACCACCTGCTCGAGCTCCTTGTTTCCCGGCAGGGGCAGGGGCTTGAGGATAAGGTAGCCCGGGTCGAGCAGGTGGGGGTTCCCGTCGAGCCAGACCAGCAGCGCGCAATGGGTGTTTTCCCCGTAGTGGCGGTCAGCGAGGATGGGCTCCGCATGCAGCCCCAGTCCGCGCAGGATGTGAAGAAGGGCCGCGGTGAGGGAGAAGCAGGTTCCGCCGCTTCCCAGGCGAAGGTGGTCGCCGATGACCTCTTCCGGCCCCCTCCGGGCCGCGCCCCCCACCCGGTCGTGCTTCAGGATCTTGGTCAGGTTTTCGTAGGGAAGCGAGGCGAACGCCGTGGCGGCGCTTTCAACGAGCAGCTCCTCCGGGCCCCCGCGCTCGAGCTGGAAGTGTTCGGCGAAGGAACGAAGGGCGCTGGAGCCTTGCCCGGGGTTCGCGAGAGGATTTTTCGTCATTCGCCGCCCCTCCGGACTATTTTTCAGGGTCGGTGGAGGGAGTCGCGGGCAGGCCTTCACGGCTGAAATATTTCGTTGGGGGGAGACGGAAATGTTTGAGAGGCGCCCCTCCCTCCGCCCGCCCGTTCTTTCTGAGCTCCGCGAGGGCCTGGTCGATCACGCCGCGGTCTCCGACCAGGACCATCAGCGAATCTTCCCAGTGGTAGATCTTTTTCGAGATGTCTTCCAGGTCTTTCTTCCCGGCCGCCGCCATGGCGGCGTAGAAGGCGCGTCTCTCCGTCGGCTCCAGGTTCAGGGCGGCGGCGGTTGAGTAGATGCCGAGCAGGCCGACCTGTGTCTGGAGGTTTGAGATGAGCCGGCTGCGCTGGGTAGAGGAGGCCTTGCGCAGCTCGCCTTTTTTCAGGCGTCCCCGCCCCATCTCCTGGAGCTCCCTGAAGAACTCGGATATTCCCAGGGCCGTAGCGCCTGATTCCACCGAGGAGCTGGCGACCAGGTGTCCCCAGATGCGTCGCGCCGCGAGCCCGCTGCGGGCGCCGTAGGTGATCTTCTTCTCCTCCCGCAGGTTGGAATTCAGGCGGCTGGTGAAGGTTCCTCCGAAGATGGTGTTGGCAAGGGTCAGGGCAGGAGCCCTCAAGCTTTCGTAGGGTTCCCCTTCCAGGTAGATGCGGATGACCGTCTGCGCGGCCCCGGGCTTGTCGACAACGGCCAGGCGCCAGGGTTCCTGCCCTTCTTCCTGGGGGCGGGGTGAGTCGATGGCTTTTTCGGGGAGCGCGGCGGGTGGGCCCTTCCAGCCCGCGAAGCGTTCTTCCAGCTCGCCGCGAAGGGCGGCCGGCTCAAAGTCTCCGGTGATGAGAAGAACGCAATTGCCCGGGACCAGCGTGGCCGAGCGAGCTTTTTTGACCTCATCCAGCGTGATGTTCTCAACGGTTGAAAGGTAGCCGTCTCCGGGGTGGGCATACGGATGCTCATCGCCGTAGTAGAGCCGGTCTCCCACCACCCGTGCGACGCGGGTCGGCTGTTCGCTGCGCTGTTTGAGGCTGTTCAGAGACAGGCGCTTGACCCGATCCCATTCCTTGCTTGCGAAGGATGGCCGCAGCAGGACGTCGGAAAAAAGGTCGAAGGCCGGGGCGAAATTCCGCTGGAGTACCTGCAGATCGATCGAGCTGTAGTCCTTCCCGGTTGAGATCGAGAGACGGGCTCCGAGAAACTGGAGCTCGTCGGAGAGCCCCAAGGCGCTTCGCTGGCCGGCGCCTTCGTCCAGCATGTCCATGGCCAGCGACAGGAGGCCTTCTTTTCCTTTCGGGTCGAAGGATGAGCCGGAGCGCACGATGAGGGACGCGGCCACCACCGGCACGTGGTCAGAGTGAAGCAGCCACACCTCCAGGCCGCTGCTGAGCCTGAAGGTTTCGGGCTCGGGAAGGGAGACCGGCGTGGTTGAAGTCTTCGGGATGGGTATGGCTACGCGTCCTTCCCCGCCTGCGCAGCCGACGAAAAGGAGGGCGACGGCAAGCAGGGGAGCGCCGGCCAGGGTCTTTCGCGCGGCAACCGTCATTGCTTTCCCCCCTTCTTTTCTTCGGGCAGGACATGAAGGATCAGCCGTCCGTTCGGTTGGAGGACTTTCTTTGCCCAGGAAGAGGTGCTGTAGGCGGTGACCTTTGAATATCGCCCGAGATCACGCTCAATAGCTCCCGGGTTGCCGAAGTGAAACAGGTAGCGGTTGAGCAGATCGGCTTTTTCTTCGAGGCTCTCGAGATCCGACCAGAAGGCGGATTCAGTGGAATTCCGAGCACGCCCGATTTCACGCGCCGTGACGCCGCCTTCCTGGAGCTCGGCGATAACGGCATCCACCTCCCTCTCGATGGCGCCAAGGCGCTCCAGGTTTTCTTTCGTGTCGGCTCCCGGCAGGGCGAAAACCTGGATGATGAACTCGGAGCCCAGCAGGCTCGAGCTTTGATAGGCCGAGACGTCCTGAGCCATCTTTTTGTCATAGACCAGGCGTCGATAGAGGCGGCTCGATTTCCCTCTGGCGAGGGCGCTGGCGACAATATCCATGTCGGCATCGCCTTCTGAATAGAAGGCCGGGGAGTGCCAGACAAAGCAGGCCAGGGGCAGCTCGACGGCGTCGGTCAGGGTCTTGCGAAGCACCCCCTCAATTCTTGGCGGCGGGGGCTTCGTCCGGGTGATTTTCGCTCGGCGGGGAATGGAGCCGAAGTATTTTTTTACGAGTGCCCGGGCTTCCGCCGGTGCAAAATCGCCGGCGATGGCGAGCGATGCGTTCGCGGGAAAGTAGAAGCCATCAAAGAAATCAACGACGTCGGAGACCGCGGCATTCTCGAGGTCGGTGTGCGAGCCGATCACCGGGTGGTGATAAGGGTGCCCGGCTGGATAGATCAGGGCCGGGACCTCGAGCCACAGCTGTCCGTAGGGGCGATTCTCATAGCTTTGCCGCCGCTCGTTGCGAACGACGCCGCGCTGGGTGTTGAGCTTCTCGAGGGTCATGGCGCGGGAGAGCCCGGTCATGCGGTCTGCCTCGAGGAAGAGGAAGAGCTCGAGGAGCTCACGGGGCCCACTCTCGAAATAATTTGTTCGGTCGCTCGAGGTCGTGGCGTTGTTGGAGCCGCCTGCGCCCTCCATGATGTTGTCAAATTGACCGATGGGGACGTTTTTCGTTCCCATGAACATGAGATGCTCAAAGAGATGGGCGAAGCCGGAGCGGCCCTTCGGTTCGTCCTTTGAGCCGACGTAGTACCAGAGATTGACGGCCACCCTGGGCAGCCGGTGGTCTTCATGGAGGATCACCGTCAGGCCGTTGTCGAGGGTGTAGCGTTCGAAGGCGATCTTCTGGGCGGCGGCGAAGCTTCCCGGCAGAGCCACGATCAGGGCCGCCAGGGCTGCGCCCGCCAGCCGGTTGGTATTGTGATGTTCAGGCATAGGCGCTATTTAACCCGCTCTTGTTCTTCAGTCCAGCCCGGATTGACGGCGTCGGCCTGTCCGGGCCGGCCGGAGGCGTCATCTCGCTGAGCCGCCAGGATTAAAAAACCGGGCGGGACTCCCTCGCGGGGAGCCGCCGCCCGGTTCAGCTTGCGGGCCTCAGCCCGCCAGGGCCGCCTTACTCGCAGATCGGGGAAGGCCGCTCACAGCCGATGCCGTCGTCGGTCGCATCGACGCCGCAGTCGGCCGCGGAGTAGCCCGGGCTGGTCGGCGAAGGAGCCGCCGGGGGCGCCCCGCCGGAGAACAGCCAGCTGAAGATGATGATAGCATCGGTGATCTCGACGCTGCCCGTATCGTTGGTGTCGGTCGCATCCAGGCAGCCTGGAGCGGCGCCGCCGGAGAACAGGAACAGCAGCGGGATCACGCCGTCGGTCAGGTTGACGCTGCCGTCGGAGTTCGAGTCGCCGCGGACGAAGGTGGTCTCTCCGGGGCCCGCACAGCCCGCGTCGTCAACACAGTCCGTGTCATCACAGTCGGCCGCTCCATCGCGGTCGTCATCGATGCCGTTGTCGCAGATCTCGTCCGGGAGACAGGCGGCGAGGTTGGCGCAATCGGAATCGTCGCAGTCAACGTCGCCGTCCCGGTCATCATCGATCCCGTTGACGCAATCTTCGTCCGGCAGCGGGGCTGGCCCGTCGGTGGCGAGAATCATGATGCCCTTGATGCCGGCGTTCTCGGGCGGATTGCCTCCGCCGAGGTCGTCGAGCATGATCTCGATCGACCCGTCGGTGGTGACCTGCTCGACCACGGAGAGGCCGATACGATAGCCGGCCGTTCCGGCGGGATCGACTCCTACGAGGCGGGCGGCCTCTACGGCCTGCGCGAACTGGTCGAGGATCTGCTCTCCGTTGATGTAGGCATCAAAGACACGGCAGGCCCCGCCGGACTGCTGCGGATCGTCAATGTCCTGACAGCCATTGCTGCAGCAGAACTCCGCGAAGAGGAGGACAACCTCGTAGGTTCCCGGGGGAAGCCCGGTGAACTCGTAGACGACGTCTCCGTCATCCCACCTCTCGGCGGGGAAGATGTCCTGCTCGATGGCGTTGTCGAAGATGTATTCATCGGCCTCGACATCGACGCCGGTGAAGCCCAGGCCGAAGTTGGCGGTGTGGACGTTGGGACTCACCAGGTAGAGGCTCGGGTTTTCGATGGTGTCCTCGAGCCAGGTCCGGCCTAGCGTGTCGACAAATTCGGGCCCTCCACAGTTGATGTAGAGCTCTCCGCTGAAGTCACAAAGCGGGGCTCCCTCGCGGAGAACGGAATCACCCAGGATCGGCATGTCATCGATCGTTCCGAGGCAGAAGGTCGAGCCTGCCAGGGCATCGGCTACATCGTAGGTGAGCGTGTCGCCGTCGCTTACCACGCCGGTGAAGGTGAGGGCCGAGCCGGCGTCGTTGAACTCGCCGGCCGAGGCGTTTTCGCCAACGGTGTTTTCCGGCAGGTTCTCATTTACGGTAACGGTCACGGCCTGGTCGCCGGGGATCTCGAAGGTGATGGTGATAACAGAGATCCCATCGCAATTCGCCGTCTCGATCGAGCGGTTGGCGCCGATGGTTTCGCCGCCGCCGAATTCGGGGTTGTCTGCGCTGACCGACACCTCGTCTTCGGTGAAGGGGGTCTTGAAGCAGGAGTCGCTGAACATAGCGATACGAGCACCAGATCCTCCGCCGGCTTCGTTGTAGCCCAGCATGACCAGGTTCAGGCCCGGCTCGAGAAGTGCGGGCGAGGTTGCCCTGGTCTGGATTTCGTTGGCGGCGCCGAAGCCGCGAGGCGTCAGGTACTCCACAGCCACCTCTCCGTTGACGTAGAGGGTCGCCGCGTCGTCGCTCGCCAACCCGAACCAGGCCTGGAGGTCGTCATTGCTGACGTTGTTGACAAAGGCGAACATGACCGCGGTGTAGTTGTCGCCGCCGCCATAGTAGGACTCGCCGTTGAAGAGGCCCGGGTCGCCGGGATTGATGTCGTAGGCGCTGACCCTGGTCAGCGTTGTAAAACCGCAGGCGCTGTCGCGCACGCCGCTGGTGATGAGGCCGGAGATTCCCGATTCGATGATGGCGCCTTCGTAGATGCTGTCGATGTCGGGCGGTCCGCCGTTCTGGGAGACATAGTCTTCGATAAAGGGCTGGGCGGGAGCGTTTCCGCCGGTCACCGATTCAAATTGCTGGGCGTTTACGAGCCACTCGGTGATAAAGCCATTTGAGGGGCCGCCGCGCAGGTAAGGCGCGGGATCGACCGGGGCGTTTGAGCAGCCGTCAGCGGCGCCCTCATGCTCCCCAGGGTCGTAGCCCGTCGGGTCGATGGTGTGCGGCATGTCTATGGGGGTGCCATTTTCGTCTTCAAAGCGGGCACACATGATGTAGCCGCCGCCATTTTCGTAGGTGGCGATCGCGACCAGGTTCTTGCCCGGGTCGAGCCAGACAGGAACCTTGAAGGAGAACGGGTTGTGCGGGGCGCAGCGCTGGAAGGCGCCGGCGGGGCGGCCATTGACCTTAACCGAGATGGAATCATCCGAGCCGATTCCCAGCTGGATACAGCGGCCGATATCGGAGTCATTGATGACATAGGTATAGGCCACGCACATGCACAGCTCGACGTTCGCCTGGAAGGCGTTTCCGCCCTCCAGGTCATAGACGCCGTTGGGCGAGGAGACCGGCACCAGCACCGACTCCGCGGTGAAGGGGTCGGCGCCGGCCCAGAATCTTTCCGTTGCCGCCACGCCAAGGTTGGTGAGCCCGCTAATTTCCGGGGCGAGGCCACCATAGTCCGGCGTAAAGATCAGCCCGTCTTCGGGGATGATGGTCTCGTCGGCGATCTCTCCATCGACGTCGCTGACCCATTCCGTGGCCATAACGTCGATAGGTATGTTGCAGCCGTTCCAGGTGGCCAGCGTGTAGGCCGGGGTCATGAGGACCTGTCGTATAAACGGGCTGTTGATAATCTCAAACTCTCCGTCGCCGCCGCCCACGGGTTCCGGCTCGGGGTGGGCATCCGGGCCCGGCTCGTAGCCGGTGGGGTCGATCGTGGTCGGGATGGGGAGAGGCTCGAAATTCTCATCTTCGAAGCGGATGCACATATTGTAGCCGCCGCTGTTTTCGAAGGTATAGACCGAGATGAGGTTCTTGCCGGGGTCCAGCTGGGCGATGCCCTTGTCGGTGAAGCCGGGGTGCCCCGCGCAACGCGGGGTGGTGATCACCGGGCGACCGTTGACGCGCACCGTGCCAGCGTCGTCGGAGCCAAAGCCGATGCCTACCTGGATGGGCTCGTCGCCGGCGTTGACCGCGTAGAAGAACGCGGCGCACATCACCTGCTCGACATCTATTCCGAAGATGTCGGCGCGCTGGAAGTCATAAAAGCCATCCGCGGAGGTCGCGCGAACGAGGATGGATTCACTGAAAGGGTCGCCAGGAGCGTCGACAAAGAGGGCCTCGGCCTCGGGGCTCATGATTCCGACCCCGGAGATCTGGCTCTCGCCCTCGTAATCAATGCCGAAGATCAGGCCCTCTTCGGGAATGATCCATTCATCGGTAATTTCATCGGCATCGTTAATCCAGGGGCCGTCCATCTGGTCGACTGTGATAGTGCAGCCCTGGACGCCGCCGGACATCGTATAGGCCGGGGTCACGAGAATTTCGCCAACATACCCTTCGAGACCGCTGGAGAGGCCGGAGGTTCCGCCTACGGTTATCTCGTTGTCGTCGATCGTCGCCGTGCCTGAAAAATTGCTGATTGTCCAGGCGCCTGAGCGGGTCAGGGTATAGCTTACGGTCGCGGTGGTGATGCCTTCCCAGTAGAGCCGCCCGGGCTCGTTGGCGGTGGGTTCGGGATCGATGTCGCTGGCGGCCCAGGCCCGGTCGTAGTTCTCCTCGAGGTTGTAGGCGCCATCGGCATCGATCGAGACGGACACGTTGATCGTCACCTCCCCCGGGGCGGTTCCATCGGCCTCGAGTGAGCGCTCGGCGGGCGATTGCCAGAGCTCGATCGGTTCGACGCCGACCTCGATCTGTCCCTCGCCGCTGCGAACGTTTTCGCAGCCGACAGGCTCTACGAAACGGGCGCGCATTCCCCAGCCGCCTCCGCCGTCCCAGACCTTGAACTGGACGAGGTTGCCGCCTGGCTGAAGGGTTACCGGGAAGTCGTTCTGGGTGGTTCCCGCCCCGCCCCATCCGCGGCAGACCCCGAGGCTGAAGACCTCGATTCGGTTGACCTTGACCTGGATGGTGTCGTCACTGGCGATACCCATTCTCAGGTCGAGAGGAGAGCCCGTTATGTTCTCGACGTAGACCCAGGCGTAGCCCATCGCGTTGTCGGCGCCGGGGGCCAGCGTCTCGAAGTTCAGGAGGTCGCCTTCGGTCATCTGGACGACGATCGGGAGGTTGCCGTCAAGATCGAGCAGAGTGTTGAGGTGAAAGGTTCCGAAGAGGGCCGGCTGACTGCCGCCCGCGCAATCTTCGGCTTCGAGGACCGGGGCCATCAGGATGAGCCCTTCCTCGGGGACGATGTTGTTCTCGTTGCTGTCGCCGTCGCAGAGGAAGTCGGCGGTGACCAGCTGGTTCGGGTTACAGCCCGGCCCGGCATAGGCGGCGGCAACCAGGTATTCTGTAAAGAAGCCGTTGTCGTCGGTCTGCGCTCGTGCCGCAGGGGATACGAAGACGACAGACAACAAGACCACGAGAGTCTTGAGACATAGAGATATCATCCGACAATGGAACATCGAAACCTCCCAACCATTGAATATGGAAATACACACAGACCCTTGCCCTAGAGAGGGCGGCGAGTGTCTTTTGAAATGGTTCAAACACATCAAACTCGCTGAGGGCGGCGGCAAAAAACAAAAAGCTCAGCCACGCCAGCAAGACCCAGGCCGAATCAACACATCGGCAACCTCCAAGATTAGTCCATGCCGAAGGTGATTTCCAGACACTTACCGCCGAGAAACCCGCGGATTCGCATGCTTTCGGCGCCTAGGGGTTCCACGCGATGGGGGGTTCAAGCCTCGCCCTGGCATCGCCGGGCTGGCCTGATCCGGGGATTGATATAGGTTGACTTGGAGGGATTGAGATAAATAATCACGTTCCTGACGCAACTCTTTTGCTCAAAACGTTTTCCCGGTTTTATTCAGATTGGATTTCGAGGATCGAATGAACGATTCACAGGCTGCCCCCGAAGACGAAGTGGACCTCATGAAGGAGATTATCTCACTGTGCAAGCAGCGAGGTTTCATTTTCCAGTCCAGTGAGATTTATGGGGGACTCAAGAGTTGTTACGATTACGGCCCGCTGGGCGTCGAGCTCAAGCGGAACATCATGAATGAGTGGTGGAGGGCCATGGTGCACGAGCGAGAGGATGTCGTGGGCCTCGATGCCTCGATCATCATGCACACGGATGTCTGGAAGGCCTCCGGGCACCTGGCAGGCTTCGCCGATCCTCTGGTCGATTGCCTGGTCAGCAAGGAGCGGTTTCGAGCGGACAATGCTCCCCGGCCCGGGCCGGGGGATGAGCTGACGCTGACCTGCGCCGACAAGGGCCAGGCGAAGGCCTACCAGAAGGCCATCCAGGAGCGCTTCGGTGTCGAGCTGAAGCGTGGCGGCAAAACCCTGCAGGGGCTGCAGGTGATCGATGAAGAGACCTTCGGTTTTTTCCCGGACGACTCCGGGGAGGCGGTTGAGAGCTTCCCCTACAGGGGCTATGTGAGCCCGGAGATCGGCAGTCCCTTCCTGAGCGACGAGAGGCAGTTCAACCTCATGTTCCGCACCAGTCTCGGACCGGTCGATCCGGTCCAGCAGCTGGCGAAGGCCATCGAGGGCAAGACGCTCTCCCAGGATGAGGCCCGGGAGCTCATCGAGCGGAAGATCGGCGAGAACGCCGTCTACCTGAGGCCCGAAACCGCCCAGGCGATGTTCGTTCAATTCGCCAATATCCAGCAGGCCCTTTCTCTCAAGGTGCCCTTCGGTATCGCCCAGATGGGGAAATCCTTCCGTAACGAGATCACGGTCGAGCATTTCATCTTCAGGTCCTGCGAGTTCGAGCAGATGGAGATGGAGTACTTCGTCGAGCCGGGTACGCAGAAGGAGGCGCTGGATTTCTGGAAGGATAAGCGTCTGGGCTGGTACCAGCGCTACGCCAACGATCCGTCAAAGTTCCGCCTTCGCCAGCATGAGCCGGACGAGCTCGCCCACTATGCCGATGACTGTTATGACATCGAGTACGCCTATCCTTGGGGCTGGGGAGAGCTTGAAGGGATCGCGAGCCGTACCGACTACGATCTCAAGAAACACTCCGAGAGCTCCGGGGTGCGGCTGACCTATTTCGACCAGGAGAAGGAGAACCCGGAGACGGGCAAGAAGGGCGTCCACTATACCCCCTACGTGGTGGAGCCGGCGGCCGGCGCCACGAGGACCACGCTCATGTATCTCCTCGACGCCTTCTGCTACGACAGCCCAAGGCCCGACGCCAAGGGCAATGCGAAGACCCGCCGGGTGCTCAAGCTGCATCCCCGCCTGGCGCCTTACAAGGTTGCCGTCCTGCCGCTGGTGAAGCGAGATGGAATGCCCGAGCTTGCCCGGGAGATCGTGCAGCAGTTTTTCAACTCCGGGATCAATGCGAAATACGATGAGCAGCACCAGGTAGGAAAGCGCTACGCGCGTCACGACGAGGTGGGTACGCCCTATTGCCTGACCGTGGATGGCCAGTCTCTCGAAGATGGAACGGTTACCATTCGCGATCGCGACACCACGGAGCAGGAGCGTATCAAGATCGATGAGGCCCTGCAGGTGGTGGCTGGTCGGCTGGCCGAGTCTTGACAGGAAAAGAACCGATGGCCACTCCCCATCCGGACTTTCGCACAACGGTAGAGACCTACAGTGGTCCACTTGACCTGCTGCTCTATCTCATCAGGAAGGACGAGGTCGATGTTTTCGATATACCCGTTTCCCAGGTGATCGAGCAATATCACGAGCACCTGGATTTCCTGCGTGATATCGATCCCAACGTCTCCGGCGAGTTTCTCGTCATGGCTGCGCGCCTCATGGAGGTCAAGAGCAAGCTGCTGCTGCCGCGCGAGGTGCTCGAAGACGAAGACGAGGAATACGAGGATCCCCGCCTGGAGCTGGTAAAGCAGCTCCTGGAGTACAAGAAATTCAAGGAGCGCGCGCTGCTGCTCGAGAAGAAGATGGATTCGCACAAGCGGCGCTATGTGCGGCCTCGACAGGAGCTGGATATCGATGCCGAAGATGTGACGGAGCCGCTGCCGCTTGGCAACACCGATGTCTGGGATCTCCTCACGGCCTTCCATCGGATCCAGCTCGTGATCGCACAGCGCGTTCCCCACGAGGTGATGCTCGAGGACCGCCCGATCGAGGATTTCATCGATGAGGTGAAGGCGCTTCTCCATGCAGCTCCCGATGGGGGCTGTCTTTTTGAGGACCTGTTCCAGGGGGCTCGGACGAGAGGCGAGGCCGTCGGCTACTTCATCGCAGTCCTCGAGCTGGCCAAGGAGCACCTTCTCACCATTACCCAGGACGAGCCCGGGTCCGAAATTCGGGTTCAGCGTCGAACCGATGAAGAAATCGAGCGCCTCCAGGCCGAGGACAACGAGTCCGCCGGGGCGGAGCCGGCCGAGGAGCATCTGCTTCGGGGCGAAGGAGAGGAAGCTCTCGCGGAAGCCCGCGCCGGGTCGAGCGGAGATGAGGCCGAGGCGGCCGAAGCGAATGAAGGCGGGGAGCCCGAATGAAGGTCGCTCTCCTTGCCTCGGGGCCTTTTGCGATTCCCGCGCTGGAAGCCCTCCATGCCGGCGGGCCGGATTTCGAGCTCTGCGATGTCATCAGCCGCCCTGACAGGCCCGCGGGCCGAGGCCACCAGCTGCGCTCGAACCCCGTAAAGTCTCGGGCTCTCGAGCTGGGACTTGATTGCCGCACCCCGACCTCGGTGAACACCGCCGAGTTTTGCAAGGAGCTGGGGATACGGCCTCCGGATGTCTTCATCGTCGCCGACTACGGTGAAATTCTTAGAGAGGAGGCCCTCTCCCTGCCGCCGCTGGGCTCCTTCAACCTGCACGCCTCAATCCTGCCGGCCTATCGTGGCGCCGCGCCGGTGGTGCACGCCCTGCTGGGCGGAGACACCGAAACGGGGGTGACGCTGTTCCGGATCGAGCTTGGGCTTGATAGCGGCCCGGTGCTGGCCTGCTCGCGAACGGCGATCGCCCCCGCGGAGACGGCTGCCGAGCTCGAGGGGAGACTCGCGACACTCTCTGCCGAGCTGCTGCTCGAGCAGCTTTCGCTGATAGCGGCAGGAGAGGCCGTGGAGGCTGTTCAGGACGAGACCCGGGCGACCCTGGCGCCCAAGCTGAAAAAAAGCGATGGGCTCATCGATTGGAATCGGTCGCCGGCCGGTGTACATGACCTGGTCCGCGCGATGAACCCGTGGCCCCTGGCTCATGGATTCTTCGTTCCCTTGCAGGGAAAGGCGAAGAGGGTCAGCATTCTTCGCGCGGCGCCGTGTGACAAGGAGGCGTCTTCTTCGGACCCGGGGGTCGTGTGCGGAGTTGATGCGGAGAGCTTCTCGGTCTCCTGCTCAGGCGGCGCTCTCCGGATTCTTGAATTGCAGCGAGAAGGAAAGCCTGTCATGGATACGGCGGCTTATATGCGCGGCAACCCGGTTGAGGCGGGGGACCGCTTTAAGGAAATTTTGGAGAAGAGTCCATGAACGAAGAGTCCCGGCAGGAGCTTCCGGCTAAGGAATACGCCGCGGTGCGAAGGGCGGCTCTTGAGCTGCTGTGTGAAGCTGAGAGCGGCGGGCGGTTTGTCGATGAGCTGTTGTCGGAGCGCATCGGTAGCTTCGAGCGCCGTGACCGGCATCTTCTGCAGGAGATCTCCTATGGGGCGCTGCGTCACCAGAACACGCTCGACCGGATCCTGAAGCTCTACGTCAAGCTGCCTATGGATCGCCAGGTCGCGGCGGTGCGCTGGGCGTTGCGGCTGGGCTCCTACCAGCTGGTCTACCTCAACCGCGTTCCCGCGCACGCCGCGGTAAACCAGACCCTCGAGGGCATGAAGGCTCTTGAGGGGGCTGGAAAAAAGAACGTAGGCTTCGTCAACGCGGTACTCCATCGACTCATCGCTGACATCACCAGGAAGACCACCGATGATCCGGCTGAGCCTGATGATCCCAACATCCTGCCCTCGCGGGGAGGCTATTGCCACTTCAGCCGCCCGGTGCTGCCGCTGGTCCGCCTCGATCTTGTCGACCACCTGAGCGTTAAGTATTCCTATCCCCGCTGGCTGGTGAAGACCTGGATCTCCCGCTTTGGAGCCCAGGAGACGAGGGCTCTGCTGGCTGCCGGGAATCGTACTCCGCGCCTGTGCGCCAGGGTTACCATCCACGCGCCGCCGGATGCCGAGGTCATCGCGGCGTTGGGAGAGGAAGGTTTCGAGGTCGAGGCAGGACCGCAGGAGCGGACGATTCTTTTCGCCGCCGGCGGTCCCGGGCCCTCGGAGGCCCTGGAGAAGGGCTGGATCCGGTTCCAGGACCTGACCGCCATCCAGGCCGGCGCTGCCCTGGCTCCGCCGTCCGGCGCCAGGGTGCTGGACCTGTGTTCGGCGCCCGGGGGGAAGTCGGCCCAGCTGCTCGAAGGCCTGGGAGATGGGGGCTCCCTGCTGGCGACGGACCGCAGCGAGTCACGGCTGGAGCTGGTGGTGGCCAACCTCTCGCGTTTCGAGGGTGCCTGGAAGACGGCTGTCGTGCCCGCGGAGCCGGAGGCGATCGATCTGGGAGAGAGCTTCACCCACATCCTCGTTGATGCGCCCTGTTCGAATACCGGGGTGCTTAGCCGGCGCCCGGAGGCGCGCTGGCGGGTGCGGCGTGAGGATCTCGATTCTCTGTCCGTCCTGCAGGATGGGCTGCTCGATGCCGCCGTTCGACATCTTGGCCCCGGCGGACGCCTGGTCTATTCAACCTGTTCGATCGAGCCGCAGGAGAACGAGGAGCGTGTGGCAGCGCTGCTTCGCCGCCATCCATCCCTGGTCGAGCTGGAAACCCGGCTCTTTCTTCCGCATCGCGTCGATGCCGATGGCGGCTACTACAGCCTGCTCCGCAAGCCGCCCTCGAAAGAGAGCTGAGCGACGGTTTATTCCCGGGGCTTTTTCTTCAGTTCTCGCAGGGCTTCGGCCTCGGGGAGCGAGCCATAGGCTTCGTCGAGAGGGAAGCAGCCGCTGACCAGGCCGCCGCGCGGGGCGGTGGTACAGTCGCTGAAGGTCCGGCAGATGCGCTTGCGCGCAAGCTCGCCGCGCTCTAGCGTATCGGCTGGCAGGTCGGGGTAGCTCAGGGCCATGCGGCCGATGCCGACGAGATCCATCCAGCCGTCGCGAACGAGACCCTGGGCGACATGAGGCAGGTACTCCTGCAGGTAGGAGAGGGCCGAGCCGGCGACCACCATCCCGGGGAATTTCTGCTTGAGGGCGCGAGTGGCCTGCAGATGCCGGGAGACGCTTCGGAGAGGGTCCTCCGGCGGCAGATAGCCGTCCGATGGAGGGTAGAGAGCCGGTCTCTGCAGGTGGGGGTTGTAATACGGGCTTCCGCCGGAGAGGTTGACGAGCCGGATGTCGAGCTCCTCGAGCAGCGCCAGGAAGGCGTGTCCTTCTGAGAGATCCTGCTCAACGGGATTGGCCATGTCGACTCCGAATCCAAGGTGATAGGGCTCCCCCTCGGGGTAATGTTCCGGGACACCCTCCTCGCCCGCGTCGCCCTGGCGGAAGGGTATGCTGTCGAAAATGCTGACCCTTACCGCGACATGAAGGCCCGGGGCCTCCCGCCGGATTCCGCTGACGATCTCGCGCAGAATCCTGGTGCGATTTTCAAGCGAACCGCCGTAGGGCCCGGGCCGCGTATGGGCTCCGAGAAATTCGTGCAGAAGATACCCATGGCAGTGCTTGATGTCGACAAAGTCGAAGCCCAGCTCCCTGGCGCGGACGGCGCCCGCGATGAAGCTCTCGATGAGGCCTTCGACCTCGGAGTCGTCGAGGATCGCCGAATCGTCTGTCACGCCGACGCGGGCATCCAGCAGCGGGTGACGAAAGGCGATCCTTGGCCGGCCGCCTCCGTCTTTTCCGGGCCGGGCGAATCGTCCCGAGTGGGTGAGCTGGAGCCCGGCAATGGGCTCCGAGGTCGAGCCGAAGCGATCGCGATGGGCCTCCAGGAGAACGCCGCGGAGCCTCTCGATGCCCGCCAATGTGTGGTCGGCGATGACCAGCTGGTTGGGGTTCGCGCGCCCCTCCGCTTCCACGGCGACCGCCTCTCCGCCCCAGATCAGCTGGGCGCCGCTGATTCCGAAGCGCCGCCAGCGCCGCAGGGTGAGCTCCCCAGGATTGCCGTCCTCGGTGCCATCCCAGCCCTCCATGGGCTGTATCATCCAGCGGTTCGAGGCGGTTTTTCCGCAGATTTCCAGGTCTTTCGCCAGGGGGGACTCGGGGGCGCGGAGGATCTCGCTGTCGACTGGAACATCCGGGCAGAGTCCGTGAAGATGCCCACGAAAGCTGTCGACACTGCGATGGGAGCCCACGCGGGTATAGCGCGAATAGCTTGAGCTGGGGTCTGGGGTCATGTTCAGGACGGAGCTCCCCGGCCGCAGGCGGCGGGGCCGGCGGTCTTGCCGGGACTGGAGAATCGGATTTTACTTGCCGTAGTCACTGGGGCCGCCAAGATCTGTTCGCTCGGAGGCCGGCAGGTCCTGCCTCCATCAGAATGAAAAAAATCAACTTGTCATTATTTTTCCGGAGGCGAGATGAGTTTCAGAATCGAAGGCAAGGTTGCCCTGGTCACCGGTGGCGGCCGGGACATCGGCCGGGGGTGCTGCCTGGAGCTGGCGGCAAACGGCGCAGATGTCGTGGTCAATTACCATTCCAGCGCTGAATCGGCCCTCGAGACCGTTGCCGACATCGAGGCTCTCGGCCGCCGGGCCGTAGCGGTAAGGGCGGATGTGACGAAGCCCGATGACATCCTTGCGCTCAAAGAGGCCGCGGTCGATTTCGGGAACGGGCGCGTTGACATCCTGGTCAATAACGCCGGCGGAATGATCCGCCGCGCCTTCCTGGCCGATCTCGACCCCGAGCTGCTCGCCGAGACGTTGCGGCTCAATTTCACCAGCGTAGTGCTGCTGTGCCAGGCGATCGTTCCTGTCATGGTCGAGCATGGCGGAGGAAAGGTGATCAACATCTCCTCGGTCGCCGGCCACAATGGAGGCGCGCCGACAACCCCTCACTACGGTCCGGCGAAGGCAGCGGTCTCGAACTTTGCCCGGACGCTCACCAAGGAATTCGGGGGGCGCAACATTCAGGTCAACAGCGTTGCGCCCGGGATCATCGACAACCGCTTTCACGAGGACCACACCCCGCCGGAGATGTTTGAGAAGCTGGTGGCCGGCGTGCCTCTCGCTCGCGCGGGAACGAATGAAGATGTGGCCGGCGCGGTCGCGTTCCTCGCCTCGCCGAATGCCGATTACATCAGCGGCGATGTCATTCATGTGAATGGCGGGCTGTATTTTGGCCAGTAGGCTCTCGCGAACCATGGACCAGGAATTCGATCCACAAAGTATTCTCTTTCACGGCCACGGCCTCATCGCGGTTGATAAGCCTGTGGGGGTTCCGGTTCACCGTGGGACCGGCCATGATACGGGCCTGACGGACCTCCTCGGCGAATGGATCAGCCTCAACCCCGGGTTGCTCGATGTGCGTCCGGGGAAGAAGATCCATCCGATTCACCGTCTCGACCTGGAGGCCTCGGGGGTCCTGCTGCTTGCGGTCAAGACCTCCGCCGCGCGCGCCGCGAAGCGCGCCTTCGAGGCGCGCGCCGTTTCAAAGACCTATCTCGCGCTCGTTGCCGGCCCGATGGATGCCATCGGCCAGCTGAAGGGGAAGATTCGCTCAAAGCTTCGCGGCAACTATCGCTACCTGCCGGCCAGTCTGAGCTACCGGCGCCTGCGTGGAGATGAGAGGATGAGCCTGGTCGAGGTTCGGCCGGAGGGCGGCCGGACCCACCAGATCCGGGCCCTGATGGCCAGGGCGGGTCGTCCGCTCGCGGGAGATCTTCGCTACGGAAAGCCGAAGCCTGCGCAGCAATTCCGGGAGCGTTTCGGCATAGACTATTTCCTGCTCCATTCCTGGCGGGTGGGGCTCCCCGAGGAGGTGATGGGCCGGCCTCTTGACCTGGAGGCGCCGCTGCCGGCGGCTTTCCATTCCGTCATCGAGCAGAAGGGCTGGGGCGCTCTTGAGCAGGGTCCGGATGGAGAATGGGAGGCCCAGGATTAGGACGCGGGGAGATTGAAGGCCTCGCCCTCGCGCGCCATTTCCGGCACCGGGAGCTCGTCTTCTGACTGGAGAACGTTTTTCAGGACCACGAGGAAGAAGACGAGACAGACTACCAGCCAGGCGGCGCCGACCACCTGCGGCTCGGTTCCGGTCAGTTGGGAGAAAGCCATGGCGTCGTTCTGGTTGAAGGCCGCCCCCTGGTCCGCAAGGATATCCCAGTAGATGTCGAAGATAGAATAGAGGCAGGTAAAGGTTCCTATCGCGCGCAGCAGGAGGACACCCAGGGTCGATGGAGCCAGGAATCCGCAGAGGATAAAGGCGACCGCGAGTCCGGAGGCAAAGGTCCTGGAATAGGAGTCGCGGATAACCGTGGTGATGGCGGCGACGAGAATCAGGGTCAGCAGCCCGAAGACCAGGGGCACGAAATGCCGCGCCCGCGAGAGGTAGAGGATCATTCCTCCAACGAACATGCTGCCGAGGTAGCCCGCGGTAACGATCAGGGCCGCGTTACCGCCCTCAGTTTCGCAGGCGCCGCCTTCGTCTGCGGTGATCAGGATCTCGATGATCTTTCCACCGGTAAAGAGGGCCATTATGCCGTGGCTGAGCTCATGGAAGAGGACCACCATGAGCTTGATCGGCTGTACGAGGGGAGATGACCAGAGATAGAAGACCAGGCAGGTCAATACCACCTGGAGGGCCAGGTGGCTGACAGAAAACGGGCTGTCCTTGCCGGCGCTCGGAAGGTGCGCCGGGGCCGTATTGCCATAGCTGGTGATTTCGTAGGGCATTTTCTGCTCGTCGCCTCGTTTCAGACCGCCCAATCCGTTTCAGACGCGCAAATTGGGCGAAGAAATATACAACGCACAGCGGGATGAGGCACGAGGCCGGCAACGGCCGCCGTAAGGCCCTTCGATGAAAAGGTTTAAGGTTTTCTGGCAAGGGGGATGTTCGAGAATTACAGGACTAGGGAGAACGTTACCGCCCCTTGGTCCGGCGCCGAGCGCCGGGTTTGATTTTCGCGTGCGGGGACCATGAAGAATGGCGGGAAAAGAGCCGCCGGCTTCATGTCCGGCAAGTGCTCCGCCGCCGCCTTCCAGAACGCGGTGGTGGCGGACAGGGACGTGCGGGTTTATTCAACCGAGGCGCTCGAGCGGGACCCGGCGGTGACCGGCCATGTGAAGGCGACCCTCTACGTAATCACGACCACCCCGGCTACCGATGTCATCGCCAAATCGGTGGGTGTTTATCCGATTGGATCTCCCTACAATATCCGCAGCCACATCTTGCGGCGGGATGGTCCGCCGGATGTGTCGGGGTCAACCGAGATCGAGCTTGGCGCCACCAGCAACCTGTTTAAGAAGGGTCATCGCGTCCGCTTGGAAGTCTCTGTCGGGAATCGCGCCCGTTCCGACCGCAATCCAAACCCTGGCGGTCTTGCGCGGGCGGAGACGGCGCCGGTCGCCGCAACTCAAAGTATTCAGCACAGCTCCGGCCGGGCTGCTCGCCGGGCGTTGCCTGTTATCCGGGCTGAGAAGCAACATTTTTTCATCGCAATGAACGGGAGGATTCCTTGAGCCAATTCACAAGGCGGCATCTGATTTTGATGGGGGTGCTGGCAGCTCTATTGCCGGCCGCGGCGTTCTGCCAGGAGGAGCAGCGCGGCCTCGAGCTGGAGAAAATCGAGGGGGCGAGTCCCCGGAACATCATCTTCGTTCTGGCCGATGACCATCGCTACGACGCCATCGGCTTTCTTGACCATCCGTTTCTGAAGACCCCCCACCTCGACTCGCTCGCTTCCGGCGGAGCCCACTTCCCCAACGCCTTTGTGACCACATCTCTCTGCTCACCGAGCAGGGCATCCATCCTCACCGGCCTGTTCATGCACCATCATAACGTTGTGGACAATAATGATCTCGCGCCTCCGGGAACGATCTTCTTTCCCCAGTTTCTTCAGAGGGCCGGCTACGAGACAGCCTTTGTCGGCAAGTGGCATATGGGCGGCGGCAGCGATTCGCCCCGTCCGGGCTTTGACCACTGGGTGAGCTTCAGGGGCCAGGGCCATTATTACCCAGCCAAAAAACGGAAGACGATGCTGAACATCAACGGCAAGCGTGTTCCCCAGAAGGGCTATATAACCGACGAGCTGACCGACTACGCCCTCGAATGGCTCGAGGGCCGTTCGCTCAAGAAGCCGTTCTTTCTTTTTTTGTCGCACAAGGCCGTTCATGCCCGGTTTGAGCCGGCCAAGCGGCACGCCGAGCAGTACGCCGATGCCAAGATCCCTGATCCGCCAACCCAGGCTGACACTCCCGAGAACTATCGCGGCAAGCCCAGGTGGGTCAAGAACCAGCGCAACAGCTGGCATGGCGTAGACTTCCCCTATCACAGCGATCTGGACGTCAAGGAGTACTATCGCAATTATTGCCGGACCCTCTCGGCAGTCGATGACAGCGTGGGCCGACTGCTCGACTGGCTGCGCGAAAAGAAGCTCGAGCAGAAGGCGCTGTTGCTCTACATGGGCGATAATGGCTTTCTCTTTGGCGAGCACGGCCTGATCGACAAACGCAACGCCTACGAGGAGTCCATGCGGGTTCCGATGCTGGCGCATTGCCCGGAGCTCTTTCCCGGCGGCACGGTGGTGAAGGGGGTCGTCGCCAACATCGACATCGCCGCGACCTTCCTGGCTGCGGCTGGGCTGAAGACGCCCGCCTATATGGACGGCACCAGCTTTCTCGACCTGGCCTCCGGCAAGCAGCCGCTCTCTCAGTGGCGCCAATACCTTCTCTATGAATATTACTGGGAATGGAATTTCCCCCACACCCCAACGGTGTTCGCTCTCCGCGGCAATCGTTTCAAGCTGATCGTTTATCACGGCATCTGGGACACCGATGAGCTCTACGATCTGAGCGCGGACCCCCTTGAACAGCACAACCTGATCCACATTCGGGAGCATGCGGCCACCGTGGCGAAGATGCGCAAGGAGCTGTACGAGCGCCTCGAGAAGAGCGGCGGCATGAGCGTCCCCTTCGGCTTCAAGCGCGGCGCTGGAGCCAACCTGCGCCGCAGGGCCGGCTCAAAGGCCGCGCCTTTTTCGCCCGGAGTTTTGCGGGAGAAAAACGGAAAGAATTAATCGTCAGCCTGTTCGCCGCAGGCGTCGCCCAGGTCGCAGCCGGACGCGCAGGTCTGCAGCGGGTGGCCTGCGCAGGGGCAGCGATAGGAGGTCTCGACCCCCAGCATTTCGCACATCAGCATCACGGGGAGGCCGACTATGTTCAGGTAACAGCCCCGGATCGAGGCGACCAGGTCGTGCCCCCGGGTCTGGATTCCGTAGGCGCCGGCCTTGTCGAGGGGGTCGCCCGTCCGCACGTAGGTCTCGATAGCATCGTCGGTGAGCTGCCTGAAGGTGACGTGGCTGATCTCCACCGCCACCCGTGTCGGGTCGTCTTCCCGGGCGATGGCGATGGCGCTGGCTACGCGGTGGACCGACCCCGAGAGCGCCCGGAGCATCTTTCGAGCTTCATCTTCATCTCCCGGCTTGCCGAGAGTTCTTTCCCGGCCCCCCCTGACGAGCGCCACGGTCGTGTCGCAGCCGACGACCACATGGTCAGCTTCAGTGCCGCATTGGGAGAGGACCCACTCAGCTTTGAGCCGCGCGCGCTCCTGGCATACGGAGTAGGCCGTCCCATTAACTGTCGACTCATCGACACCGTCAGGCGAGCGCGCCTCGTAAGGGAGGCCCAGCTGGTCGAGCAGTTCGCGTCGCCGCGGCGAGCTGGATGCGAGTATGAGGTTCATGGGTAGGAATCTGGCCCGGAGCGCCAGGCGCTGTCAGCTGAGCATGGATGTGGCCGCTTCGGCCCAGTGAGCATCACGCCGCGGAAAGCAAGACTCCGGCTGGCTGGAGAGGATGGTCCTTGTCTCCTGCCGCGCCTCGGGCGTCTTGAGCCTCTTGTGGCTCGTCTTGATTTCTTCCAGGCGCTCGTTTCCCATCAGGCGGTGGCGAGGGGCGAACGCTTCGGGGGCATGGGCCTTGGAGAGAAGTGTGTAGGCTTCGGAGACCTCGTCGTCGGTTGCGTGCAGGTTAACTCCGAGAATAGCGAAATAATTGGTGTGGAGCTCCCCATCAGAGCCCTTGAGGGACAAGGGCAGCGGGTTGGAAAGATAGAGCCTGTAGCTGTAGAGGCTCACAACGGGGGTGACGCCCCGCTTGCAGGCCGAGATTGCGCGGAGGAAAAACGCCCTGACGGAGGCTTTTTTCGCATCGAGCAGCAAACTTACCAGCTCGGAGCAATAGCAACCAAGCACCACCTCTTTGATCTTATCGTTGGCCCCCTCCAGAAGAAAGGAGTTCAACTGGTCAGGCCCGTTTTCTTCAAGGGCCTCGATAAGGCCCGACGAATCGGGTTTTTCAGGTGTTTTAGTCGTTTTTTTTCTGGCCATGCGGAATCCATTCAAGGCTTATGGATGAAGTCGTGGGTCCATTATCACCATGGATCGTATCGAGTACAGCTAATGTGTAGCTTCCGCGCTGGGCCTTGACAGAAGTGACGGTATAATAATTATTTATGTAATTGTCGTAATGCGTCAAGTTGTCGCTCTTCAGCCTGTTTGCCCGGAAAATCAAGAATTTCGGTCTGAATTCCTTCGGCGGGTTTGATTCATGAGAAATCTTATTGTTTTCGTGGGCGTTGGTGTGGCCGGGCTCGTTTTCTGTACGACCAGCCTGGATGGCCAGGCTATAGGGGTTGCGCCAGCGCCGGGTTCGCGTCCCGGGCCTGTGTCTTACCAGGGGCTGGTTCCGGGCGTAACGCCGGTTGCCGAGCTGATCAGGCGTCTCGGCCAGCCGACTTACGAGGGCGGCTGGTATGACTGGAAGATGCTTTATAAGGCGAAGGCCGGCCAATTCGATGCCTTTCATCTCTTCGGCGGCCGGAAAGAGGGGAAGATCGGCACCATCGAGGCCGCAACGGTTCCCGGGGGATATGAGAGCGCCGACAGGATTCGCCAGCGCCTGGGCCGGCCGGAGTTTGAGCTGATTCTGCCTGGCGGGCAACGTCTTCTTGATTACAGTCGACTGGGCGTTCGCTTTACCCTTTCTCCGCGTTCGCAGACCATTGGCGCGGCCTATTTTCCTCACGGCTATCGCCGAGTCCCCCCGGGCTATCGCAGGCATCTCGATCTTAGCCATTTACGTCAGGGCCCCCAGCCTCGGCCCTCCAGCCCGCCGGATCCAAACCTGCTCGCGGGCGCTTTTGAACTCGACATCAGCCCCGTGGAGGCTGGTTGGCTGAAGGGAAAGTACAAGATTCACGATCCACTGAAGGCCCGCTGTGTGGTGATCGCTCGTGGCGGACTCAAGCTTGCGATGGTCGGCGCGGATCTCTTTGGCCTGCTCAAGAGCGAGGTCGATCCGATCGAGGCGCAGCTCAGAAAGCGGGGCATCTCTCACTTGCTGCTGGCGATGTCTCACAATCATGCGGCGCCTGACACCATCGGAATCTATGGCTTCTACCCGAAGGAATACGTCGCCTACCTGCAGGCGCGCATCGTCAAGGGGGTCTCCGCGGCCCTCGCCCGGCTCGCCCCGGTAAAGACTCTGTTGGTCGGCTCCGATGAGCTTTCGCTCGCGGGTGCCCGGGTCAGCGGCCTGTTCCGCAACGCCCGGAATCCCGGCATCGTTGACCCCCAGATAGCGACTATCCAGGCGCGCGGGGCGAACGGCCGGCCGCTCGTAACGCTGGTTCAT